>JABEUX010000029.1 GCA_013044185.1 Vulcanimicrobiota bacterium | reverse complement strand
CGCGCCGCCCGACGCGATTCTCTTTATTAGCGTTGCGTGTTTGGTCGCAATCGGCATGGTGATGGTCTTCTCGGCATCGAGTACGACGGCGTACGCCGTGCATCACGATGTCGCCTATTTCTTCAAACGGCAATTGATGTGGTTGGGCGTCGGCTGCGTCGCCGCGTGGGTCGCCTTTCGCATCGATTACACGAAATTGCGCGCCTACGCGCCCGCGCTCTTCATTGCGACGACGCTCGCCTTAGTGGCGGTGCTCGTGCCGCACCTCGGTGCGAGCGTGAACGGCTCGCGCCGTTGGCTCGGGCTCTCCTCGCTCTCCATTCAGCCCTCGGAGTTTGCGAAGCTCACCCTCGTCTTTTTCCTCGCGGTGCGGTTGGCAGATATGGGCGAACGCGTGCGCTCGTTTTCGCGCGGGGTGGTGCCGTTGCTCGCTGCGATCTTCGTGGTGGCGCTGCTCATCCAGCGCGAGCCCGATATGGGGACCGCGAGCATCATCGTGGCGATCGGCTTTATCATGCTCTTCGTCGCCGGTGCGCGGATACCGCACCTCCTCGGCGGGATCTTTGCGACCGCGCCCTTCGTCATCTATTCGATCTTCGCGCATTCCTACCAACGCGAACGCATTCTCGCCTTCCTGAACCCGTGGAAAGATCCGCTCAATTACGGTTTCCATATCGTGCAGTCGCTCTACGCGCTCGGCTCGGGCGGTTGGTGGGGCGTCGGCCTCGGGGCATCGCGCGAAAAATTCTTCTATCTCCCCGAGCAGTACACCGATTTTATTTTCTCGATCGTCGGTGAAGAGCTGGGGCTGATCGGCACGCTCACCGTCGTCGCGCTCTTCCTCGTCTTCGCAACGCGCGCGGTGAAGATTGCGATGCGCGCCGAGGATCGTTTCGGATACTTCCTCGCGCTCGGCTGCACCGCGTTAATCGTCGTACAAGCCTTTATCAATATCGGCGTCGTCACTTCGTCGTGGCCGGTTACCGGCGTGCCGTTGCCCTTTATCTCGTTCGGCGGCAGCGCGTTGGTCGTCGATCTCATCGCCGTCGCGTTGATCGCCAACGTCGGGCGCCGCCGCCGCTTAGGGAGTTAGCGCGTGCGCATCCTCTTCGCCGGAGGAGGTACGGGCGGGCACATCTATCCGGCGGTCGCTATCGCCGACGCACTGCGCGAACGCGATGGCGAGCGCGCGCAGATCGCGTTCGTCGGCACCGCCGACCGGCTCGAAGCGCGCCTCGTTCCGCAAGCGGGATACCGCCTGCATCGCATCGTCGCGCGCCCGTTGCGCCGCGATCGCATCGATGCGTTGCTGGGCGCGAGCTTCGCGAACGGCTGGGGCGTGCTACAAGCGCTCGGGATATTGTTGCGCGAGCGCCCGGATATCGTCGTCGCGACCGGCGGCTACGTCTGCTTTCCACTCGTCGTTGCGGCGCGTATCTTACGCACGTTCCGTCTCTCGCGCGCGAAGATCGCGCTGCTCGAACCCAACGCGCGCCCCGGGCTCACCAATCGTCTTCTCGCACCGATCGTCGACGAAGTGTGGGGAAGCCTGCCGCAGGGCGACCCGCGATTCGGCGCGCGTTACGTTTGCACCGGGGTGCCGATCCGCAGCTCGCTGCGCTCGCTGCCGCCGCGCGCCGCCGCGATGGAGCGGCTCGGGCTCGACCCGGAGCGGCACACGTTGCTGGCGATGGGCGGGAGCCAGGGCGCACGTTCGCTCAACGATGCGCTCGTCGGCGCGCTCGCCGAAGGGATGCTCCCGGCGGGCTGGCAGGTGCTGCACCTCACCGGCGAGCGGGAGTACGATCGCGTGCGCGCGCGGCTCCCCGGTGCGGCGGGCGGCGCCATTCGCCCCTACCTCGACGATCCCGCCGATGCGTTCGCGGTCGCCGATCTCGTGCTCGCACGCGCCGGCGCCTCGACGCTCGCCGAGCTCATCGCGTTGGGCTTGCCCGCGATTTTGGTGCCCTATCCCCATGCCGCCGACGACCACCAGAGCGCGAACGCTCGCGCGCTCGCGAGCACCGGGGCGGCGGTCGCCATCGCCGATGCGGAGCTCGGCGCCGCTTCGCTCGGGAGCTGGCTCGCTCGGCTCTGCGCGCCCGAACGGTTGGCGGAGCTACGCGCGGCGGTTGCGACTTTACACACTTCCGAGCCAACCGCGCTGATTCTTGCGCGGATAGCGGCGCTCGCGGGGCGAAATACCCAAACGTGAGCCAGAGCGTGCGCCGACACTTTATCGGCATCGGCGGAATCGGAATGAGCGCGCTCGCGCGCATTCTGCTCGCGCGCGGCGAAAGCGTTGCGGGCTCAGATCTCGCCGAGAGCGAGCTGCTCGAACAGCTCCGTGCCGAGGGCGCACGCGTCTACGTCGGTCACGACGCCGATTCGCTCGGCGATGCCGAAGAAGTGATCGTGAGCTCGGCGATCGATCGCGATAATCCGGAATTTCGCGAAGCGCGTCGGCGCAAGCTTCCCGTGGTGCATCGCGGCGAATTACTCGCGCGGATCGCGAGCCTTCGCGAGGGCATCGCGATCTGCGGAACGCACGGCAAGACGACGACGACGGCGATGCTCCACGCGATTCTACGCGCGGGCGGAATCGACGCGGGGTTGGTTCTCGGTGGGATCGATCCGCAGTTGGGGCGCAACGCCGTCGATGGGAGCTCGCCGTGGTTCGTCTGCGAGGCCGACGAATCGGATGGTTCGTTTGCGCTGTTGCAACCCCGGATAGCGGCGATCAACAATATCGAGAACGATCACCTCAACTCCGACGACGAGTTGCCGCGCCTGATCGACGCCTTCGGGGAATTTCTCGGCCGATTACCTGCCGAGGGTGCCGCGATCGTCGGAATCGACAATGCGAACTCCGCATCGTTGGCGGCGCGCGAGCGTGCCGCACGCACGATCACCTTCGGGATGACCGCACTCGCCGACGTCACCGCGGCAAACGTCGTCTTTTCGGGATTGAGCACGCACTTCGATCTCGTGGTGCGCGGCGAACGGCGCGGCGCCCTCACGCTCAACGTGCCTGGAGCGATCAACGTGCTCAACGCACTCGCCGCAATCGCCGTTGCCTGCGAAGTCGGTGCGCCGTTCGCCGCCATCGCCGCGGGGCTGCGCGATTTCTGCGGCGTTCGCCGACGCTTCGATATTCTCGCGCGCGGGCAACGGCTCACCGTCGTCGACGATTACGCGCACCATCCGACCGCGGTCCGCGCGACGATCGCGGCGGCGCGCAACTACCACTCGGGGCCGCTCGTGGTGGCGTTTCAGCCGCACCGCTATTCGCGCACCGGCTATCTCGCGCGCGATTTCGCCGATGCATTGCGCGGCGCCGACCGCGTCTATCTCACGCCGATCTACGCCGCCTCGGAGGCGCCGATTCCCGGCATCAGCGAACGATCGATCGGCGATCGTCTCAGCGAATTCGGCGTCGACGTTCGCTACGTCGCGCGCGTCGAAGAGCTCGTCGAGCGTATCGAGGAGGAGTCGCCGCCGGGAACGCTCGCGTTAATGCTCGGCGCGGGCTCCATCACCCGCAGCGCGGCGCGACTCGCCGAACGCGCGATGCCGACGGCGGCACTGCGGTGAGCCTCACCACGGCGTCGAGCATGAAGACGCTGCTCGACGACGACGACCGCGCGATGCTGCGCGAACTGCTGAGCGATCGCGTCGCGTTCGACGAGCCGCTCGCGCCGTACACCTCGTGGAAGATCGGCGGCCCCGCCGATGCCTTCGCGCAACTCGAACGCGAGAACGAACTCGCCGCGATTCTCACGCATTGCGTGCGTCGCCGTTTGCCGTGGTTCGTCCTGGGCAGCGGCAGCAATTTACTCGTCGGCGACGGCGGGATGCGCGGCATCGTGCTACGCTTGGGCGGCGATTTCGCGCGCGTCGAGGTGCGTGCGAGCGAGGAGAGCGTGCGCGTCGTTGCCGGCGCCTCCGCCTCGATGGCCGCGATCACCGCACGCGCCGCAAGCGCGGGCGCGGTCGGCATCGGTTCGTTAGCGGGGATTCCGGGAACGCTCGGCGGCTCGCTGCGCATGAATGCGGGAACCGACCGCGAGATGGGTGATTTTATTCGCGACGTGCGCGTACAGTCGCCGAGCCGCCCCGCACCGCACTCCGTCGACGTCCGGTATTTTTATCGGCACACCAACCTCGCACGCGATGCGGTGGTGGTCGGGGCCGAACTCGCGTTCGCGCGCGGCGACGCGCAGGCGGTGCGCGAGGAGATGCAGGCCCGGCTCGTCCGTCGCAAACAAACCCAACCGATTGCGCTGCCCAACGCAGGGTCGTGCTTTCGCAATCCGGAAGGCGAGAAGGCCGCACGGCTCATCGAGACCGTGGGGGCGAAGGGTTGGCGCGAGGGCGATGCGGAAGTCTCACCGCTCCACGCGAACTTTATTAATAATCTCGGCGCAGCGAGTGCCTGCGACGTCGCAACGCTACTCGCACGCGTTCGGCGCGCGGTCTTCGAACATTTCGGTATCGGATTGGAACTGGAGGTACATCTCGTGGGAGTTTTTGTCGATCGCGAATGGGATGGAGGCCATGGCCGAGTTGCGTAAGGCGCGCGTCGCGGTGGTGATGGGCGGCAAGAGTGCCGAACGCGAGATCTCGATCGCGAGCGGCACCCCGGTCGCGCGCACGTTGGCGACGCTCGGATACGACGTGCAGAGTATCGATTACGACGAACGCTTCATCGATGCGATTCGCACGATTGCGCCCGACGTCGTCTTCAACGCGTTGCACGGCACCGGCGGGGAAGATGGCGAGATGCAGGGCGTGCTCGATCACCTCGGCGTCGCTTACACCGGGAGCGGAATCGCCGCGTGTGCGTTGGCGATGGATAAACATCTCGTCAAAAAACTCTTTGCTGCAGAAGGGCTGCCGACCGCGGCGTGGGATCACTTCGATCTCGACGGAGGAGCGTTGCCGTTGCTCCCGGGCTCGCTCGATCTCCCGTTGGTGGTAAAGCCGCGTTACGAGGGCTCCTCCATCGGCGTGCGTATCGTACGCACGCACGAACAGTGGAGCGCGGCGGTGATCGATCTGTCGCGCAATTACGGTTGCGTGCTCGCCGAAGAATTCATCGCGGGGCGCGAATTTACGTGCGCGGTGTTGGGCGAAGAAGCGCTGCCCGTCGTCGAGATCGTCGCCAATCGCGACGGCTTTTATTCCACCGATGCAAAATACGAACCGGGCGGCAGCACGCATATCGCGCCGGCGAAGATCGATGCCGATCTCGCCTCGCGCATGCAGATGCTCGCGCTCTCCGCGCACCGTTTGCTGGGAATGCGCGATTATTCGCGCACCGATTTTATCGTCAGCGAACAGAACCGCCCGTATTTATTGGAGATCAACGCGCTGCCGGGGCTTACGACGACCTCGTTGTTGCCCGATGCCGCCGCGGCGGTGGGGATCGGTTTCGACGCGCTCGTGGAACGAATCGTCGGCTACGCGCTCGCCCGGGCGAGGCGCCGCAACGCCGCATAACGTCTCGCTTTCGACAAATGCGACGTTGGTCGCAACGCGAGCCTCCTCTCGTATGGGAACCTGCATGGCGGGGCGAGAAGAGTACGCCCTGAGGATTCTATCGTCGAGATATCGACCGGAGGTATCGTGTCCAGTACGGGTTTGATTGTCGACCGCGGCCTTGAAGGCGTCGTCGTCGGAAGTACCTTGCTCTCGAACGTCGAGGGAAAAATCGGGCGTCTCACCTATCGCGGTTACGATATCGACGATCTCGCTCCAAACGCGACCTTTGAAGAGGTCGTGCATTTGTTATTGTTCGGACACCTTCCGACGAGTGAGGAGCTCGATCATCTGAAACGAGAGATCGGAACGCGGCGCATGCTGCCCGAACCGTTGATCGACGGAATGCGTCGCTCGCCGAAAACGGCGTGGCCGATGGATGTCCTGCGCACGGTTGCGAGCGGGCTCGCGTTGTTTTCGCCGGTCAATCGCGTCGGCGAACACGTCTCCGACGTGCACACCGCAATCGAATTAATCGCCAAGATGCCGACGATTCTCGCCGCATGGGACCGCATCCGTCGCGATCTCGACCCGATCGAGCCGCGCAACGATCTCTCGCAGGCCGCGAACTTCCTCTATATGCGTTCGGGCAAGATGCCCGCGGAAATTGAAGCGAAGGCGCTCGATACCTATCTCGTTTTGCTCGCCGATCATTCCTATAACGCATCGACGTTCTCCGCCCGCGTCACCGCTTCAACGCGCGCCGATATCTACGCCGCCGTCACTGCGGCGCTGGCGACGCTCGAAGGCGATCTGCATGGCGGCGCGGCGAGTGCGGCCTTTAATACCTTGCTCTCGGTCGGTTCGCCCGACCGGGCAGAGATCTACGTGCGCGACGCATTAGGGCGCGGCGAGCGCATCATGGGCATGGGGCATCGCGAATATCGCGTCCGCGATCCGCGCGCGCGCCATCTCGAAATAAAGGCGAAGGAACTCTCCGAATATCGCGGCGATTCGCGTTGGTACGAGATCGCGCGTGCGCTCGAAGAGGCGAGCAACAAGGTGCTCAAAGAGACCAAGCCCGATAAGAGCATCTACGCAAACGTCGATTTCTATACCGCGCCGTTGCTCGCCGATCTCGGCATGCCGGGCGACGAATTTACCTGCATGTTTGCATGCGGGCGTATCGCCGGCTGGAGCGCACACATTCTCGAGCAGCTCGGCGACAATCGCTTGATACGTCCGCAGGCGACCTACGAAGGGCCGCCGCCGGGACCCTTCGTGCCGATCGCCTCGCGCCCGACAATCAAGTAAGAATGCGATGAGCGCTCCGGCGCGCACCGCGCGGGTGAAGCGAGCGACGAAAGAGAGCGAGATCGATCTCGAGCTCGATCTCGACGGCGGCGACATATCGATTGAGACCGGCGTCGATTTCTTCGATCACATGCTGCACGCGCTCGCGCTGCACGGTGGAATGGGGATGAAACTGCGGGCGCGCGGCGACGGGATGGATAACCATCATCTCATCGAGGATGTCGGAATCGCCCTCGGCCGCGCCATCTACGAAGCGCTCGGCGAGAAGCGCGGCATCGTGCGCTTCGGTTCGATCATGCTGCCGCTCGACGACGCGCTCGTTGCCGCGAGCATCGATATCTCCGGCCGCTCCTATCTCAATTTTCGCGTGGAGTTCATGCGCAACGATCTCGGAGCGATGCCGACCGAGATGGTCGGCGAATTTTTCCGTGCCCTCGCCGACCACGCACGAATTACCGTACACCTGATTGCGATGCACGGGCACGTCGCGCACCATCTCTGCGAGGCGACCTTTAAAGCGTTCGCACGGGCGTTCGCCGCCGCGAAAATCGTCGAGAGCGATGCGATCGTCTCGACGAAAGGGCTGTTGGAATAGCGATGCCGCCTCGAATCGTAGCGATCGACTACGGCGGCGGCAACATCGGTTCGTTAGATGGGGCGCTGCGCAGGCGGGGGATCGAACCGATCGTCACCGACGATCGGCAGACGGTTCTGGAAGCCGATGCGGCGTTTTTTCCCGGTGACGGGGCCTTCGCCGCAACGATGCAGGCGCTTCGCGAACGCGGGCTCGATACGGCGATCTACGAACGCATCGAGCGCGGAGGGCCGTATTTCGGCATCTGCGTCGGCATGCAGGTGCTCTTCGAGCGATCGAGCGAGTTCGACGGCGCGAACGGATTAGGTATTTTGCGCGGCGAGGTCGGCCGATTCGAAGGCGCCCCACGCTTGCCGCACATGGGCTGGAACCGGCTCGAACCGATCGAGAAGGCGCACCCGCTGCTCGCCGATCTCGGCGAGGAAGAGTATGCCTATTTCTTGCATTCGTATCGCGCGCTGCCCGGTGCGGATTGCATCGCCACGGCGACCCACGGCGAACGCTTCGCCGCCATCGTCGCACGCGGGGCCGCGGTAGGAACGCAGTTTCATCCCGAAAAAAGTCAACGCACGGGAGAGAAAATACTCGACGCATTTCTCGCATCGCTGAACTAACGACGAAAGGAAGCCCGCAATGCTCGTCATCCCCGCTATCGATTTACGCGCCGGAAAATGCGTGCGCATGGAACAGGGAGATCCCACGCGCGAGACGACCTACGACGACGATCCTGTCGCGCGCGCACGCGCGTTCGTCGCGCAGGGAGCGAAACGCTTGCATGTCGTCGATCTCGACGGCGCGTTCGGATCCGGCGAAAACCTTTCGGCGATCGCCGCGATCGCGCGTGCGGTGGAGGTGCCGATACAGGTCGGCGGAGGAATTCGCAGCGCCGAGCATGCGGCGGCGCGCTTTGAAGCCGGCGCGGCCGAGATCATCATCGGCACGCTCTTCGTCGAAGACGAACGCATCGCGCGGCAGATCGTCGGGCGCTACGGCGAGCGCGTGATCGCCGGTATCGACGCACGCGGGCGCGAGGTAGCGGTGCGCGGTTGGCAGGAACGGACGCCGGTCGATCGCGATGCGCTGGTGAAGCGCGTCGCTCATTGGGGCGTTCGCCGCGTGATTTTCACCGAGATTCACCGCGACGGGATGGGCGAAGGCTACGATCTCGATGCGTTGCGCGAGGTTGCGGCGGCTGCCGACGTTCGTGTGACCGCGAGCGGTGGGGCGCAGCACATCGCCGATCTGCAAAAGCTCCGCGCCGCCGCTCCGCCCGCCGTCGATGCCTGCATAATCGGCAGCGCGCTCTACCGCGGCACGATCGATCTGGCGGCAGCGATCGCCGCCGTCGCATAGCGAGCGGCGCCGAAGGCGTTGCGGCCGACGCAGCGGCATTGCGCGTTCATCCGCGCAATGCGGGGTACGTGAACGTTTGCCTCTCTCCAGCGTCTATTGTACGACGCGCGTCTCCTTTACGACGCGCTATGGACAGAGCGAGGTTAGCAGTTCGTGAGCGGCAGGGGTAGGAGCGGGCGAGTTAAAGGTGTCCTCCAGGACGTAGAACGTTCCGCGCTTGCGGAATGAATAGACCTCCAAATTACGTCGTCCCTCGGTGCCAGCTAATCCTGTAGCGATCAAGTACTCTCCCGATTCGTCGCATATTTTGGTGGGAGAGGTTTTGACCGTCGAACCGGCGACCTTGCTTAAAGCAGTGGAGAGTTCTTTAGAGAATTCCTTCGGTTGACACGTACAAACTTGATCGCTCGCTGCCAGCGTGCTGGTGAAGCCTTGTTGGTTGGTGCGTTCGTATCGTCGATAATCCCCCGCTTGAAGAGGGAGTGCCGTCCATCCGGGAACGGCCATTTGAGCGCTTTGGGTGGTGGTTGAGGCTCCGATAAGAGCCAACAGAAGTGGAGCAAAAATCGCAGCGGCCATCGGTCGCTCCTTTCACCTTGTAGCCTCTCCGCAAAGCGGCGAGCGCGCTTACGTTCGCTGGGGTTCGGCAGTGGCCCTCGGGTGCGGGGTCGAGTGATGCGTTGCGTGGGAGCTGCTCGATGAGTGCGAACTGCTCGATGAGTGCGAACTGCTCGACGAGTGCGAAGCATGGCTGGTATGCACCGTATGCGTCACGTGGATCGTGTGCGTTACGTGGATCGTGTGCGTTACGTGGACCGGGTGCGTGACGTGGATCGGCCGATGAACGCCGCCGCCGAAATGCGGCGGTGCGACGACGGGGTGCGTGACGGAGACGGGGTGCGCGACCGGGTGCGTGACGGGCACCGGCCGTTTCACGCCGCCATCGAAAGGCGGCCGAAGCGGGGCCGGCGTGCCACCGAGGATGCAGCGGCGCCCCGGAGGGCAATTCCCCGGCGGCGGGGTGCGCCGCCCGATCGGCGGTGCACTCGTCGGCGATGGGGCGGGCGATGGCGATGGCGATGGCGTCGGTTGCCCGTGATTGTGGTGGTGGTGGTGATGGTGATGGTATCGCCCGTAATAGTTGGGGCCGTAAATCGTGACGTCGATCGAAAATGGTGCGAGATAACGAACGCCGCGCGAATCGACGTAAAAGCCCTGAATCGGGCAAAATTGCATGTCGCCGCCATACGGGAGCTGCACCCAACCGTCGTAAATTTGCGGATTTGCGGCATTGGGATAGAGCGGGTAACTCCACCCGTTATAACAGACTTGCGCGTATGCATATCCGCCGGGCGGGGCGATCATCTCCACTTCGGCGGAGTCCCCCGATGAGAACGTCGTTCCGTCGAGCGAATAAAATTGAATTTGCGGAAATGTTTGCTGGCTGGGAAGCGATGGTTGCGCCGGCTGCGGCGTAGGGGCGGCACCGGTGACGGTGGTGGTAAAGGCCCAGCGCTCGGCGATCGTCGCTCCGTTATCGAGCGAGATCTCGGCGACGTGATTGCCCTTGGGCAGCGGCGTGCGCGGTAGGTAGAAAATTCCATGCGTGGTTCGCTTCGACTGCTGCGTCACGTCCGTGCCGTCGAGCACCAAACGGATCGCCGACGCGGTAACTTTCGGGTCGTTGATATTGGCGCCGACGACGGGAAACGCGGTTGCATTCGCGCTGTAGGGAACCGGCACCAAGCCGCTGATTCCCGGCGCGAGCGCACCGGTTTTCGATGCTGCGCTCGAAACGAAGACGGCATGTTGCGCGGCGCTATAATGAACGCGTACCTTCATTGCGTCGGCGATAAAGCGAAGTGGAGCGAAGCCGCGCCCGGCGATGATCTGCGGTGCAACATCGAGCGCGGCGCTCTTCGAACCGATCCACGCCGTACGCGAGCCGATTCGTAGGCGAATCGTGGCGCCGCCGGGCCGGTGAACCTCGATCTCGCGTAACGAGGACAGGTAATTCACGCGACTTCCAAGTGCCTGTGAGAGCGCGCGCACCGGTAAGAGCGCGCGTTGGCGGACGACGACTGCGCGTTCGCGCAATGTGCTGCCTCCGACGATGATTGCAAGTGTAGCTGGATGAAGCATCGTTCGTAAAACGTCCTTAAGCGGCTGCTTGTTACGCTG
>JABEUX010000170.1 GCA_013044185.1 Vulcanimicrobiota bacterium | reverse complement strand
GTCGCGAGATCATGTCGTCGACATCTTCGCAGCCGATCGGAGAAAACTCGCGACAGTCTCCCGGGCGCCCTTCGTAGACGCCGCAGTAAAATCGGCCGCTCTTCGTTCCCTTGAGGAAGACGCAGCGGTCGGCGACATCTTCGGTGACTTTCCGAACCCAGCCGAGATGATAGCCGTCGGCGGAGCGACGTTCGATGATGTATTCGCGCATCACGTCGGCGAAACTCATATCGAGATGCTCGGCGAGCCGTTCGACATCGGCCTTCGTGACGAAGGGTTCGTAGCCGCTGCAGCACTCCGCACAGCCCGGCGGGCAGGCGATGTTCTCGGGCATATCCTTGAGGTGTTTGCGCGCGAGGTCGATGACGCCGGCGATCGCGCGGACGAATGCCGCATCGTCGTTATATTTGTAGACCCATTCGCGTTTGACGATTTCGTTCGCGTTATAATAGCGCGTCGTGCGTTCGTCGAATTCGACGGTGATATGCTCCTCGTCGATCTCGATTTTGGTCACGTGCTCCATCGGGCGCGTATCGAGCATCTCCGGGTGCGTCGGTTGCCCCGTTTCCTTGGTATAAGCACGCAAACGCGTGAGATCGATCGTTTCCATTCGGCAGTGATTCGACCAGCCCGGCGGGGGTGGCCTTTGCCGTTGCTGAATACTCACCGAGGCCATGAGAACTGCAATCGGTATCGATCTGGGGGGATCCCATGTGACCGCCGCCGTTATCACCGATGACGGCGCGATTCACGGCCAGTACGAGCGCGATCTGAGCGACCTGACGTTCGACCGCGTCGTTGCAGTCGTGCTCGAAGTTGCGAGCGCGGCGAAGAATGCGGCGCCCGGGAAGGTCGATGCGATCGGCATCGGCTCGCCGGGGAACGTCGATCTGCACGACGGCTCGGTGCGGTATAGCCCGAATTTCGGCTGGATGGGCGTGCCGCTGGGGAAACGGCTGCGCGATGGGCTCGGCATGCAAGTTTTTGTCGGGAACGACGCGCGCTGTGCGACCCTGGGCGAATATCATTTCGGAACCGGGAAGGGCGCGAACGATTTCGTTATGCTGACGTTGGGCACGGGGATCGGCGGCGGCATCGTTGCCGACGGCGAGCTCCTCCTCGGGCACGGCTTCGCCGCGGGCGAGATCGGGCACCACCAAATTCGCCCGGAGACCGGCTTCATCTGCGGTTGCGGCAAGATCGGTTGTATGGAGGCGCAAGCATCCGGAACCGGGCTGATACGGCACGCGATGGCGGTCGCGCCCTCGTTTCCACGCAGTTTCTTGCTCGATCCCAATAAAGGAAAACTCGGCTCGAAAAAAATTCGCAAGGCCGCACAGGCCGGAGATCTCCACGCGCTCGCCGCCTGGAAAAATTATACAAGCGACCTCGCGCTTGGATTGGCGAATGTGATCGCGTTTACCAACCCCGAACTGATCGCCCTCGGCGGCGGCGTTGCGAGTGCCGGGGAGTATATGCTCGATGCTATCCGTGCGCGCGTGGACGAACTCACGACGATGGCGCCGAAAGGAACGACCCGCATCGAAATCGCACGACTCGGGAACGATGCCGGGCAGGTCGGCGCGGCGATGATGGCTTTTCAGGGAGGGCTCGATAAACATGGATAATCTTCACGGTGCATTTATCACCTATGGCGAGCATCGAGCGTACGTCGCGCTTCCTGAATCGCCGGGGCCGCACCGCGCGGTGTTACTCTATATGGAGGCGTTCGGCGTCAATAATTATATCGCGTCCGAGTGCGACCGCCTCGCGCGCTCGGGATTTCTCGCGATCGCGCCGGATTTTTTTGACGGACGGACGTTCGGGTACGGCGATTTCGAGCAGATCCGGCCGATGTTACAAGGGCGCAGCGACGCCGATTGGCTTGCGTATATTCGCGACGCGATCGGTTGGCTCGATGCGCGCCACGATGTCGTGAAGGCCCCATTGGGAGTGCTTGGCTTTTGCATGGGCGGTCGGCTTGCGTTTCTGAGCGCCGTAGAGTTTCCCGAGCGGATCGGTGCCGCGGTTGCGTTTTATGGCGGCGGGATCGCCCCGGACGAACCGAGTCTCGGTCGCCCGCCGTTGATCGGGCGCGCCGAGGAGTTACGAGCACCGATCATGTTCCATTACGGCGCCGACGACGCGGGCATCACGCCCGTCGAACATGGCCGTATCGCACAGACCCTCTCGGCGGGGAAGAAAAAGTTTTCGATGCATCTCTACCCCGATGCGGGTCACGGCTTTGCTTCGCGAGATCGCGATTCGTATCGCGGCGCGGTGGCAGAGGAGGCGTGGGGGTGGTCGCTGGAGTTTTTGCGCGCGGCTCTTCCGTGAGCCCGCGCCCGCTCGCACTCGTTACCGGCGCGTCGAGTGGTATCGGGCTGGAGTTCGCCCGCATTCTCGCAGCTGATGGGTACGATTGCGTGCTCGTCGCGCGATCGCACGATCGCTTGGAGTTCATGGCCGCGGACCTGCGCGAAAAGCACGGGGTTGCAGCGACCTGCATCACCGCCGATCTCACGCTCGACGGCAGCATCGACGAGGTATTCGCAGCGGTTCCGCGCTGCGATCTCTTAGTCAATAATGCCGGCTTTGCAAATAACGGCCCGTACGCGGAGTTGCCGGAGAACGATATCGCCGACGAGATTCGGCTCGACGTGCTCGCACTCGCACGCTTGACGCGCCGCTATCTTCCGGAGATGCTCGCGGCGCGCAGCGGCGGCATCATCAACGTGGCTTCGACGGCGGCGTTTCTTCCCGGGCCGTTAATGGCAACCTATTACGCGAGCAAGGCATTCGTGCTCTCGCTCTCGGAGGCGCTCTGGGAAGAATTGCGCGGTAGCGGCGTCACCGTGAGCTGCCTCTGCCCCGG
>JABEUX010000169.1 GCA_013044185.1 Vulcanimicrobiota bacterium | reverse complement strand
CCCGCGAGACCGCCACCGATGACGACGACGTCGTGCTTGATCACGTTGACCTTTCCGGGGAGAGGCGTTTGCTTCTTTGTATACCTCCGCGCAGCGCACGGGCCCCACGACCTTGGTCGGGAGGAAAGGGCCAGCTACGGCGCGGTGTCGGTCGAGGCCGCGCTCTCGCTCTCGATGGCCTTCTTGCGCTCGTAGAAAACGAAGCAGTTCTTTCCGCGTTGCTTGGCCTTGTAGAGCGCCTCGTCGGCTGCATGGAAGAGCGTCTGCCCCTCGACGCCATCGGTCGGAAACATCGAGACGCCGATCGAGGTGGAGAGGCCGCTCCGGCGCATCGCCGCCAACATACGCTGGACGCCCTGCTGAGCGTGCTCGCGATCGCTTTGAGCCATCACCAGGACGAACTCGTCGCCGGCATATCGGGCGACGATATCTCCCTTCCGAGCGTTCTTTTTGAGAACCTGGGCGAAGCGTTTGAGCGCGAGATCTCCGAGCCCGTGCCCACCGGTATCGTTGATCTTCTTGAGGTCGTCGAGGTCGAGAATGACGAAGGCGAAGGGGGTGTCGTAGCGCTCGGAGGTATGGAGTTCTCGGTCGAGCATCTCGTTGAGCGCGCGGCGGTTAGGAATACCGGTAAGGCTATCGGTGAGCGCGAGGCGCTGGGATTCCTCAAGTAACCGGCGCGTCTCTTCATGCAGGCGCGCGTTCTCCACCGCGACGGCGGCCTGCGAGGCAAAATCGAGCATCATGCGCAGTTGGTTCTCGGAGATATCCTCCCCCGGCGGCGAATCGGCATAGAGGATGCCGCGAACGACTTCGCGAGCGATCAGCGGCACGGCACAGTACGGGCCGTGTCCATCCTCGAGCGGCCGATCCGGGTCGCCTTCGTTCCCAAAAGCAAGTTCGACGCTGCGTGTGACGAGATCGTCCATCGTCGATGGAGTGCGATATTCGCGAGGATCCGCCGCATGCAACACGGTGCCCGATCCGTCGCATTCGAGCCGTCGGATGAGGCTACCACCGTCGATTGCATCGAAGAGAATGACGCGCTTGAAGCGGAGGGCCTCCGTAACGCCGCGCATGACCGTCGAAAGAATATCGTTGATCTCGAGCGTTGAGTTCAGCGTCGTGAAAACTTGTTGCAGGACAAAGAGTTCCGCGTTCTGTGCGGCGTATTCATCTCTCTCGGCTTCGACCATGGCGAGCCGAGAACGCAAACGAGCAACCTCCTCGGCTAGGGCCTCGGGGTCGGAGGATGGCAAAACGCTCCCAGCCTCGCCGGGGGAGAGGCTACTCTCCATCTATTAAGGTTACGTCAGGCATCTGTAGAAGTTTAGGGAACGCGTGTTAAGGATTTGTATAGGTTGAGCCAGTTCGTCCATCTCCACGTTCACTCCGAGTATTCCCTGCTTGACGGCGCCTGTCGAGTCGACGATCTTTGTCGGCGGAGCGCCGAAGATGGTGCCCCTGCAGTCGCTCTGACCGATCACGGGGTGATGTATGGAGCGATGGAGTTCTACTACGCAGCACGCGAACATCGCCTCACCCCGATTCTGGGATGCGAGGCCTACATCGCTCCCCGCGGGC
This sequence comes from Vulcanimicrobiota bacterium, assembly GCA_013044185.1. Lineage (GTDB taxonomy): Bacteria > Vulcanimicrobiota > Vulcanimicrobiia > Vulcanimicrobiales > Vulcanimicrobiaceae > JABEUX01. The sequence goes on along the minus strand of JABEUX010000169.1, from coordinate 31,233 downwards.
GGCTCGATCGAAGCGTCCGCGACGAGGCGCACGTCACGCTCCTTGCCGCCGATCCGACCGGATACCGGAACCTGAGTACGCTGGTCTCCAAGGGCTTCCTCGAGGGCTTCTATTATAAGCCGCGCATCGATATGGATCTGCTCGAACGATACAACGAGGGGTTGATCGTGCTCTCCGGCTGTATGTCCGGGATGGTTGCAGCGCCGTTGCTCGCCGACGACCGTCCGCGCGCGATCGAGAATGCGCGAACGTTCTACGAAATATTCGGCGACCGATTCTATATCGAGGTCATGCGGCACGGTATGCCCGAAGAAGAGAGGATAAATACCGGCCTCGTCAGCGTCGCTCGCGAACTCGGGCTGCCCATCGTCGCTACGAACGATTCGCATTACCTCACCCAACGCGACGCCCCCGCGCACGACGTGCTGCTCTGCATTCAAACCGGAAAAACCGTCGCCGACACGAGTCGGATGAAATTTCACGGGGATCAATTCTACGTGAAATCCGCCGAGGAGATGGCCGAACTCTGGCACGACCTTCCCGAGGCGGTTGAAAATACGGTAGCGATCGCCAAGCGCATCGACATGCGCATTCCCGAGCGCGTCTTCCACCTTCCGCACTATCCGGTGCCCAACGATGACCTCGTGGTGCGCGACGATGCTTCATACCTACGCGAACTCTGCGAACGGGGGCTCGTCGAACGGTACGGAGATCGGCGCGTTGCCGAAGATCCTGTACTGCGCGAGCGGCTCGACTACGAACTCTCGATCATCACAAAAATGGGTTTTGCATCGTATTTTCTCATCGTCTGGGATTTTATAAAATTTGCTCGCGACCGCGACATCCCAGTCGGACCGGGTCGCGGTTCGGCGGTGGGCTCGATCGTCGCCTATTCGTTGCGTATTACCGATCTCGACCCGTTGCGGTTTAATCTCATCTTCGAACGATTTCTGAACCCAGATCGTATCTCGATGCCCGATATCGATACCGATTTTTGCGTGGAGCGACGCGACGAAGTCATCGCCTACGTTCGCGAGAAATACGGTGAAGATCGTGTCGCGCAGATCGTTACCTTCGGCAAAATGTTGGCGAGAGCGGCGGTTCGCGACGCCGGGCGTGCGTTAGGCGTTCCCCTTCCCGACGTCGATAGAGTCGCGAAACTCATTCCTTCGGGCCCCGGCGGTATGACGATCGGCGAAGCACTCGAACAGATTCCCGAATTAAAGATGCTCAACGATCAACGCCCGGAGATTCGCGAACTTCTTAAAACCGCACGTGCGATCGAAGGGCTCGCTCGAAGTGCCGGTACCCACGCAGCGGGCGTGGTTATCGGTGCGGAACCGTTAGTCGAGCACGCGCCGTTAGTGAGGCTGAACGACGGCGGCATCAACACGCAGTACGATATGACTTGGATCGAAAAGATCGGGTTGTTGAAAATGGATTTCCTCGGGTTGCGCAACCTCACGGTCATGCATGCAGCCGTGCGCGAAATTCGGCGAACCGGCGACCCCTCGTTTTCCCTCGAAGGCATCCCTCTCGACGATCGCGCGACCTTCGAGATGCTCTCGCGCGGCGATACGGCCGGCGTCTTTCAACTCGAGAGCGAAGGAATGAAACGCGTTTGCACCGAGTTGCGACCATCGCGTTTCGAAGATATTATCGCGCTGGTGGCGCTCTATCGGCCCGGGCCGATGGAGTGGATTCCGCAGTATATCGCGATCAAGCACGGGCGGCAAAGGCCGACCTACCTGCACCCAATTCTCGAGCCGATTCTCGCCGAGACCTATTCGATCGCCTGCTATCAAGAGCAAGTCATGCAGATCGCGCGCGACTTTGCGGGCTTCTCCATGGGACAAGCCGACGAACTACGCAAGGTCATGGGAAAGAAACAGAAGGAAAAAATCCCGGTCTTTCGGCAGAAATTCGTCGATGGCGCGGTCGCTCGCTCGGGCGTCAGCGTCGCGCTCGCCGAGCAGGTTTTTACGTTTATCGAACCGTTCGCTGGATATGGGTTCAATAAATCTCATGCGGCCGCCTATGCGTTAATCTCCTATCAAACGGCGTATCTCAAGGCAAATCATCCGCTACCATATCTGGCGGCGCTTATGGGCTCCGTGCGCGATAAAACGGAAAAACTCGTCGAATACATCGATGTCGCTCGCCGTTTGGGCATCGACGTGCTGCCACCCGACGTCAACGAGTCGATCAGCGATTTTGGCGTCGTCGGAACGAGTATTCGCTTCGGCCTTAGCGCGATCAAGGGCGTCGGCGAGGGAGCGGTTGCGTCGATCGTCACCGCGCGCGATCGGGGCGGGCGTTTTCGCGATCTGTTCGATTTCGTCGAACGTATCGATGGGAAGCAGGCCAACAAGCGGGTTCTGGAGGCGCTGGTGAAATGCGGCGCGCTCGATGCGTTACCGGGCAATCGGGCGGAGAAATTAGAGAGCATCGACCGCGCGGTCAGTCTTTCGGCGACGCGCGCGCGCGAGAGCGCCCTCGGTCAGACCTCGCTGTTTGGCGACGTATCCGGCGAGGCCGGCGTCGCTCCGGCGCTCGCGCGCATGACGCCGCCGACGCAGCGTCAGATCCTCAAGTGGGAGCGAGAGATGTTGGGGATTTTCGTCTCCGGTCATCCGCTCGCCGAGCACGACGAGCGTTTCGCGCGCATGGGCGTGACGCCGATTCGCGATCTTGGGGCCTGCCAAGATGACGCCGAGGTGAAAATCGCCGGACTCGTTGCCTCGGTTCGGCGAACGATGACGCGCAACGGCGCGCAAATGCTCATCGCGCAGATCGAGGACGCAACTGGTTCTTGCGAGGCCATCGTCTTTGCAAAGCTCTATGCGACCGCATCGCCGTTGTTCGTCGCCGACGAAATTCTCGTCCTACGCGGGCGCGCGCGCGTTCGCGAGCGCCTCGGAGAGAACGAAGATAGCGCTCCCTCCGTCTCCTTGGCGGTGGACGAAGTGGCGGCGTTCAACGCGCCGGCAGCCGACGCGCTCCCACCGGTGCGGGGTTGGTTGCTCGATCTCCGGTCGCGCGAGCAGATCGATCGACTGACCGCACTCATGGATCGCTGCCCCGGCGAAGCGCGAGTCGTCCTCCGGGCGAAGGATCGCCAACGAGAACTACCCCGACGCCTCGGCGGAGAGCGGCGCGTTCGTGCAGAACTCGTCGCGATCTTCGGTGACGATGGCGTTCACCTGCAGAGCGAGTAACGAGGAACCGTATGAGGCTTCCACCCGGAGTTCGAGATTGGCTACCGCAAGAATTTGCGTTTAAGCAGAGCGTCGAGGATCGCGTTGCCGTCGTTTTCGACCGATGGTCCTATGCCCGTATTTTAACCCCGACCTTCGAAAGCTACGAGTCGCTCGAGCGTGGGTTAGGGGAAAAACTCATGCGACAAACGTTTCGCTTCAGCGATCCGCTCGGAGAAGAGTTGGCCCTGCGTACGGAGATGACGACCCCGATCGCACGGGTCGTCTCCACTCGGTTGCGTAACGCGAGCCTTCCAATTCGCTTGTCGTATATCGCACCTGCCTATCGTTACGAAGAACCGCAGCTTGGGCGGATGCGCGAATTTACGCAAGCCGGCGCGGAATTGATCGGCGCGGCCGGTGCCGATGCCGACGCGGAAGCGCTCTTTATGGCGATCGAGACGCTCGACGCCGTAGGACTCTCGGACGCTCAATTCGATATTAATGATTCGGCGATCGTCGATGGAGCGCTGGTGACGCTCCGTATCTCCGCTGCGGCAGCGCGATCCTGGAAGGAGGCAATCGCAGCGCGGAATCTCGTCGATCTCGACTGCTTTGCGTTGCGCGACGGCGTTCGCACGGATCATTACGCGCTCTTGCGTCGCCTGGTCGTCACGCGCGGAACCGACGAGGTGCTCGCGATAGCACGCGAACTCGCCCCAAATCCGGAGGCACAGGCCGCGATCTATCGCCTGGAACGGATACTCGCGCGCGGCGCCCAGCTCGGCTTCGAGGAACGCATCGCCATCGATCCGGCACTCTTGCGGGATCTCGAATACTATACCGGTTTCGTTTTCGAAGGCTTTCTGGGCGATCTGGGGTTCTCGCTCTGCGGGGGCGGTCGTTATGATGCGCTGCTCCCGCGCTTTGGATACGACGTTCCGGCCGTCGGCTGGATGGTCGGAGTCGAACGCATTTTGCTCGCACTCGAACGGCGCCGCATCGGCGAACGCCACAGCCGCGAAGTCGACGTCTTCGTTGTCGGCTCCGACCGCGTGGCGATGGCCGAGCGCGCGAGCGGTCGTCGCGTCCGCGTCGACGTACGCGGACTCGATCGCACTGCGGCGATCGCCTACGCTCGGCATAAGGCGATTCCTCGCGTCCTCATCGCGCGCGGCGATGATGTCGAAGAGATCCTCTTGGAACCCGACGAACGGGCGCCGCTGTGAGCTCGCTCACGATCGCGCTTCCGAAGGGCAGCCTTTATGAAGAGAGTGCAGCGGTGCTCGCAGCGATCGGTATCGGAATTCCGAGCGATCCGGGGCGTCGGCTGACGATGACGAGCACCGATGGCTCGGCGGAGCTGTTATTGTTGCGCCCCACCGACGTGCCCGCATACGTGGAATTCGGGGCTGCAGATTGTGGCATCGTTGGGAAAGATACGCTCTGGGAGAGCGAGCGCTCGGTGAGCGAGGCAGTCGATCTCGAATTCGGCGCATGTCGCCTCGTCGTTGCCGCTCGTCGCGCCGATGGATTTCACGAAGGCGCACGCTATCCGACGTTTTTGCGCGTAGCGACGAAATTTAAACGCATGGCAACGCAATATTTTTCGGAGCGCGATATTCCTTGTGAAATTATCGCATTACATGGATCGGTCGAACTCGCACCGATCGTCGGTCTCGCCGACGTTATCGTCGATTTAGTTGCGACGGGGAGTACGCTCCGCGAACACGATATGGTGGTCGTTGACGACATAGCTCGATCGACGGCACGCTTCGTGCTCAATCCGGTCGCCTATCGGAGCAAGTACGCTCGCCTTTCCGCACTCTGCGATCGCCTGAAGAGGAAGCAGGGGGTATGAGGTTCGTGCGCGCCGACGACCCAATCGGCATGGCCGCGGTTCTGCGGCGCGGATGGAGACCCGATCCCGGAATAGTCGCTCGCGTTGCCGCTATTCTCACCGACGTCGAATCGAGAGGCGATCGCGCGATCCTCGAGTATTCGCAGCGCTTCGACGCTCCGGAGTATCGCCTGACGCACTTGCGCGTTCCGATTCCGATGCCGACGGTTGCGCGCGGAGCGATGCAAGAGGAGGTTGCGGCTGCGATCGAACGCGCTCGGGATCGTATCGTCGATTTTCATCGTCGTCAGCGCGCCGAGGATATCGCATATCGTAGCGACGACGGCACGGAATATGCGTTTCGACGCGAGCCGCTGGGATCGGTTGCGGTCTACGCTCCCGGAGGGAGCGCCGCACTGCCCTCCTCGGTGCTCATGGGCGCGTTACCTGCAAAGCTCGCCGGCGTGCGGCGCACGATCGTCCTTACGCCGCCGCAGGGCGACGGACGCGTGCATCCGGCGGTGTTGTTTGCAGCGAGTCTCTGCGAGGTAGACGAACTCTACGCCGTCGGCGGCGCGCAAGCGATCGCCGCGGCGGCCTTCGGCACGGCGAGCATCGCGGCGGTCGATAAGATCGTCGGCCCGGGGAATTCGTATGTGACCGAGGCGAAACGCCAAGTTTTCGGTATGGTTGGCATCGACGGACTCGCCGGGCCCTCGGAGGTACTGGTGGTCGCCGACGCAGCGGCTTCCTCGGAGCTCGTCGTCTCCGAACTGCTGGCGCAGGCGGAGCACGATGCGGAGGCGCGCGTTGCGGTCGTCAGCGATTCGTTCGAGCTGTTAGAGAGTTGCGCGCAATTGCTCCAGGCACTCGACGTCGCTCGATTACCGCGCGGCGCGACGATCGCCGCGGCACTCGAGCGCGGCGGCTTCTTCATCGAGGCGCGTTCGAAGGGAGAGATCGCCGCGACGATCGCGGCATTTGCGCCCGAACATTTGAGCCTGCAGGTCGCGGAGCCGGAATTCTATCTCTCGCACCTGCGCTGCGTCGGCGCGGTATTCGTCGGATCTGCGACGCCGGTTGCATGCGGCGACTATCTCGCCGGAACCAACCACGTCCTGCCGACGTCGGGATCGGCTCGCTTTGCATCGGGGCTCTCGCTCGCGGATTTTACGAGAAGCTATAGCGTCGTGCGGAATTCATCGGAACGCATGCACGGCGATGCCGCCGCGATTGCAGCGTTCGCATCCTTTGAAGGGCTCGACGCGCACGCGCAAAGCGCGCGCCTGAGGATGAAACCGTGAGCGTTGCATTGGTGGCCTTCGATCTCGACGGCACGCTGGTAGGGCGCGAGACGAAGCTCTCACGCCGAGTCCGCGCGTGCGTGGCCGCGATGCTCGCACAGGGAACGGCGGGTTGCATCGTCACCGGTCGAATGTTCCGGGCTGCCGCTCCCTTCGTACGGGAACTGGGGCTGGGCGCGCCGACCATTTGTTATCAAGGTGCGTGGGTCGTCGATACCGAGAGCGAGCGGCGCCTGCTCGATCGACCGATCGCGTCGGATCTCGTGCGAGAGATTCTCGACGAATTCGATTCGGAGGATCTGCACTTGCAGCTCTACGCCGAAGACCGCTATTACTGCGAACGGAACAATCGCTTCGCCGAGCTCTATGCATCGTTAGCCGGTTTCGCGCCTATCGTCGGGCCGATACGCGAGCGGTTTGCAAATCGTAGCGCGACCAAGGCCGTTATCGTGGCGGATCCGGATATCGCCGCAGAGATAGAGCTCCGAGCGCGACGGCGTTTTGGCGAACGACTCTATATCACGCGGAGCTATCCGGAGTTCGTCGAGATGCTCGACCCCACCGTCGACAAAGGGATCGCCTTGCAGTTCGTCGCGCAAGCGTTGGGGATCCCTATGGAGCGGGTGCTCGCGATCGGCGACTCGTGGAACGATCTTCCGATCATCGAGCGTGCGGGCATCGGCGTGGCCATGGGCAACGCACCGGTCGAAGTGCGCGAGCGCGCCGATGCGGTAGTCGGCGCTGTCGACGACGACGGGGTTTGTGATGCGCTCGAACGGTTCGTGCTTCGATGAAGGGCGAACGCACTGGGCGACGGCGCGGGCGCAGTTCGCGGCTCCGCCCATTCGCCCTCGTGGCGTTCGTCGCCGCGCTCCTTTTGGGTGCGGGCTTCGCCTGGGCCGCCTCGTGGCCGGGATTCCGTCCCGGGAGGATTACGGTCGTCGGGAACGAGCGCGTATCGAAAGCGCGCATCCTCGAGGCTGCCTCAATCGATCCACGAATCAATATCTGGCTTCAGTCATCGGCCGGTATCTCCGCACGTCTGCTGCGGATGCGCGCGATCGCGCACGTTGCAGTGCACCGTTATCTACCGAATCGTCTATCGATCGTCATTCGCGAGCGTACGCCGGTGGCACGGCTCGTCGCCGGGGACGGCCCCTGCGTCGTAGACCGCCGCGGATTTCTCTTTCCGGCGCTTCGGAAGGATCGTGCGCTTCCGGCCGTGCTGACCAAGCGGAGAACCTGTGCCGAGCGCCGCATCCCCGCGAGATCGATGACGATGCGACTGCTCTCCGTTCTGCGCCTCGCAGATGCCGCCGACGTACGGATCGCAGCGCTCTCTCACGACCGTTATGGCGAGGATCGCGGCGTACTCGCTGACGGAACGCTCGTCTATATCGGTGACGGAACCCATCTCGATCGGAAATTTGCAGAGCTCCGCGCTCTCGAAAAACGGTTACGCGCGAGCTGGGGAAGGGTACGAGCGATCGACCTTCGCGCTCCATCGACGCCGGTGGTCGTCGACGGGAGAAAGTCCGTGGCCGGCGCTCTTGTACCGATTAATGCGACGAAAGGTCGAGATAGACGAGTACCTCACCATTCGCCAGTGAAAACTTCATCGAGTCGTTTGCGTGGAGCTTCGAAAAATCAATCGTCGGGCGCCCGGCAGCGAGCGTCGTCTCCAAACCGTTCTGCATCGTCACCGTGACGTGTTTTGCATCGATCACTTTGACGACTTTTGCAGTATAGGTACCATCGGGAATCATCGTAGCGCTAATGACGCTGGCAGCGATTGCCGGCGCGCCGAGCGCGAGGGTGGCGAGTACGGTGGTAAAAAACGTACGTATCTTCAAAGCCGGTACCTTATCTTCAGGGGGAGGGGAGGCAGTAGTCTAGGATTCTAGCGCAAGTGCCGCCCGCTCATCAAGGCCCGCCTGCTTATTGAGCTCGCCGGCGATCCCGTGTCCCTCATCGATAGCGAACTGGTCGACCAGCTCTTCAAGACCGCCGGACTGCTCTTGGAGAAGCATCGCCTCTTCGGCGAGGCGCGTCGCGGCGTCGGCATTCTGGGAGCCTAGCGTGCTGGAGCGCTCGATGCGGGTGCCAAGGGCTTCGATCGCCGACTGCTGCTCGGTGGAGGCACGCGCTACATCGGCGGTTCGTTGCTCGATCTCGGAGACGCTCTCGAGAATCTGGTTCGCGGTGATGGTCTGCTCGCGCATCGTCGCCGCCGCCTCGTGGGTCATCGCGCCCATCTGCTCGCTCGCCTTCGCCAGCTCTTCGGAGGCGCGGGCTTGCTCGTTGGTCGCGAGGCTGATCTCGCTCATGAGCGTGGCGACCTCGGAGACGCGCTTGGAGACATCCGACATCATGGCATTGACGGACTGCGCGAGGGTCGCGCTCTCTTTTACCTGAACGTTCGCGCGCCCGGTCCGTTCGAGCACCGCCGAGGTACGACGTTGAATATCTGCAACGAGCGAAGCGATCTGCTTCACGGAACTTGCGGAGTTCTCGGCGAGCTTCCGCACCTCGTCGGCGACGACGGCGAAGCCGCGGCCGTGTTCGCCCGCACGAGCCGCTTCGATAGCAGCGTTGAGCGCGAGAAGATTCGTTTGGTCGGCGATCTCTTCGATTAGGCCGAGAATTTCGCCGATCTGCCGCGACGCTCCATCGAGGCTCTCCATTTCGACGACGACCGAACTGACCAAGGAGGTCATTTGGTCGATTCCCGTCGACAGCCGCGAAATTTCATTCTGTCCCGTGCGGACGTGCTGGTCGGTCTCCGTCGATTCGGTTCCGACGCGTTTCGCGTTTCCTGCGACTTGGACGATCGATGCCGACATCTCCTGGGTGTTGGCGACGGCCTGTTCGACGACGGTCGCAAGGTTGAGCAAGTTCTGATCCATCTCTTGGATCGATGCCGTCATCTCGGCGATCGAACTCGAAATATCGGAGACGCGGCGTGCGACCGCTTCGGCGTTGTCGGCGACGGTACCGGAGCCGCGTGCGACGTCGGCCGAGTAGCGCAGGGCGTCTCCGAGCGTTGCGAGTTCGTCTTGAACGCGTCGGTCGACATCGCGCGAGACCTCGGTGCTCGTCGCGCTCGCGGCCTTTACCGAGCGGGTGGCGATCTGGATGCGCCCGACGAGCGAACTCAGGCGGTCGCCCAAATCATCGATCGATTGTCCGAGCCTCCCGAGGACGTCGTTCCCGCTCCACCCGGTGCGCGCGGTAAGATCGCCGCGCCCCATGGCTTCGAAGACGGTGACGCAACGATTGATGTTGCGGAGTAAGCGTACGCGCAAGAGCGAGAACGCAATGACGACGACGATCAGTGCGAAAACCGCTCCCGCGACCAAGACGCCTAGGGCGAGGTTTTTCGCCTGAATGAGCGCGGCGTAACGAACGTCTGCAGCGCGATTGAGCGCTTCGAGCACCGCGCGTCCGTCGATATTTTGTTGGGTGTATGCATCGGCGAGGGTCCCCTGTAACTGTACTAATGCCTCAGCTTTTTTGCCCTGCTGCAGGAGCCCGATCGTTGCGAGCGATTCGAAATCGTATGCGCCCGCGCTCTTGGTAAAGGCGGCGACTTCCTTGCTGGTACTCGAATCTTTTCCCGTGAGTTGTGCGAGTGCGCGCTCGTCCTTTGGAAATTTGCTGACGAGTGCTATTGCCGATTTCAACGAGGCTGCCGCGCGAGTGGGATCTGCATTCGTTGCCGCTTCGAGCGATGCCGCGCGCAAACCATTTGCATCGTCGGCAACGCGGGCGTACGCGAACTCACCCTTTACGATCTTGTCGTGCAAGGTTGCAGCTTGCGTTGCAATGAGATTGGTGACGAAGAATGCCGCCGGAATAACCGCCAGTACGACGATAAAGACGATAATGGCGGAGATCACGAGGCCGCGCTCGATGGAGGTTCGCTTTTGGCTCATCGCAAGCAGGCTTCGTCTTACTCCGGGCGTTCTCCTCAAGAGGAGCTGCGCGAGGAGGCGCCAAGATGCTCGGGATAGCCATTCTGGGCAGGGATAGTAGGGGTTCTCACCCAGTAGCCCAATATATGGTAGATACCGGCGTTAATATTTAGGATGTGAATGAAACAAGGCACCCTGTGCGGCCTCGACATCGGCACCACCAAGACGTGCGTGGTCGTGGCTGCCGAAGGGCCGAACGGCCTGGAGATCCTCGGGTTCGGCGAGGCGCCGTCCTTAGGGATGCGCCGTGGCGTCGTGATCGATCTCGAGCAGACCGTGAAATCGATCGAGGCGGCGACCGAGAAGGCCGAGCGGATGTCCGGGGTTCACATCGAGGAAGCGATCGTCGGAATCACCGGGGAGCACGTGCGGAGCGTGAACAATCGGGGCGTCGTTTCCGTCGCGAACGACGATCGTGAGGTGGAGGCGATCGACGTCGAGCGGGTTGTCGATGCCAGCAAAATCATCAACGTTCCAAGCGACCGACAGATCGTCCACGCTCTCCCGCGCTTTTTTACCGTCGACGGGCAAGACGGCATCCTCGATCCGGTCGGCATGGCCGGTGGTCGGCTCGAGGTCGACACGCACATCGTCACGGCGGCGAGCAGCTTTCTCTCCAACGTGCTCAAGTGCGTCCATCGGGCCGGCATCGAATCCGCTGGGATCGTCTTCGAGCCACTGGCGAGCGCCGCCGCGACCCTGCTCCCCGAGGAGCAGCACGTCGGCGTGCTCCTGCTCGATATCGGCGGTGGGACCACCGATATCGCGGTCTACTCCGGCGGGAGCGCTCTATACACTGCGACGATTCCGGTCGGCGGACAGACCCTCACCAACGATATCTCGCTCGGACTCAAGACCTCGCTCGCGCAGGCGCAGGAGGTCAAACACCGTTTCGGCGTCGGCGACGGGCAGGGCGCCGCGGCGCGCACCTTCCCGCTTCAATCGCTCGATGGCCGAACGCAGCGCGAAGCGAGTACGCACGAGCTCAACTCGATCGTCGTGCCGCGCGTCCTCGAGACGCTGCGGATGGCCCGAGCGAAGGTCCTCGAAAACGTGCCGCGCGACCTCGTGGTCGGTGAAGTCGTTCTCACCGGGGGCGGCGCTCAGTTGCCGGGGCTCGAAGCGATCGCCGAAAAGACCTTTGAAGCGCCCGTGCGTATCGGTATTCCGGCGAATCTCGGCGGACCGATCGACGCATTGGCTTTTCCGCAATACGCAACGGCGATTGGGCTCGTGCTCTTCGCGCGCAAGAGCGAACTGACCGGTGTCGAATCGGCACGGAACGGCTCGCTCTTTACTCGGCTTCGCGGGTGGCTCGCGGCGCTGTGGAATTAAATCTCTTTCATATGGAGGAAACGATGGCTGAAGCAAAACGCTATGTTCCCGAACATGCCGCGACGATTCGCGTCATCGGCGTCGGTGGGGGCGGGTGTAACGCGATCAATCGCATGATCGAAGCGGGGTTGACAGGCGTAGATTTCTTCGCCGTGAACTCCGACGTTCAAGCTCTGCGTAATTCGCTCACCGAAAATACGGTGCAGATTGGGACGGGCATGTCGCGCGGCCTTGGAGCGGGTGCGAACCCGACCTTGGGCCGAGATGCCGCCGAGGAATCGCGCGAAGATCTCGCGATGATCGTCGACGGCGCCGACCTGGTCTTTATCGCTGCAGGAATGGGCGGTGGTACGGGAACCGGGGCGGCCCCGGTGCTCGCCGAACTCGCACGGGAGTCCGGTGCGCTGACGATCGCGGTCGTCACCAAACCGTTTGCCTTCGAAGGGCGTAAGCGTATGGAGGCCGCCGAGCGCGGTATCGCTCAACTCGAGGCGAAAGTCGATACGCTCATCACGATTCCCAACGAGCGTATCTTCCAGGTGATCGAGAAGAAGACGCCGCTGAACGAAGCGTTCAGCTTCGCCGACGATGTCCTGCGCCAGGGCATCGCCGGGATTAGCGATCTCATCACCCAGCCGGGACTCATCAACCTCGATTTCGCCGATGTCAAAGCGGTGATGACCGACGCGGGCACGGCAATGATGGGTATAGGCGAAGGATCTGGGGAACATCGAGCCGCCGATGCCGCACAGAAGGCGATTGCCTCGCCGCTTCTCGATACGACGATCGACGGTGCGCGCGGCGTCATTCTCAATATTACCGGCGGCAGCGATCTCTCGATGTACGAAGTCAATGAAGCCGCCGAAATGATCAGCCGGAGCGTCGACCCCGACGCTCAGATTATCTTCGGCGCGAGCCTCGACCCAAATCTTCAGGGACGCGTTCGCGTCACGGTTCTCGCCGCTGGGTTCGGGCCGATCCGCCGCACCGAAAGCAGTGGCTTTGCCTTTGAAAATACGCGCATCGAGACCGTCACGCCGGTGAATATGGACGATATCGAAGTGCCGGCGTTTCTCCGCTATCGCGGGGGCTAACCAATTGGCGGGCTACGGAGCGAAAATACTCCTCGATTCACTCGCGCCGACGGGGGAACGCTTGACCACCATGGAGGTCTGCTTCCCCCGCTTTGTGCTGGCAGAGTTCAACACGCATCGGCAATTTTCGCGCAATAGCGCGAGTTCGCGCGCGATTCCCACCGCGAAGCTGATCGAGCGCGTTCTCGCCGACCCCGTTTTGCCGCTGGAATGGGGACGCAATCAACCCGGAATGGCCGCCTCTTCGTTGCTCGACCTTGAGGCCGTCCGTATTGCCGAACGCGCCTGGTTGCACGCGCGCGACGAAGCGGTCGAATCGGTTCGCGAACTCCAGACGCTGCAAGTGCACAAGCAAGTGCTCAACAGGCTTTTAGAACCGTTCCTGTGGCACACCGTCATCGTCACCGCAACGGAGTGGACGAACTTTTTTTCGCTGCGCTGTACGCCGCAAGCGCAGCCGGAGATTCGCGAGGTCGCCCTCAAGATGCGCGCCGCATACGAGCGTAGTAGCCCGGTACCGTTGAACGACGCGGAGTGGCATACACCGTTGCTCCAAGACGACGAACTCGGGCTCGATATCGAACTGCGTAAGCGCATGAGTGCCGCTCGATGCGCGCGCGTCTCCTACCTCACGCACGATGGGCAGCGAGATCGGTCGAAGGATATCGAACTTTGCGAGCGTCTCATGGAGCAGCGTCATTTGAGCCCCTTCGAACACGTGGCGACGCCCGTGCCGGGAGCGAATGCGAATTTTCGCGGATGGCGTCAAATGCGAGCGGACGTGGAGGCGATCGCCTGGCTTACGCGCTCAGCGAGCGCATGATGCCGAGATTTGGGTCGAATGCCTCGGCGAATTCTAATGCCGGTAGGGCACGGCCGTAGAGAAATCCCTGAGCGAACTCGCAGCCGCAGTCGCGCAAAAAATCGGCTTGCGCTTTCGTCTCGACCCCCTCTGCCTGTACTCGTAGCCCGAGTGCGTGGGCCATAGCGATGATCGCCGTAACGATCGCCAGGTCGTTTGCGTCGTTGGGGATATCGTGAACGAAGCTCTTGTCGATCTTGATTTTGTCGATAGGAAAACGTTTGAGATACGAGAGCGACGAGTACCCCGTTCCGAAATCATCGAGGGCCAGGGAGATGCCGAGTTGCTTGAGCTGACGCATGATCCCGATTGAATCCTCGGCGTTATGCATCGCAACCGACTCGGTAATTTCGAACTCCAAACGTTCCGGCGAAAGAGATGCTTGCCGGAGGGCATCTTCGATTGCGGCGACGAGTTGAAGATGGAGAAATTGACGGCTGCTGAGGTTGACCGCAAGGTCGAGCCGAATGCCGTACTGCGATTCCCAACGGTGCACCTGGTCGGTCGCCGTGCGAAAGACCCACTCGCCAAGCGCGATGATGACGCCCGAAGCCTCGGCTTGCGGAATGAAGGCATCGGGCAGGCCGATGATGTTTCCGGATTGCGGCCAGCGACAGAGGGCTTCGACGCCGACGATTCGATCGTTCTGTAGGTCGACGACGGGTTGATAATGGAGGCAAAACTCACCGAAATCGAGCGCTCGTGCGAGGCGCTGCCCCGTCGAATATCGGCGCGGATTCATTCGTCGGTTTAGAAGATCACGCGATACGGCGGCATGCAGCGTTCTTCATCTCCGAGGCACGGCTTACCTTGCTCGGAGAATTCAGCGTGCCTCGCCTCTGCGCTACCGATGGCGATGCGGGCGCTCTCCTCTGCGAGGTCGGTCAAGATAAACGCACGCTCCATCGTCGCGGCAAGAACGGAGAGTCCATGGCGTTCCATCAGAATGGTGTCGACACCGCGAGCGAAGATCTCGGCGCCCGATTCGGCGAGCTCCGAGCTACCGGCCGCGGCGTAGGGCACCCAGCCGACCGCCCCCAACGTCTCCATCGCTCCAACCGTGTCGCGCGCAAAGAGCCGGCCACGTTTGCTCCAGATCACGCAGGCGGTTGGGTGCGTGTGCACGAGAAAGGCCGCATCAGTGCGCACCCGATAGGCTGCGAGGTGAAGCGGTAGCTCGCTGCTCGGGAGCGCCGCTGCGTCGTGCGCCCTTCCGCTTCGGTCGACGCGAACGATATCGCTTTCGCGCAGACGTTCGAACGAACGCCCCGAGGGCGTAACGAGCAGATTCCCGTCCTCCATGCGAGCGCTGATGTTCCCGCTGCTGCCCGTGACGAGGCCGCGGTGCCAGAGCCGCATCGCACAGTCGACGATCTCGGCTCGCAACTGCGACTCAGCGGTGCGCGTAGCCATGGCCTCGATTAGAATCCCGTCGGATGCCAGATCGTCTTGATCTCGCAAAATTCTGCGATCGCCTCAAGCGACTGGGCGCGGTCGCCGAAGTAATCGGCGGCATGGTGGAGCGGAAACGCGCGAATACGTTTGATAGCGGCCGCAGATTCGCGTTCGATCTCGCTCCATTGCGCGAGGTCCTCACGCGCGCAAGCGATTGCTTCAAGACCGTCGTGTTTGGCCATCGCCGGGCCGATTTCGCTGCGAAACCCGGTGAGCACGTTGACGACGCCGGCTGGAATATCGGAGAGGGCAATCGCTTCGGCGAGGGCGACCGCGGGGCGCGGATCGCGTTCGGAAGCGAGAATGATCACGGAATTCCCCGCTACCAACGGGGGAAGAAGTGCCGTGAGCGCTCCGAGAAAGAGCGGCGCCTGCGGGGCGAGGATGCCGACGACCCCCATCGGTTCGGGTGTCGAGCAATTAAAATGCGGCCCGGCGACGGGATTCATCGAGGAGAGCAACGCTGAGTATTTGTCGCACCAACCCGCATACCATACGACGCGATCGATTGCGAGATCGACCTCTTCGGAAGCGCTCGGAGTATCCCGCTCCAGGCTCGCGGCGATCGCATCGATATACTCGGAGCGCCGTGCCTCGATCATCTCTCCGAGGCGGTAGATCATGAGGCCGCGCAGTTGCGGGTCTTGCTCCCACCATCGAACCTGTGCTGCGCGTGCGGCGGTTACCGCATCGCGCAGATCTTTTCGCGACGCCTGCGCGATATTTGCCTGGAACGCTTTCCCGTCCCAGAGCGGCGTGCTGCGCGCGGACTCCGAGCGCACGAATCTCCCGTTAATGAAGAGCTTATACATTTTGCGCACGCCGATGCGTTGCTCGCGCGTTGCAGCCGTTCCGTCGCCCATGCGGGGCGCATTCGACGTGCAGGAAGGGCAATGCTGCAGCGAGCATGAGGGGTGCTCGTGGAACTCTTGCTGGTCAGGCATGGACGTACCGCCTGGAACAGCTCCGGGCGCTTTCAAGGGCGCAGCGATATTCCGCTCTCGCCCGAGGGGATCGCGCAGGCGCGCGCTGCCGCCGAAGCACTCGCCGACGACCCGATCGATGCGGCGTTCTCAAGCGATCTCATACGGGCCGCGTCGACCGCCGAGGCGATCCTTTTTGGGCGCGCGGTGCCGCTTGCCTTCGACGTTCGACTCCGCGAATTCGACTTCGGTGCCTGGGAGGGTAGAACGTGGGCGGAGATTGTCGAGGAGTTTCCCGCAGCGGGCGGTACCGCGTTAACCTCGGCTCGCGATTACCATCCTCAAGGCGGCGAAACGTTTGCCGACGTTCGGCTGCGCGTTCGTGCGTGGTTGAACGAGCGAGCGCCCTACGACGAACGGCGCATCCTCGTCGTCGCGCACGCCGGCACGCTCCATGCGCTCCTCGCCGAGCTACTAGGGAGGAGCTTCGATGCGATGACGGTGCGCTTCTCGCACGCGTCGATCACGCGTATCGAATACGTTGATGGCCGGGCACGTATTCTTACGCTCGACGATACCGCGCATCTTCGAGCGCCGAGCGTGCCTCCAGAAGCATCTCCGTCCCTTCGACGAGGCGCACGTCAGGACGATTGAAATAGGCGTTCCCGTCGAGCACGATAATGCGCCCGTCGCGGACGGCGCGAAGATCGCGCCGTCCGCAATCCGGTCGAGTTCGGCAACGGCGCGGCGAGCTTTCGGGATCGCTGCCCGCGATCTCTTCCCAGCTCACGGAGCGAGCGGGTTCGTGTGGAAATGCAATCGTCGAGCGCACGCCGAGCAATTCGAGCAGGTCGGGCGTCCAGTGACCGGGCGCGAACGGCGGATCGTGCAATGCGCGCCGGGCGCGGGCGCGCAGCCTCGCTCGCGTGTCCGGTGAGCGATCCGAGCGTTCGTATCGTATCGAGAACCTGCTCAAACGAGCACGGCTCGATCGTGACGATTCGAAGATCGCCGCGCAGACGCCGCAGAGCTCCTGCGTGATGATGAGATCGGGCTCGATCCTTCGTGTATTCCGCTGCGAACGTGGCGATCGATCGTAGCGGCGTCGCTCCCTTCCGGGAGTGCCGACGAGGTGAGTGCCGGTAGCGTTCGTGCTTGCGGCGCCTGCTCCGATCGCGTAGAGAATCTCCGTAGCGCTCGGGAGCAGGCTGACGATACGAATGCTATTGCCCCTGTGCGAGCGAGTAGCCTCGCTCACCGTTGAAGGTATAGAGCCCCTCGGTTTTGATAACATCGAAGCCCGCCGCGTGCATCGCCGCGATGATATCGGCGACGCGCTTCCCATCGAAAGGCTTGCCTTCGAACCGGAGCGACCAGTGATCGCTCCAGAAGGTGTCGGGGTTGCCGTCGGGCCAGACTTTGCTTCCACGATTGGCGATGACCACGAGCTTCACACCATCGATAGCAACGCGCTTCGCACGTGCGGCGATTTCGTCGGGGTTGCCGTCACGTTGATCGATAAAGATATCGACGCCAACCTGCTCCTTTTTTGGCGGCACGCCGCCCGGACGGATCGAGAGATCCATCGCCGCGCCGACGGCGTAGCGAGCCGGAGGGAGTACCTTCGGCTCGCGGCCGAGGCGAGCGATGACGGCGTCGGCAAATTCACGCGTGCCGACCTTTTCCTTCGAGACACCCTCTTTGAAGATGTCGTAGGTGTGAATGCCGTCTTCGATGGTCGTGAGCCATGCATTGTGAGCGCGTTCTGCGACGTCGCCCTGTCCGATATGCACCAGCATCAGCAGTGCGCCGTGGAGCAGGCCCGAAGGATTTGCAAGATTTTGACCGGCGCGCCGCGGAGCGGAGCCGTGAATTGCTTCGAACATCGAGCAGTGGTCGCCGATGTTTGCCGACCCGGCGAGCCCGACCGATCCGGTAATCTGCGCAGCGACGTCGGAGAGAATATCGCCGTAGAGATTCGGCATGACGATCACATCGAAGGCCTCGGGGGTATCGGCAAGCTTCGCAGCGCCGATATCGACGATCCAATGTTCGTGCTCGATATCGGGATACTCCAACGCGATCTCTTCGAACGTTCGATGGAAGAGCCCGTCGGTAAATTTCATAATGTTGTCTTTGGTGAAGCAGGTAACTTTTTTCCGCTTATTCGCACGAGCGTACTCGAATGCATAGCGAACGATACGTTTACTTGCAGGGCGAGAGATCAGCTTCAGGCATTGAGCGACCTGATTTGTTTGCCGATGCTCGATGCCGCCGTAGACGTCCTCTTCGTTCTCACGCACGATGACGATGTTCATTTTTGGGTGTTTGGTAGAGACGAACGGATGTAGCGAGGCGCACGGGCGGACGTTGGCGTACATGCCCAGCGCCTTACGCACGGTCACGTTGAGGCTCTTAAAGCCGCCACCCTGAGGCGTGGTTATCGGAGCTTTTAGGAAAACCTGAGTTCGCCGCAGCGACTCCCACGATGAGGGTTCGATGCCGCTGTCGAGTCCGCGGCTGTAGACGGCCTCGCCGATTTCGATCTTTTCGATCTCGATACGAGCGCCTGCTGCGGTGATGATCCGGAGGGTGGCATCCATGATCTCCGGGCCGATGCCGTCGCCGTCGGCGACGGTGATGGGAACGCGCTTTTCATGTGCAGTCATAGAGCGATGTAGTTAGACGCGCCCGGTATACCGCCTCTTCGCGCGAGCGTTTATCGAACGCATCGAAATGAAGCATAGAGGTATGGATAATTCGGATAAAACCAGTTGCGAAAACTCGCGCGAAGTAAACGGCGCGGCGTTACCGGCGAGGCTCCCTTGAGAACGAAGTGCCGACCGTCGAAGAAATCGGCGGAGTACCTCGTATAGGTTGGATGGGGAACGAAGCCCGGAAAAGGTGCAAATGGCGTCGTCGTCCACTCCCAGCCATTGCCGAAAAGGCCCTCCACTCCCCAGGCGCTCGCTCCGGCCGGGGTGGCAAAAACCGGCTCCGGGTCGTAGCGCCGGAAATCGAAGTTCCCGTGACGATCGGAGGGCGACTCATTCCCCCACGGATAGCTACGCGTCTCGCCCCAGGGAGTGCAAAACGCCGCCCGATGATACTCCGCCTCGGTCGGCAGTCGAGCGCCTTTCCAGCGAGCGAAGGCTCGTGCTTGTTCGAGCGTTACATAGACCGGCCACGAAAGGGGAAGGGGGATCCGTTCGAAGCAGGCTCGCAAGTTCCACCGTCCTTCCGCGCGTTCCCAAAAAAACGGAAAGGGGCCGCCGGCATCGACGAACTCAAGCCAATCGCCATTCGTAACCTTGAAGCGATCGATGGCAAATTCCTCAACGTTGCATTCGAGCGAACCCCGCTCGTTGTCCCACGAAAAACGCTCATCATCGCTTGGCAGGCCAAGTACGGCGATCCCCCGCGAAACGGGGAGGGGGTCGCTTTGTGGGACGGATCCATCGGGATGCAAAAAACGGGGTGCGCGCTTTTTTTCGTAGGCGAGTTGATGAATGATGTAGGTTAGCGTCTCGTGATGCATATCCTCATGTTCGAGAATCGTATGCGTTGCAAAGCGATCCTTGGGTTCGTTTTTCCGCAACACGGCGAGAACTCGGCGATCGCATTCGGTGATAAAGCGTTCGATTGTATCGCGATCAGGCCAACGCTCGATCGTGAGTTGGTGAGCCTTCGTTCGATCCGCAGGGTCGATTCCTCGGCGAAATAATTCTTCAAGTCCTTCGTCGATCGCTCGCTCTCCGCAATGGGCTCGATTGAGAGTTAAAAAACTAAACGCAGGCAGGTGTCCGTAATAGAATATAAAGGGATGTCGCAGCGGAATAGGAGAATCGAAAAATGCATCGCGCGCAATAGTTGAGAAAAGAGCGTTCGTGCGTTCTCGATTTTTGATATAATCCGTATCGTTACGTACGTCGTTCATTTAAATACTATAAATCGTTCCAGATCCAAGGAGCGAGTCGATTTCGTTTGCCGGCAGAGGCGGTACGTAAAGGAACCCTTGGGCGTATCGACATCCATAGTCGCGAAGAAATACCGCTTGCTCGTTGCGCTCGACGCATTCGGCAACGGTCTCCAATCCCAAGCTCGCGGCCATTCCAACGAGCGTTTTCACGATCGTTTCATCTTCGCGTTCGCGCCCGATTCCCTCGACGAAGGATCCATCGATTTTCAAAACATCGAAAGCAAATCGTCGCAAGTATGCGAGCGAGGAGTATCCCGTTCCAAAATCGTCGATTGCGGTGCGGACGCCCAAGCTTTTGATCTCTCGCACGATCGTAATAGCGTGTTCGACGTCGCTCATTGCAACGCTCTCGGTGATTTCGAGTTCTAAAAGGTGGGGATCGAGGCCGGAGAGGTCGATGGCTCCGAGAATTTCTTGACGCAAATGTCGGTGATGCAACTGCCGGGCGGAGATGTTTACGGCGAGGCGGAGAGGGCCGAAGCGCTTCACCCACGCGCTCGCCTGCATGGTAGCCGTCTCTAAAACCCAGCGTCCTAAGTGAACGATGAGGCCGGATATTTCCGCACTGGGTATAAAACGTCCCGGTTCTATAAGACCGGCGCCGGGATGTTGCCAGCGAACGAGGGCTTCGAGGCCGACGATTTTGCCGTCCGTGAGATCAATTTGCGGCTGATAATAAACGAGGAATTCGTTTCGTTCTAAAGCGCGCCGTAAGAGTCGTTCTTGCGAAAGTCGCATGAGTATCGGCGATTCGAGCGTGGCGTTATAAAAATAATAGCCGCCGCGACCGCGATCTTTCGCTCGCGACATCGCAATGTCGGCATTTTTTACGAGAGCGTCGCTGTCGGTTCCATCCTCGGGATAGACGGCGATACCGATGCTTGCAGAAAGAAATTGCTCGAACTCGTCGACGATAAATGGTTCTTCGATGGCGGCAATGATCTGTTCGGCGAGGTCTCGTAACCGGTCGATCGTACCGGCGTCGTGAACCACGATAGCGAATTCGTCGCCTCCCATCCGCGCCACGGTGCCGACCGACGAAAAGAGGCCTTCGATACGAGTTCCCACCGCTTGCAGGAGTCGATCGCCGAGCCGATGTCCCAGGGTTTCGTTGATATCCTTGAATCGATCGAGCCCGAAGAAAAGTATGGCGACGCGCTGCATTCGAATCGGCGCGCTCTCTATCGCCGAACGCAGGCGCTCGCGGAAACCGCTACCGTTGGGGAGGCCGGTAAGCACGTCTACGTAGGCCATGCGTTGCAGGTGGAGGCGGACTCGGCTACGCTCGAGGAAGCTCTGGAGCAAGGTTGCGATCAGGCCGAGAAACTCGGCGTCGGTTTCGGTAAAGGTTCGGGTTCGAGAAATGCGTGAAAAAATCGCCGCTCCAAAGCGCTCGCCGGCTACGTCGATCGGTACGGCGAGGGTCTCGGGCGTAATAACCGGGGAGGCGTCGAGACCTGCCCCGGCAATTTGTCGGGCGAACGACGCAATGTCGGGATCGAGCGCGCTCTCGGAGGAGGAGTTCGCCGAGGCCTCGATCGTCGGGGCGCGCCCCGTCGTATCGATAACGATCCCGATCTCGGCTTCAAACACGCGGCAACCGAGGCGTAGCGCCTCGACCATGCCGACGAGCGGTTCGCCGACCGCGCTCGCAATAGCGTACAGGTCGCGCACGCGTTGCGCCTGAACGCGCGCGCGCTCCTGTGCGTCGAGTCGCAACGTGATATCTTGAAGAATCGCGTATACGCCGATAATATTCTCACCGCCGTACTGTGGAATAAGGGTAACGTCGAGCGGAACGATGCTGCCGTCTATGCGATAGCCTTCCAGAGCGAGGGAACAGCCCTCGCCGGCGATTGCGGTCAAAAAATGTCGTTGCGCCGTCGACGCGTATGCTGCGGTAAGGAATTCTTCAAATTTGCGACCGATGACCGCGTCGATGTTGTATCCGCCGATTCGCACCGCAGCTGCATTCGCTTCAGTTACGCGGCCAAAGCGATCAAGCGCGATGACGCCGTCCGGATTCGCCTCGAAGAGCGAACGTAAGCGACGCGCGCTTTCGTACCGCTCGCGTTCGGTGGCCGCGAAGTCCTCTTGCTCTTTTCGTCGAACGGTATCGTCGTGAAGGATCGAGTACACGCCGGCAAACGTACCGTTTTCAAAAAGAGGAACCGTTTTTACTAAGAGATATCGCGCGATGCCGGCATTATCGACGAGCGATATTTCGTACTCTTGCGTGATGCCCGAGCGCGCTCGCTCGAAATAGGCTTCGTGTTCCGCCCGCCGATCGGCGGGGACGAGATCGTGAAAATGCACTCCGATCGCATCGGCGTAAAGGGCTTCGGGAACGCGTCGAGCTGTATCGTTGACGTCGGTAACGAAGCCATCGCGATCCAGAATGAGTATGGGATCTGGGTTATCGGCGTAGAGCGTGCGAAAGCGGGCTTCACTTTCGAGAATACTGTCTCGTGCGGCATATTCGCGGGTGATATCCTCGACGAAGGAAATAATTGAGAGCGTATCGTCGTCCTGCTCGGCCGCTCGCGTCCAACGACAGACGATCGTCCTACCGTCGCCGCGGGTGTTTCGGTTGATATTGACCCGCTCGCGTTGATTGCCCTCGCGTAGCCGAGCGCTCCGCTCTACGACTGCAGGCCGATCTGCAGGGTGAACGAACGCGCCGTCGTCAACGGTTTTCCCCATCATCTCCTTGGAATCGATTCCAAAAAGGCTCGTCGCGCTTTGCGACCAGTAGGAGATACGGTGATGTCTGTCCCACCCGACGAGCGCCGTACGAGCGTGCACGAGAAGGGGCTCGATTCGATCGAGGAGAGTCGCGTCGTACGCCGTTCTTGACATCGCTTCTTACGCTAAGTATTCGGTCAGGCCGTGGATTCCGCCCTCGCGGCCGAAGCCGCTCTCGCGGAAACCGCCGAAAGGCGAGGCAGGATCGAATCGGTTGTAGGTATTGCACCAAACAACGCCTGCTTTGAGTTGCTGCGCCACGGCCATATTCTTACTGCCGCGTTCGGTCCAGACGCCCGCCGAGAGCCCATACGGGGTATCGTTTGCTTTCTCGATCGCTTCTTCGGGGGTTCGGAACGTCATGACGGCGAGAACGGGGCCGAAGATCTCCTCACGCGCGATTCGGTGCGAACTCTGGACGTTGGTGAAAAATGAAGCACGATAGAAGTACCCACGCTCGGGAAGGTCGCAGCGCTGTTGGACGAGCGTCGCACCCTGCTCGACGCCGCTGCGGACGAGTTCGTCGATCCTCTCGAGTTGAGCGCGCGAATTAACCGCGCCGATGTCGGTGTTCTTATCGAGCGGGTCGCCGATGCGTAGGCGGTCGATTCGCTGCTGGAGCCGAGCGACGGTTTCGTCGAGGATCGACTCTTCGACGAGCAGTCGCGATCCGGCGCAACAGACGTGCCCTTGGTTAAAGTAGATGCCGCGGACGACGCCCTCGATCGCTTGGTCCAACGGCGCGTCGGCGAACACGATGTGCGCGGCCTTGCCGCCGAGCTCGAGCGTCAGCCGCGTCGATCGCCCTGCGAGCGCGCGAGCGATCTCACGGCCGACCTCGGTAGAACCCGTAAATGCGAGTTTATCGAGGCCGGGGTGGGCGACCAAGGAAGCCCCGGTTGCGCCGTCTCCGGTGACGACGTTGAGAACGCCGGGCGGCAGATCTGCATCTTGGGCGATTTGAGCGAGCAAGAGCGCGGTTAACGGCGTCGTCTCGGCAGGTTTGAGGACAACGGTGTTGCCGCAGGCGAGCGCGGGAGCAATTTTCCACGCCGCCATGAGCAACGGAAAATTCCACGGTACGATCGCTCCACAGACGCCAAGCGGTTGCGGCGCACGACCCGCGCGAAGCACCCATTCGAGTTTGTCCGCCCAGCCCGCATGGTAAAAGAAGTGTGCCGCCGCCGTGGGAACGTCGAAGTCGCGTGCCTCGCGAATAGGTTTGCCGCCATCCATCGATTCCAGCACCGCAATCTCGCGGGAACGTTCGGTAATGGCCCGCGCGATGCGGAAGAGGTATTTCGCCCTCGTCGCCGGTTTCATCGGGGCCCACCACCGTTCGTAGGCTTTACGCGCGCTCCGTATCGCACGCGCGATATCCTCGGGGCCTCCGTAGGCAACGCGAGCGATCGCCGTTTCGTGGGCGGGGTCGATCGTTTCATCGTATCGGCCGCTTTGGGGCGCATGCCACTTACCGCCGATGAAGAGTCCGTACTCGGTGCGAATGATCGGACGTGTACCCTCGAGCGCTGGTGCGTAAGCGGAGGAGTTCATCGAAACCTCTCGTTAATCTTTGGGAATGCGCTCGGGGCGCGTGTAGTGTCCGGTGCGCATGCGTTCGCGTTGCATCAAGAGATCGTCGAGTAGCGCGCTCGCACCGAGCCGGAACCTCTCCGAAGCGAGCCAAGGCGCTCCGAGCGTTTCGTTGAGGATCGCCAGGTAGCCGAGCGCCTGTTTTGTCGTTCGAATGCCTCCGGCAAGCTTGAGCCCGCGCCGTACTCCGGTGCGGCGGAAGAAGGCTGCGAGCGCATCGCACATCGCCAGTGCCGTTGGAAAGGTCGCGTTGGTTCCAATCTTGCCCGTCGAACTTTTAATGGTATCCGCCCCCGCTTCCAACGCAAGATCGCACGCGCGACGGATCGCGGTGTAACTTCCTAACTCGCCGGTTTCGAGAATGACTTTGAGATGTCGATCGCCGCATCGCTTCTTAATGATGGCAATCTCAGCGGCGACGCGATCCTCCTCCCCGCTGAGGAAGGCTCCACGGTCGATCACCATGTCGATCTCATCGGCGCCGGCTTCGAGTGCCTGTTCGGTATCGGCGAGCTTCACTGCGAGCTCCGCCTGCCCCGCTGGGAATGCCGTCGCTACCGAGGCGATGCGAAGGGCGCTGCCCTCGAGCGCCCGGCGTGCGATTCCAACAAAATTTGGATAGACGCAGACCGCCGCCACCGAGGGGGCGTCACTTCCCGGGAGCGGCGTGCGTGCCTTCGCGCAGAGCGAACGCACGCGTCCCGGAGAGTCGCGTCCTTCGAGCGTCGTGAGATCGATACAGGATATCGCGAGATCTATCCACGCGCTCTTCGTCTCACCCTTGATCGATCGCGCCGCCAACTCGCTCGCACGCGATTCGAGCATGACGGCATCGACGCAGACCTGTGTCATCTACAACGTGCCGCGTTTCTCTTGCTCTTTTTCGATCGAGACGAATAGCGCTTTGAAGTTCCCCTTCCCAAACGAGAGACTTCCCTTTCGTTGAATGATCTCGAAAAACACCGTCGGCCGGTCTTGCAACGGTTTGGTGAATATTTGCAGCATATAGCCTTGGTCGTCGCGGTCAACGAGAATCTTTCGTTGGTGCAATACGTCGATGTTTTCATCGATCTCGCCGACGCGCGCTCGCAAATCGTCGTAGTAGGAGTCGGGGGTATCGAGAAACTCGACTCCGTTCTCTCGGAGCGCATCGATCGTCGCAACGATGTCGTCGGTGCGTATCGCAATGTGTTGCACGCCCGATCCGCGATAGAAATCGAGGTACTCCTCGATCTGGGATTTTTTCTTTCCGTGAGCGGGTTCGTTGATCGGAAATTTCACGCGGTGACGGGCGTCGCTCATGACTTTCGATTTTAGTGCGGTGTACTCCGTCGAGATGTCTTTATCGTCGAACGAAATCAGCTGCGAAAAACCGAATACCTTTTGGTAAAACTCGCCCCATGCGTCCATCTCTCCCCATCCGACGTTGCCGACGCAATGGTCGATCGCAAGAAGATGCGGCTTCGACGAGCGCCCATACGTTTTGCGAGCGGGAACGAAGCCCGGAAGAAATACGCCCTCGTAGCCGTCGCGTTGAACGAACGTGTGAACCGTATCGCCGTAGGTTGCAATCGTCGCTACGACGACGCGCCCGCGATCGTCGCGGCGTTCGATTGGATCGAGAATACTGCGCGCCCCCCCGCGAACCGCCATCTCCCACGCTCCACGCGTATCGTTCACGCGAATAGCCACGTCGCGCACGCCATCGCCGTGAAGCTTGACGTGTTCGGCGATCGCGTCGTCGCCGCGAAGGCTCGACGTGAGAACGAAACGGAGGTCGTTTTGCTCGAGGACGTAGCTCGCTCGGTCGTGCAGCCCCGTCTCGGGGCCGGCGTAGGCGATCTGTTCGAATCCGAAGGTGCATTGGTAGAATTGCGACGCTTGTTTGGCGTTCCCGACGTAGAATTCGACATGATCCCAGTCGATCTGCGAGAGCGGGGTCGTCGCGTCGGCGGCCTGCGAGGGATGGGTTGTGCTCATGGAGGGCGTCTTAGCGGGGATGTCGGCAGGGCCCTTGTGCTCGCTCGCGCAAACCGCGCGAACGATGACGACCGAGGCCCTCGCACGGGCGATGTTTACCGACCTCATCGACTATGCCGGGCTCTTCCCGCCGGCGCAGCGTGCATTGCCGACGGCCTACGATGAGTATCGACGCTCGCTTCAAGCTCCCCACGCATGGATGCTCGGCCGATTTATCGTTCCGTTCTCGCGGTTCTCGGAACTCGTCGGAGTTCACGGGAGCTCCACGTCGATCGCAGCGAGCGTTATCCTCGATGCAGATCGGGAATCGAGGCTCTGGCTCAACGAGATCTCGGAGCAGCTCGCAACGCTCGCCGAAGGAGCGCGCGGTGCGGCGACGGTCGTACCGGTCGCGCTGGAGATTCCGGTGCCGCGGTTACTGGCCGCCCGGGAAAATTACGGTGCCGTGCTTTCCCAGATAGGAGCGTTGCTCGACCGTTTCGGGCTGCGCGAACTCCCGTGCTACGTGGAGTTCCCACGGGACGACCGATGGGAGCACGAGATGCCCGCTGCCGTCGAATCGCTCGCTCGTGGCAGGCTGCGCTCGAAAATTCGCTGCGGCGGCCTCGCCGCTGCCGCCTTTCCTTCGGCCTCCGAGATCGCGGCGCACCTTCGAGCCTGCGCCGAGTATGGGGTCGCGTGGAAGGCGACCGCCGGCTTACATCATCCAGTGGCGCATCGCGAGGTCGGAACCGGTTTCGAGATGCACGGCTTCGTCAATCTGCTGGTGGCTTCGTGCCTTGCGATTCAGAGCGCGCCCTTTGAGGAGATCGAAGCCGTCCTTGCAGAGCGCTCGAGCGCCGCGTTCGCGTTTGATGGGGACGGGCTTTCGTGGCGCGGTCGACGCTGCGAAACGACGGCGATCGAACGCTCTCGTCGGAACGGGTTGCTTTCGTACGGCAGTTGCAGCGTCAGCGAGCCGCTCGACGATTTGGTTGCCCTCGGGTGGCTGAGGTGAACGCGCTCGATCTCGACGCGAGCCACGACCCGAACCGAACGAGTTGGATCGAGGTCGCTGCGGAGAGCGACTTTCCGATTCAGAACTTACCGTACGGTATTTTTTCGACGCAACGACGCGAACGTCGTATCGGCGTTGCAATCGGCGAACGCATCGTCGATCTGCGCGCGCTCGCAGAAGCGGGCCTCTTCGACGGCATCGTCGATCGCGCGACGCTCTCCGCCGAGACGCTCAACGCGATGATGGCGGCCGGACGCCCGGTTTGGCGCGCGCTGCGAGCGAGGCTGAGCGATCTGCTGCGCGTCGGCGGCGATCGAGCACTTCTCGAGATGCCGCAAGCGCTCACTACCGCCGAGGAGGCGACGATGCATCTTCCCGCAATCGTGGGCGATTACGTCGACTTTTACTCCTCGATCGAGCACGCCACCAATCTCGGCCGCATCTTTCGGCCACAAGGCGAACCGCTATTGCCGAATTGGCGCTGGATCCCGATCGGGTATCACGGCCGTAGCGCAACGATCGTCCCAAGCGGAACGCCAATTCGACGGCCCCTCGGTCAGCGGAAGCTGCCCGGCGCCGAGGCGCCGATCTTTGGCGCGAGCACGCGGCTCGATATCGAACTGGAGGTTGGTTTTTTTGCCGGCCCAGGGAATGCGCTCGGTGAACCGCTCCCAATCGAGCGTGCTCGCGAGCATATTTTCGGATCCGTCTTAGTGAACGACTGGAGCGCCCGGGATATTCAAGCCTGGGAGTACCAACCGTTGGGGCCATTTCTCGGCAAGTCATTTGCGACGACCATCTCACCCTGGGTCGTGACGACGGAGGCGCTCGAACCCTTCCGCGTCGCAGGGCCGACGCAGATCCCAGCTCCGTTGCCGTATCTCCAACGGCACGAGCCCGACAATTACGAAATCGCTCTCTCGGTGTTGCTGTCGAGCGCGGCGATGCGGGCGCGCGCGATCGATGCGGCGGCGATCTCGTCGACCAGCTTTGCCGGGATGTATTGGAGCCAGGCGCAGCAACTCGCGCATGCGGCGAGCAATGGTGCGGCGATCCGCCCGGGCGATCTTTTTGCCTCGGGCACCATCAGCGGTGCTCGTCCCGGCTCGCAAGGGAGTTTGATCGAACTCACCGAGAATGGCGCGCACCCGTTGCGGCTTCCCGACGGCGACGAGCGGGCCTTTCTGGAGGACGGCGATGAAGTGAGCATCCTCGGCCGTTGCCTGCGCGACGGATTTCGTTCGATCGGATTTGGCGTCGCGCGCGGACGAGTGCTCTCGGCGGCGCGGTAACCGATCGAGCATCCGTACCTGCGGGAGTCACGGTCATCAGCGGGTCGATTCGGTACGGCGAGCCCTTACTCGGTCGACCAGGAGCGATAGTACTGCTCGTCCTCGCAGAGCGTCGCCGCGCGGGCGAGGCGTAGCGGCTTAAAGGTATCGACCATAATCGCCATTTCGTCGGTCTCCCGTTTTCCGAGGCTCGCCTCTACCGCTCCGGGTTGCGGGCCGTGCGGTGCTCCGGCAGCGTGGAGGGTGATCGACCCTTCGACGATGCCGCGTCGGCTCATGAAGTTGCCGCTCACGTAGTAGAGCACCTCATCGCAGTCGACGCTGGAATGGTTATACGGAACCGGAATGGCGAGCGGATGGTAATCGAAGAGCCGCGGCACGAAGGCACAGAATGCGGCTCCGGGGGCCTCGAAGGTTGCGTGCGCCGTCGGAGGCTGGTGGAGCTTGCCGGTAATCGGCATAAAATCGGTGAGGTTGAAGGCATACGGGTAACAATACCCATCCCATCCGACGACATCGCAGGGGTGATTTTCCACAATGTAGATAGCGTTGCGCCCACGATTGGTGACGCGAATTTCATAGGAACCGATCTCGACGCTCGGTGACGCCAATACCGGAGCGCGAAAATCACGTTCGTAGTAGGGGGCGTGTTCTTCCAGCTGTCCGAACTCGTTCCGATATTTGCGCGGTACCGTCACCATGCCGACCGATTCGTGGACGACCATATCGGTCGGCTCGGCGGGAACGATCCGCCACGTCGTTCCCGTCGGCATGAGCACGTAATCGAGCGGGCGGTAATCGAGCTTTCCGAAAGGAGTTTCGAACGTTCCCGTGCCTCGATGAATAAAGAGCAGTTCGTCGCCGCCGGCATTGCGGTAGAAATGCGCCATCGGCTCGCGCGCCGTCGCGAGCGATAATAGGAGATCGTCGTTGCCGAGAATCGGCGTGCGCGAATCGATCGCATCGCCCGAGAGCGTCAATTTGCCGGTAAGGAAGTGGCGGTTGCGCAAGGGATCGTTCTCGTGGAGTTCGACGCGCGACCGATGCCATTGGCGAACCTCGCGCGTCGCGGTCGGCGGACGTTCGTGGTAGAGCAACGAGTAGATGCTCTCAAACCCGCGCGTCGAGAAGAGCTCTTCGGCATAGAGCCCGCCGTCGGGGCGGCGAAATTGAATGTGGCGTTTTTCGGGAAGTTCGCCTTCGGCGTGATAACTCGGCATCGCCTATGCTTCCGGCGCGCGTTCGGTCGCGACAAAGCCGTCGCGGTGCGAGCCGTCGCAGAACGGCTTGCTCTTCGATTGACCGCAACGGCAGAGCGCCACGTTCTCTCCCTCGATCCGGTAGGGGTGCCCATCGACATCCGCGATCGTCACCGGGCCCTTGACTAAATAGGGACCGCTCTCGCGGACTTTTATCGTTACATCTGCCATAGAGAGCGCTCTTCTTCCAGCGCTTCGACGAGCCCCGCAAGCGGCAGGGAGGGTGCCCCCCACTGCGAAGATTGCATAGCAATTCAAGCGAGGGGGTACTCTCTATGACGTCTATACGCGATGCCGCTTCTGCCGCCGCCTTCTGCGCGCTCGTTATCGCCGCGGCTACACCCGGAGCGATATCGGCTCGAGCCGCGACCCGTGGCTCGCCGAGGCCGACTCCAACGCCGACTCCGGTCGCTCTCCAGTACGATCAAATCACGCGCATGCTGATGCCCTCTGCGACGGCGCCGCCCGCCGGGAGTTTCGACGAGAGCTACCGGCAATTGATGGCGATCGCCGATGCAACCCCATCGCCCTCCCCCGCACATCACGGTTTCTCCGGCTTGGGGGGGATGCTCGCCCGAGGCATGATGAAGCATGCGATGGGCGCTGCGAACTCGTTGCCGTCGATGATGGCGATGATGCGTGATGGTTCGCTCGAACGAGTAACCTTTTATAAAAATTGGGTTCGGACCGATCTTCCGCTGCAGCACACCGCAACGATCGAGAAATGCGATCGGCATGAGACGATCTATCTCGATCTCGCGAAGAAGACCTATCGTATCGTCAAGGATGGCGAGGGATGCGGAGGCGCGATCGTTCCGCCCGCGCCGATGGCAAATATGCCGGGAAACATGATGAATATGGCGCCGGGAACTGCAACGATGACGCTCTCGGCGACGCGGAGGGATCTCGGCACGAAAATGCTTGAGGGATTCCGGACGCATGGATCGCAGGCGCGCATCACGATGACGACGACTCGCGCGACGGGATCGTGCCGCAACGGTTCCTCAGGGATGACGGTCGTGCGGTATCTCTCGGGCATCGATAGGTGGCGTGCGTACTGCCCGCTGCCGAGCGTTTCGGGAATGGCGCCGCTCTCGGTCAAGGGGGCGATCGATCGTGGAGGCTGCAAGCCGCATGTCCTTACCAAGGGCGACGCGGCCCTCGGTTTGATGACCGGGGGCAGGAAGCTCGCGCTCTACCGACTCTTGGAGATGCAGAATGGCTCGGGCGAGAGCGTCGGGTCGCTCCTCGAGCGCGGAAATATTCGCTGGCTCTATCGCCCCGAGGCCGAGCGGCTTTTTTCGGTTCCGAGCGATTTTACCCCGGCGGGCTCCTAAGGGGCCCCGTGCGGCGAGCCGCCGTTGGGGGGCTTCCTCTGCGACTTCTCTCGCTTTACCCCCGCTG
>JABEUX010000168.1 GCA_013044185.1 Vulcanimicrobiota bacterium | reverse complement strand
TGGTCGAGGATCGGATTGATCTCGACCATCTCCAGCGAACCGACCTGGCCGCTCGCCGCGAGCATCTCCATAATCAAATGCGCTTCGCGAAAACTCAACCCACCTTTCACCGTGGTACCCGTCCCCGGCGCTTCGCTTGGATCGATGCCGTCCATATCGAACGAGATATGAATCGCCCCGGAGGCACCGGCGATCGCGATCGCCTCGTCCATGACGCGTGAGATGCCGAGCCGATCGACGTCGGTCATCGAAAACGCACGTATCTTCGAATCGCGCAAATTTCTTTTCTCAACCGCATCGACGTCGCGCAAGCCGATCTGCACCGTGCGCGCGCGGTCGGCGTAGCCTTTCTCGAGTGCGAACCAGAGCGGCATCCCGTGCACGTTTCCCGTCGGCGAACTTGTGGGGCTATTGATATCGCTGTGCGCGTCGATCCACACGATCCCCGGAGCCGCGGCGCGCGCGCGCGTCAGACCCGCGAGCGTTCCCATCGCGATCGAATGGTCGCCGCCCAGAACGATCGGGAAGCTTTTTTCGGCGAGAATCCGTTCGACGATATCGGCGAGCTCGGAGCAGACGGCGTCGATCGTATCGAGGTATTTCGCGTGCGTATCGCTCACCGCCAACGATTCGCGAATCGGCACGTGGAGATTGCCGCGATCCTCGATTTGCGTTACTCCGATCGCTCGCAGCTTCTCGTGCAGGCGCGCGTACCGTACCGCCGACGGCCCCATATCAACGCCGCGGCGGCTCGCGCCTAAATCCATCGGCACGCCGACGATATCGACGCGCTCGCGCATCGCTCGCTCTGCCGCGATCATAGAACCTCCTTCGCAGCGTTTTTGCGAACGGCGCGCAGCATGCCGGCGACGACGTTATAGAGCGCTTGAATCGGTTTGCGCACCGGCGCGAGCGGTCCGTCGATATAGCCGTCGTCGAAATCGAGCATCCAGGTCAGCGGCCGGAATGGAAGCGGGAGCGGGCGGCTCGTCCAGCGACGCGCGCGCGCGACCCCTTCGGGAAAGCGCGCCTCGAGCTCCGCGAGAATCGAGGCATCGTCGGGTGCGGCTTTCACGATCACCGTGAAGGTCGGATAATCGGTGCCCAGGATGCGCAGAAGGTTCTCGTCGCCGGGGCTCTGCCCGTAGAGGTAGCTACCGAGGCGCCCGACGAGCGCGGCACGCGCCTTGTCGATGATGCGCGGTAGCCAGCGGATGCCGCCGAGCTCGTCGCTCCATCGGCGCGGGGGAGCGAGCGTCAGATCGATCGTTTCCATATCGCTTCCTCGCTTCTCGACGCAGGCGCGCGCCTCCGTCCGTCGTAGCAGGGCAACGAATGAGAATCCTCGCTCGCGTGCTCTCGGCCTGCGCCCTCGCGGCACTCGTCGTCGCGTGCGCGCCGAGCACGGAGCAGGGGCGCGGCCTCTCGCTGGGGATGGTCACCGATATCGGCGGACTCGGCGATAAATCGTTCAACGATTCGGCGTATCGCGGGCTGCTCTACGCGCACCGAACGCTCGGCGCACGGATCTCGGTGCTCCAATCGCGCTCTGCGGCCGATTATCAGCCCAACCTGGAGGCGCTCGCAAACGAACGTTTCTCGGTGATCTATGCGATCGGTTTCCTCATGAGCAAGGATCTCGACCAAATCGCGCAAGATCATCCTCACACGCACTTCGCAATCGTCGATGCGGTCGTCAACGAACCGAACGTCGTATCGATCACTTTTCGCGAGCAGGACGGCTCGTTTCTCGCCGGAGCGCTCGCCGCGATGATGAGCAAAACAAAACACATCGCATTTCTCGGCGGTCAAGATATTCCGCTCTTACATAAATTCGAAGCCGGATATATCGCCGGAGCTCGCGAAATCGATCCGAGCGTGAAAGTCGATGCAAAGTATATTGGAAGTTTTGACGACGTTGCAGCCGGCAAAGAACTCGCCGATGTCGAACTCAACGACGGTGCCGATATTATTTATGCCGCCGCCGGAAAGGCCGGAATGGGAGCGATCGAAGCGGTCCAGACGCGACGCGGCGCCTATGCGATCGGCGTCGATTCCAACCAAGATGGGCTCGCGCCCGGGAAAGTCCTTACCTCGATGGTCAAGCGCGTCAACGTGGCGGTTTTCGACGTTGCGAAAGCCTACCGAGCCGGAAAACCGATGCACGGGCACGTCGTTTTCGGCCTACGTGAAGGCGGCGTTTCGTTAACGCACTTCAAGTACACGCGTAAGAAGATCGGCTCCGCGCGCCTCGCACGGCTCGCACGCATTCGTGCCGCAATTATCGACGGGCGCATCGTGCCCCCTGCGACGTTACGCGCGCTTGCCAAGTTCAAACCGGTGGCGCTCTGAACGGCTCGCTGCGCCTTCACGGAATATCGAAGCGCTACGATCGGCTGCAGGTGCTCGACGATGTCGATCTCACCTGCGAGGCCGGCGAAATCCACGCGTTGGTCGGAGAGAACGGTGCCGGAAAGTCGACCCTCGCTGCAATCGCGGCGGGCGAGCTCGCCACCGATGCCGGCGAGATCGAACGGAGCGGACGCATCGGCCTGGTGCATCAGCACTTCGCGCTCATCGAACGTTTGCGCGTCTGGGAGAACGTCGTCCTCGGGCACGAACCGCAGCGCGGGGGAACGATCGACCGCGATGCGGCGCGCGCGTTCGTGCGCGAGATCGGCGAACGGTACGGTCTCGAGGTCGATCCCGACGCGTTGGTCGAAAGCCTTCCCGTCGGCATTCGCCAGCGCGTCGAGTTGCTTCGTGAGCTCGCCCGCGATCCAAGCATTCTGATCCTCGACGAACCGACGGCGGCGCTCTCGCCGGGAGAGGTGCTGCGGCTCTTCGGAACGATCGCGCTTTTGACGCAACGCGGCGTCGGCGTTCTCGTCATCACGCATAAGCTCGACGAGGTCTTCGCGCACGCCGGGCGCGTCACCGTGTTGCGCCGCGGACGTATCGTCGAAGAGCGCCCTATCGCGGCGACAACGCGCGAACGGGTCGCGCGCGCGATGATCGGCGGAGAGATTCCCTCGATACCAGCGCACGAACCGACGCACGGAGCGATCGCGGTGCGAGTGACCGATCTTGCGGTTACCGGAGCGATCGAAAACCTCTCGCTCCAGATCGCCGCAGGAGAGATCCTCGGCATCGCCGGTGTGGAAGGCAACGGGCAAACCGCGCTCGCCGATGCGCTCGCCGGTCTAACGGCATTTCGCGGCAGCGTCGAACGCCCTAGCTCCATCGGTGTTATTCCTCAGGATCGCTTACTCGAGGCCGTGATTCCGAGTTGGTCGTTGCTCGAAAATGCGATGCTCGGGCGCGAACGAGCGGCGAGTGCGAAGCCTTCCTGGCGCATCGATCGCGCCGCGGCGCGCACGCAGTGTACCGCGATCGTCGAGCGTTTCGACGTCCGTGCGACGAGTATCGATGCTCCGCTCTCGACGCTCTCGGGCGGCAACCAGCAAAAACTCGTCGTCGGGCGCGCACTCATCGACAACCCCGCATTCGTCATCGCCTACAACCCCACGCGCGGCATCGACATCGGTGCTACCGCAACGGTGCATACGGAACTGCTCGCCGCCCGCAATCGCGGCGCCGCAATCTTGCTCGTCTCCTTCGAACTCGACGAGCTCTTTGCGCTCTCCGATCGCATCCTCGTCATCGCACGAGGTGCCCTGCGCGGTGAATTTGCCGATCGTCGCTTCGACCGCGAGGCGATCGGACGCTTGATGGTGAGCGCATGAACCGCGAGAGCGCGAAGGCGCTCGCCGTCGGCACGTTGGGCGTTGCCGCGGCGATGTCGCTCGCGATGATCGCGTCGCACGTATCCCCGATCGTCGGTTTTAACGCCTTTTTCTACGGCGCCTTCGGCGGCAAGCAACAGATCGCCGAGACGCTGGCGAGCACGACGGCGCTCCTCTTTCCCGCTCTTGGAATCGCGATTGCATTCCGAGCCGGGCTCTTTAACATCGGCGCGGAGGGACAACTGCTCATCGGCGGACTGCTCGCCGGCTGGATCGGGACGCGTATCGACGTCCCGCCGGCGATCGCGATCGCGGCGATTTTTCTCGCGGGTGCGATCGGTGGAGCGCTCTGGGGAGCGATTGCCGGCTGGTTGAAGGCGGCGCGCGATGCGAACGAAGTGATCTCGACGCTCATGCTCAATTTTATCGCCGCATCGCTCGCGCTCTATCTCGTTACCGGACCGTTGCGCGCTCCCGATGCCGCGGGCCCCGAACTCTCGCTGCTACCCCACGCGTATTGGCTCCCGACCCTGCTCTCGCATACGCGCGCGACGATCGCGTTGCCGATCGCGCTGCTCGCGGCGTTCGCGCTGCGGTACGTTCTCAATCATACGTGGTTCGGCTATCGCCTGCGCGCTGCGGGTGAGGCCCCAGAAGCTGCGCGCCGCGCCGGCATCTCGTTGTCGAGCGTCGCACTCTGGGCGATGGCGTGGTCGGGAGCGCTCGCCGGCATGGGCGGCGCGGCGCTCGTCGCCGGTGAATTGCACCGTTTCAACACGCAACTCTCTCCGGGGTATGGATTCATCGCCATCGCCGTCGCCTTAGTCGGCGGGCTCGAACCGCTGACGATCTGCGTTGCCGCACTCGCTTTCGGCGCTTTGGAATCGGGAGGGCTCGCATTGCAGGCGGCGGCTGGAGTCCCCAAAGATGCCATTCACGTCATCGAAGGCTTGCTCGTCTTCGCACTCGCAGCACGGCGCTATCTCGGTGCGCGAGGAGCGACCGTGTAATGACGCTTTCGCTCGTGCTCTCGTTACTCGCCCTCGCGTTTGTCCGCGGAACGCCGATTTTGCTCGCCTCGCTCGGCGGCGTTCTCTCCGAACGCTCCGGTATCGTCAACATTGCATTGGAAGGCGAGATGACCGCCGGCGCCTTTGCGGCCGCGCTGATATCGTATTTCACACGGGATCCGTGGATCGGGGCGATCGGCGGCGTTGCGGTCGGCGCGGGGGTGGGATTCGCACTCGGCTTCGCCGCGACGCGTTGGCGCGTCGACCAAATCGTTGCCGGCATGGGCATCAACCTTATCTGCACCGGCGGCGCGGCGTTCGGATTGATTTTTGTCTTCAATCAAGCGGGCGTAACGCCGCAGGTGCCGGCGATCAATCAGGCGCTCTGGCCGATGGTGATTGGAGCTATCGTTCTCGCCGCGGTTTTGCAATGGGCGATCGCGCGGACGCCGATCGGCCTACGCTTGCGGGCCTGCGGAGAGAATCCGCATGCCGCTCGCGCTGCGGGAATCGACCCACTTGCGGTTCGCCTCTATGCCAGTACGATCGCCGGCGCGCTCGCCGGGCTCGGCGGCGTCTTTCTCGCACTCGGCGAGCTCAATCTCTACTCCGACGGCATGATCGCCGGGCGCGGCTTCATCGCACTCGCCGCCGTCATTTTTGGACGATGGACGCCGCTCGGCGCCGCCGGCGTCGCTTTGATTTTCGGTCTGCTCGAAGCGTTGCAATTCGCATTACAAGGCACCATCGCATGGCTACCGAGCGACTTCCTTCAAGCGTTGCCGTATATTGCCGCACTCCTCGCGCTGCTCGGAGCGAGCGGACGCTATCGCCCACCCGCCGCCGAAGGGAAGCCCTATCCATGATTCGCCTGCGCCCACTCGTCCTCGCTGCGGTCGCGGCATCGCTCGCCTGGATCACCGCGCCGCATTGCGCGGCGGCGATCCCTCCGCCGATGCGTGGGTTACGCGATTCGCTCCGGTCGCTCGCGAGATCGAGCGACGCCAACGTCGGTATCGCCGTCGAGGATCTCGCGACCGGCGCCGTTACCGGATACAACCTCAATCGTTCGATGCCGGCAGCATCGACGATAAAAATTCCGGTGATGGTAGAGGTTTTTCGGCAAATGGCGCGCGGACGTTTTACTCTCACGCACGTCATGCATCTTCGTGAGGTGGATCGCGATTACGGCTCCGGCGATCTCGCCTACGCGCCGCTCGGAACGCCGGTTACCGTCAAACGGCTCCTTTCCAAGATGATCGACATCAGCGATAACACCGCGGCGAATATGCTCATCCGGCTCGTAGGTCGACGGAGCATCAACGCCGCGATGCAGGCCTACGGATGCCACCATACCTATCTACGCACCGCGATACGCACCAACGTTGCATCGGTCGAGACGAATTTGCGAACGACGCCGCTGGATATGCTCACCTTGATGGTTCGGATGGCGCGCGGGAAGCTCGTCGATACCTGGTCCTCGCACGCGATGTTGGAGATTCTCGCGCATCAAGAGATCGATACGCTACTTCCCGAACCGCTTCCCGACGGCACGACGATCGCGCATAAAACCGGCTCTCTCCACGACGTTATGGCCGACGTCGGCATCGTCTACGAACCCGGCGCACCCTTTGCGATCGCCGCGATGACGAGCGGATTGCCCGATCCGCAGCTCGGGCGCGATATCGTGCGCCAGGCCTCGCTGCTCAGCTTTCATGCGATGGCTCGGCTCGCCGAGATACGCGCGTCGTTGGGGCTTCCAAATCGGCTCGCCGAAATCATCACTCCCGAAGCGATCCCCGAAGCACCCGATGTACGCTATTGGACGGGGCAGGCGCTCGCCGCCGGCAGCGGCGGGTAACGGAAACGACGCGTAATGCGCTTACGCGACGTAGCGATTTTCATTCTCGACGTCGAGACGACCGGTATCGATACCCAAACGAGTCATCTCTGCGAGATTGGAATCGAACGTTGGCTGCCTCCCGGCTATACGGGGCCCATCGAGCGCACGCGATGGTCGAGCCTCGTGCGACCGCCCTGCAGCATTCCCTCTGCGGCGTCGGCGATTCACGGCATCTACGACTCCGACGTACGAGACGCGCCGCCGCTCGCGCAGGTGCTTGCAACCTTTCGTAAGTTGGTGCCCGCCGGCTCGTTGGTCGTCGCACATAATATCGCCTTCGACGGGGCGTTCGTCGATCTCGAAGGACGCTACCGAGCATGCACGCTCCGGCTCGCACAACGTTTGTGGCCGAACGCACCCTCGCACAAAAATTCCGCTCTCGCATTGTGGCTCGGCGTCGAACTCGGAGGCGAGCGATTACATCGCGCGGCCGCCGACGCGGCGGTAACCGGCGGCATCTTTCACCGCATTCTCGCACGCATGGCCGAAATTGAGGGAAGCGCACCTACCCTCGAGCAGATCTGCCGACTCTCGTCGCCCGACGAGCCGGTCGGGCACCTCCCGTTTGGAAAACATCGCGGCGAGCCCCTGGGTGCCGTGCCGGTCGAGTATCTCCGGTACGCGCGCGATTCGTGGCACGACGTCGAGCCCGGCATTCGCACGGCGATAATCGCCGAGATCGAACGCCGCGCGTAGCAGGCTAGGCTTCCCGAGGTCCGTAGGTCGGCGTTACCCAACCGAGATAGCGCGGATCGCGTCCGCGCACCGCGCGTTCGTAGATCTCCATAATTTGCCGCGCGACCGGGCCCAACGTGCCGTCACCGACGCGACGCCCGTCGATCGACGATGCATGCACGAGCCCGGCGGCGCTACCGCTAAAAAACACTTCGTCGGCGGCGTAGAGTTCGCCGCGATCGATCGAGCGCTCGATGATCTTTAAGCCCAACACCTCCGAGGCGATCTGCATTACCGCACGCCGCGTGCAGCCCTCCAAGACGTTCTGCGAGGGATCGGGAGTATAGAGCGCGCCGTGGCGAACGAGAAAAATATTCTCTGCCGAGCCTTCGGCGACGTGTCCGTCGTGAGAGAGCATGATCGCTTCGTCGTACCCGTTGAGCACCGCCTCGCTCTTCGCGAGCGCCGAGTTCACGTAGAGCCCGGTTATTTTTCCGCGCGGCGGCGCCATCGTATCGTCGGCGCGGCGCCACGAACTCACGCACGCCTTCAGCCCCACCGATGCGTCGAAATACTTCGTGAACGGTAAGGCGATCATCGCAAAGCTCGCCGGAACGCCGTGTAACCGCACGCCGATATCCTCGGCCGATTTAAAGATACAGGGGCGAATATAAACATCGGTCTCGAACCCATTCCGGCGGCAGAGATCGACCGTGATCTCGATCAATTCGTCGACGCTATGCGGCAACTCCATTAAAAGAATTTTCGCCGAATTGAAGAGTCGCTCGTAATGCTCTCGTAGGAGCAAGAGATAGAGTTCGCGATCTTCGGGAACCCAGAATCCACGAATACCTTCGAAACACCCCGTACCGTACTGTAAACCGTGCGTCAGCAGGCCGACCTTCGCATCGTTGTAGTTCGAGAAGGCTCCATCGCGATAGACCGTGAGTTTCGAAAGATCGACCGACACGTAACACTCCCGTTTTACGGCACGAAAAGATAGTCGCTCTTTGCTTCGCGCAGGCGGAAGGTCCATCCCGTCTCCCGAAAACAGCGCGACCTATGTGGTATCGCGCGATCCTCGCCTCGGCGCTCTTCGGGCTCGCTTGCACGGCGGCGGCGCCCCCGGCCCGCCATCGCCTCCCCAACAGTTGGCACCTGCGCCCCGTCGGCAGTAGCGTCGGCGTCGGCACGATGCCGCAAGGGGTCGCCCTCTCACCCGGGGGGAAACGTATCGCCGTTCTCGATGCCGGTGCGGCGCCCGCGGCATTGCATGTGCTCGATACGGGCTCGCTCCACACGCGAAGCATCGTGAAGCTCACCGATGGGTTCGGCAACCCGATCTGGCTCGATGAACGTACGGTACTCGTTGCAGGCGGAAAGAGCGATGAGATCGAGCGCGTCGATCTGCGGAGCGGGAGCGTCGTCGGCATCGACCCCCTCGGGCGAGGGAGTTGGTGCGCGGGTATCGCGCTCTCGGTGCACCACACGCGCCTTGCAGCGATCGGCGACAGGAATGGTCGCGTCGTCGCGTTCGACCTGCACGGCAGGCGTTTATGGAGTGCGACGGTCGGCGCGCACCCCTCGGCGCTCGCGTTCGAAGCGAACGGCACGCTGGTCGTCGCCTCACGACAAGATTCGAAAATCTATTTTTTCAATCGTCTCGGTAAGCTCGTGGAGAGCCTTCCTACCGACACGCACCCCGCCGCGCTCGCTATCGCACCCGATGGGCGCACGCTCGCCGTCGCAGCGAGCGATGCCGGCCGTATCGATCTCTTCTCGACGCAATCTCCGGAGAGAGAACTCGCTCGCGTCGTCGTCGCCGAGCGCTTTGGCGTCGGCAACCATTTCGGCAGTTCGCCCGATGCCTTGGCCTTCGAGGGAAAGGCCTCGCTTCTCGTCGCCCTCGCAGGTGAGAATCAAATCGCATTGGTTCGCAAAAATCGCGTCGTCGCGCGCATTCCGGTCGGTTGGTATCCCGATGCGCTAGCGGCGAGCCACGACGAAATCTACGTCGCCGACGGCAAAGGTGACGGCATGCACGCAAATCCTACGTTCCGACCGCTCGAGCGCAGAACCTATGCACGCTACGTGGCGATATTGACCTCCGGAGATCTGCGCCGCATCTCGCGTACGGCATTCGATGCACCCGACGCACGGAACTTCCGTGCGGAGCGGGCGACGATTTTGCCGCTCGCAAAACGTCGCACCGCGGGCGTACTGCGAGCCGGCGGACCGATTCGACACGTCATTTACATCATTAAAGAGAACCGCACGTACGATCAGGTCCTCGGCGACATCAAGCGCGCGAACGGCGACCCACAACTTGCGTGGTTCGGCGAGCGCGTTACGCCGAACCAACATGCGATTGCACGCAGGTTCGGCATTCTCGATAACGCCTATACCGACGCGCAGGTGAGTGCGGACGGGCATAACTGGACCGATGCGGCGTTTGCAAACGATTACGTCGAACGATTCTGGCCGCCGAATTACGGCGGGCGTCGACCGTTGTACGATTTCCAGAACGGAGCGAGCCCGGTCGTACCGCAGGGCGGCTACCTCTGGGACGATGCGCTCAGGGCCGGCATCTCGTTTCGCGATTACGGCGAGGATACGGGCGTCCCACGTTCGACGAGCCCGACCTATCTTGCCGGAAATATGCACGGGTTAATCGGCCATTTCGACCCGGCGTACGAAGGATGGAATCTCCAGTACAGCGATCTCCGTCGCGAAGCCGAATGGAACCGCGAATTTCGTGCCTTCGTCGCGCACCGCAATCTTCCGGCGTTGGAGATCGTCTACTTTCCGAACGACCATACCGAAGCCGCGAGGGCGGGAGCGTTGACTCCCCGAGCATACGTCGCACAAAACGACCTTGCCGTGGGCCGCTTGGTCGATGCGGTTTCGCACTCGCGCTATTGGCGCAGCACCGCAATTTTTATTGTCGAAGACGACGCACAGAACGGTCCCGATCACGTGAGCGACCAGCGTTCGACCTTTTACGTAGCGAGCCCGTATGCACGCGGCGGCGTGGTGTCGCAGCGGTATGATACCGCAAGCGTCATGCGTTCGATCGAACTCATTCTCGGATTGCCTCCCCTCTCGATCTACGATGCAACGGCACGGCCGCTCGACGGCGCGTTCGCGACGACGCCGAATTTCGCACCATTTACTGCGATCGCACCCCTGACCGACATACGGGCGATAAACCCAGCGCACGGCGTCGGTGCTCGGCGTAGCGCCGCGATGAATTTCAGCATCCCCGACGCCGCCGACCCAACGATCGCCAACGATGTGCTTTGGGATCTCTATGGGGTGAAACGATGACCGGACCCGTTCTCGCAGGCACGACGTTTGCAGCCTCAGCCGTCGAATGCGTCGAGGCGGCGACGATCGTCCTCGCCGTCGCGCTGACGCGCGGCTTACGCGTGGCGCTGCTCGGAACCCTCGGAGCGCTGCTCGCGCTGGCACTCTTTATTGCCGTATTCGGATCGCTCTTGATACGCGCGAGCGAACTGCGCGGCATCGAAACCATCGTCGGGCTTTTTTTGCTCTATTTCGGTTGGAAGTGGTTGCGGAAAGCGATCTATCGCTATGCGGGGCGCATCCCCATGCGCGATGAAGCGGCAAATTTCGCAAAAGATAACGCACGCTTGAACGAAGCGCACGACGACCGGCTCGGCATGGCGATGGCGTTCCAGGGCGTTCTGCTCGAAGGCTTCGAGGTCGCCATCATCGTGGTCAGCTTCGCCGCAACCTCGCATGGAGCGCTCGACTGGTCGATCGGCGGTGCTGCGGTCGCCGCCGTTCTCGTTGCGCTCCTCGCTATCGTCGCGCATCGCCCGTTGACGAACGTTCCGGAGAACGCGCTGAAGTTTATCGTTGGAACGATGTTGGTTTCGCTGGGACTATTTTGGAGCGCGACGGGGCTCGGCTTCGTCTCGCCGCTCGGAGACGCTCT
The DNA here is from genome assembly GCA_013044185.1 of Vulcanimicrobiota bacterium. Lineage (GTDB taxonomy): Bacteria > Vulcanimicrobiota > Vulcanimicrobiia > Vulcanimicrobiales > Vulcanimicrobiaceae > JABEUX01. The sequence goes on along the minus strand of JABEUX010000168.1, from coordinate 251 downwards.
CATCGCGATCCTCGTCGCTGCAACGCTCGCGCTCTCGTTCGCGGCGATCGTGCGCCTTCGTAAATCGAGCAACAGCTAAATAAATCAAGCGACAAAGCTCCCAGGCGCTTGCAACCGCATCGCAGTACCCATGTTTGTAGGTTCCATGCGCCCCTCTGCTGCGGCGCAACCATAACGATACGTGAAGGAGAGAACTATGGACGCATCCGCTCCGGGTTCCAACCGCTGGGCCATCGCGATCGCCGGTATCA
>JABEUX010000167.1 GCA_013044185.1 Vulcanimicrobiota bacterium | reverse complement strand
TTTAAGTAGGCGCCGACGATGCCCGGAAGAAACGCAATCGGCAGGAAAACCACGACGTCGACCATCGTAATAGCGATCGCCGCGCCGCCGATCTCCGTACGTCCGTCGATGGCGGCGGCGTGAGAATCTTTCCCCATCTCTCGATGTCGCGTGATATTTTCCAGGACGACGATCGAGTCGTCGACTAAGATACCGATAATCAAGGCCAACCCCATCATCGACATACTATCGATATGAAAACCGAATGCGTTCATCAGCACGAAGGTCGAGAGAATCGAGGTTGGAATCGAGATCATGACGACGGCGGCGTTGCGCCAAGCGTGGAGGAAGAGCATCATCACGATCGCGGTAAGCACGACGCCTTCGAAGAGCGACTGCCAGACGCCGATCAGCGACTTTTGCGTGAAGTCGGCGGGCGCGTCGATTTCGTGAAAAGTGATCTGCGGAAATTGTTTCTCGATCTCTTTGATGTGCGCCCGTGCAACCTGCGTGGTGGTGATCTCATCGGCGCCGATCGCGCGACCTAAGCTGACGTAGAGGCGAGGTTGGCCGTTATAATGCGAGATCGATCGCATTTCGATATGGCCGTCGTCGACCGTTGCGACGTCGCCGACGCGAAGATTGCGATTACTGATCCCGGGAATGACGAGCGGAATGCCGGCGATATCGCTCGCCTTGTCGATGCCGGAGCGAATCGAGACGGTTGCCTCGCGCGTCGGTTGCTCCATCAGGCCCCCGGGAAGGTTCGCGTTGTTGCCGGCAACCGCATTAAAAACGTCGCCGAGCGTTGCCCCGAGGCCATCGAGTGCGGCGGGATTCGGGCGCACGTTGAACTGTCGCGTCGCGAGGCCGTAGACGTCGACGGTTTGGACGTTCGGAATCTCTTGGAGCATCGGCTCGATTTGATTCGTCGTCAAATCGGCGAGTTGCATCGGCGAGAGCGTCGAGGAGCTCAGCGCGAGATCGAGCAACGGTTGTGAGGCGCCGTTCCGTTGAACCGAGGGCGGGTCCATATCGGCCGGCATATAGACGCGTGCGGTATCGACGCGCCGTTGAACGTCGATGGCGGCGATATCGAGGTTCGTGCCGAGCTTGAAGCGCACCAGAACGACCGCACTTCCTTCCTGGGTCGTCGCGGTCACCTGATCCATGTTTTGCGTGCCGACGAGCTGGTCTTCGATCGGCTTGACGACCAGCTTCTCCATCGTTTGCGGTGAGGCGCCCGGGTAGCCCGCAGCGACGATGACGAGCGGGTAATCGGTCCCCGGTGGGTTCGCGCTACGACCGATACGTGAAAATGCAATCGCCCCGGCGATCGCGAGCGCGATGAAGATCGCGGCGGTGACCATCGGTCTGGATATTGCAAAACGGGTCAACCACATACGCCTTCACTCCTTGCTTCCGCGAGTACGCCCATGCGCCTCGCTGCGTACTACGCTCGAACGAGCCTGCGAGTTTCAGGAATGAGGGAGCGCGGGGCCCGAGCCCGATAGCAGCGCGCGCCGTTCGACCAGGGCCTTTCGCAGCACCTCGAAATCGGTCGCGAATGCATCGAGCGCTCCATCGAGCTCGGCCGCTTCGGCCGTCAAGGCATCGGCTCTCTCGTAGAGCGCGGTGGCGGCGGTCGCGAGCCCCACATCGAAGGCGAACAAGCGATGGAGGGTCGGCAACTCGTCGCGTACGCGCGACCAGATAGGGTCGGCCCCCGGCACCTCGAGCGTCACGATCTCCGAGCATGCGGCATCGAGCCTCGCGGTGAGTTCGTGGAGCGCCTTCGCCCGCCGTAACGCATCGGCGGGCGGGAACGGCTCTTCGCGCGTCGCGGCAGGAATCGAGCGCTCGCGATAGCGCACCTCGAGAGTGCGAATGCGTGCCGCCGCATCGGCGAGCAAATTCGAGACGCGCTCGCGCACGAGCAAGTCGTTCGCTCGCGCTTGATTGCGCGCGTCGTAGAAATTGAAGCCGAAGCCGCTCAGCGCAACCTGCAACAACGCGACCGAGGGATCGTGCGAGGGCTGCGACGGATCGAGCAGCGCTCGCACGACATCCTCCGACGGTATCGCCGGGTTCATTTTCCGGTCGCCGTGCCGCTATCGGCATTGCCGATCGGAAGCACCGGCGTCGCTCCGATCGTAAACGGCTGCCCGATAGCCATATTCGGTGCACTCGATACGCCGCGCTCGGCCATAAGAATCGCGGCGTAATAACGCACCGCTTCCATCTCGGAGAGTCCGAAGGCCTTGAGCGAGATCAAAGCGCGCATCCGCTCGTCGTTCGGACGCACGAGCACCTTGACGGTGTCGAGTGCGATGCCGTAGCCATCGAGGAACTCGCTCAAATGCGTGCGCACGAGATCGGTGAGATCGTGAATCTTTTCGTTCACTTTCTCCAGCGGCGTCACCTGAATGAGTTGGTTGATCGCCTGTTCGACAACGGGGCCTGCGTAATCGTTGATCTGATCGGTGAGCAGCGCGTGACCGCGATAGGGCATGTGCTGGACGAGTTTGAGCGCACCATCTTTGGTGGGAACGTGGATGTAATAATCCACGTCATAGCTCATCTCCGCCATCTCGGCGGAGAGCGCGATCCCCGAGGAGCGAACGACGAGCTTCGCGCGATTGATATAGATCGCTTCGTACTGCCACGGGCTCTGCCCGCCGAAAAATCCCTGAACGAACGAACCGACGAGCGGCTTATCGCCGGTCGTGATCGGATACTGCCCGGTTTCGTAAACGTTCAGAATCGCACCGCGCGATTTCAGCACGCAGAAATGATTGCTTTCGACGGTGAGCAGCGAACCGCTCACGATGCTCGACGACGGATAATGATAGATGAGGACCTCGGGTCCCATGACCTCTTGGCCGTTGTTGTCGAGGGTGGAGATAACGCTCATGATCGGCATTAGATCGATTGTCCTTTACGGGCGAGTGGTGGCAGTGGTGCGAGTGCATCGCGCGCGCGCAGCGCGCCGCGCGGTGGAAGCGGAGCGAGGGGCACGGCGGCACCTCGTAACGGGGATTGCGGGAAGCGGCGATCGGTTCGCTCTCCCTGAGGTGCAGGCGCCGCAACGATCGGCGCGGGTGCCGGGGGCGCTCCGTAGGGAGCCTCCGGTGAGGCCTCGATCGACGGAGCGATTGCAGGCGCACAGGATCGCCCGCGCAGCGTACTGCATCGCGTGCCGTACGAGCTGCGCCGACGTTTCATCGCTACGATCAACAACAACCCCAGTGCGATGCCGACGAGCGTATCAAGATGCCCCACGATGCGCTTCTACCGCAAATTCGCGACTTTGTTACGCCTCCAGGCGATCGAGCAGATGGAGGAAGGAACCGATGACGTTTCCTGCACGCATTCCGATTCGTAGCGAGCCCCGTCCCTCTTCGATGGTTTCAAAGAGCGCCGAGCCTTCGGGTTCGCGCTCGACGCTCGCGAAGTGGAATTCATGGCCGCGCAGGGGCGCACCGGCGCGTGCGAACGGCGTATCGGCGAGCGGACGCACTTCGCGATAGCCAAGGTGCATTCGCGGTTGCGCGAACGAGAAACGGAGCGGCAGAAAGCCGAGCATCGCATGCTCGCGCGCGTCGCGATCGGCGAGCGACTCGCCGAGAACCATATAGCCGCCGCACTCACCGTAGATCGCGGCGCCCCGTGCGCGCGCCGCCTCCATGCCCGCACGAAAGTTCGTTGCGGCCGCGAGCTTCGCCGCATGGAGTTCGGGATAGCCACCGGGCAGGTAGACGGCGTCGGCTTCGCGTTCGGGGCCCTCGTCGGCGAGCGGGGGAAAAAAAGGAGAGCCGAGCTCCGGCGCGCCGCCATCCCTCGGTGATGTGCGCGTAGGAAAAGGCGAAAGCGAGATCGTCGGCGATCGCGAGGCGAGCGCGAGCAGGGCATCGATATCGAGTTGCGATTCACACGCTGCGGCGGCAGCTTCGAGAAAGCTCTCGAGCTCCCGCTGTTCGCGCGCCTGAACGAGCCCCAAGTGGCGCTCCGGGAGCGCGAGAGCGCCCTCCCGAGCGAGCGCGCCGAGGCAGCGCAGCCCAATTGCATCGAGCGCCGGCACGATCGTCGCCGCGTGCCCCGGCGAGCCGACGCGATTGAGGATCGCTCCGACGACCCGCAGGTTCGGGTGGTAGCGGGCGAGCCCGAATGCGACGGCTGCCGCAGTCGCTGCCTGCGCCGCTCACGATTCCGTCCGATCGCTGCTATCGCAGGTGCTGTCGGTCGCCTATCTCGATAACGGGCTCGGAGCCCGAAGGATCCCCGGCGTGGCCGACAGGTACTTCACCCCAGATTCGAGGCGAAGCCGCCGGATCTCCCGGCCAACCCAACATATCAGGGATTCGTCGCCCGCCTCGATACGGCGCTTGCAGCGCCTACTCGGCGTGACCTTTACCGCATCGCGGCGGCGACGATCGCGACGAGCGCTTAAGCGAGCGGCGAGGAGCCTGACATTGCTTCTCCGAGCCGCGAGCGTCTAGCGAGCCGCGATTGGC
>JABEUX010000166.1 GCA_013044185.1 Vulcanimicrobiota bacterium | reverse complement strand
TTGGGGCCGCGGACGGCGATCGTCGCCCCCGCAACCGGAGCGCCGGAGACATCGTGGAGCGATCCGCTCACCGATCCGGTGCTTTGAGATTCAGCCTGTGCGACGAGGCGATGCGACGCGTTCCGAACCGTTGCCGCGCTGACGGGTCCAACGGAGAACGCGGCGAGTGCCGCGGCGAGCAGGAGTCGAGTGAGTGTACTCAGAGCAAACCTCCTGTATGAAACGAGAAATCCGAGGTCTGCGCCATCGCGCAGACGCCCTCGAATACCGCTGAGTGTATCCTGAAAAGATTAGGGGCAGATTAAGAAAGCAAGCGCTCGCGGCGCCGGAGCAGCTCTTTTTGGGCGTCGATTCCGGCCCCTGGGCGCGCCGCCAAGCGCCGGTAGCTCCCGTCGGGCAGCAACTCCCGCGACTGTTGGGTATCGGCGAAGAGCACCGAGGCAAGCAACCCGTCCAGTTCGGCCGCCATCTCGCGATCCTCGATGGGAACGGCGAGCTCGACCCGGCGATCCAGGTTGCGCCCCATCCAATCGGCGCTCCCGATGAAGAGCTTCCGCGCGCCGCCGTCGGCGAAGGCGAAGAGGCGGGAGTGTTCGAGAAAACGCCCGACGATCGAGCGAACGCGGATACTCTCGCTTAAGCCCGGCACGCCCGGTCGCAGCGTGCACATGCCGCGAACCAGGAGGTCGATCGGAACCCCGGCTTGAGAGGCCCGGTAGAGCGCGCGCACCACCTCTTTGTCGGTCAGTGCGTTGAGCTTTGCCCGTATTCCGCACGGGCGCCCCGCCTCCGCATGTTCGGTCTCGCGATCGATCGCTGCGAGAATTTCGCGCCGTAGCGTCACCGGCGCGACGAGCAACTCGTCGTAATCGGTGACCTTGGCAAAACCCGTCAGCGCATTAAACATCTGCGCGAGATCCGCCCCAAGCCTCGCCCGCGCCGTGAACAAGCTGAAATCGGTGTAGAGGCGTGCGCTCTTTTCGTTGTAATTGCCGGTTCCAAAATGCATGTAGCGTCGAATGCCGTCGTCGTCTTCGCGCACGACCAGCAATGCCTTTGCGTGGACTTTTAACCCAGGAAAACCATAAACGACGTGAACGCCCGCGCGCTCCAGGCGACGCGCCCACTCGATGTTGTTCTCTTCGTCGAAACGCGCTTTGAGCTCGATAACGACCGCTACTTGCTTTTCATTTTCCGCCGCTTCTAAAAGCGCGCGTACGATCGGAGAATCGCTCCCCGACGTGCGATAGAGCGTCGCTTTTATCGCGAGGACGCGCTCGTCGTTCGCTGCGGCTTGCACGAATTGTACGACCGGATCGAACGAATCGTACGGATGGTGCAACAATAGATCGCCTTCGCGAATCGCGGCAAAGAGATCGCTCACGCCTCGCAGCCGTGCCGGGATCGCCGGTGTAAACGGCCGATCGCGCAATTCGTCGTGCCCCGCCAGGCGATAGAGCGACATCAAATCGCTCAACCCCATAAAACCGTCGATATCGTAGCAATCCGACTCGCTTAAATCGAGCGCATCGAGAAGAAAGGCCCGCAGGTTCTCGGGAATTCCGCGTTCGACTTCCAGGCGTACCGGCTCGCCGAAGCGCCGCTTTTGCAGCTCCGATTCGATTGCCTGCAGCAAATCGTCGGCTTCATCTTCTTGTAAGTCGAGGTCGGCATCGCGCGTCACGCGGAAGAGGTACGAGGCGCGAACGGTCATGCCTGGAAACAACGCGTCGAGATGATGCGCGATCGCATCCTCGATAAGAACGAAGCTCCGTCCACCCGGAGCGCTCTCCGCAATCTCGATAAATCGCGGGAGCGTCGGCGGTATTTTGACGCGCGCAAAATGCACGTCGATGCCCTCGGGCGTTACTTCTTCGAGTTCGACCGCTAACGAGAGCGATAAGTTGGAGATATACGGAAACGGGTGCCCGCTATCGACCGCGAGCGGCGTCAGGACGGGAAAGATGCGTTCGTCGAATACATGCTCGACGGTGCGGGCACGCTCTTCGTCAAGATCGGTCACATCGAGGATCCGCACGCCTTTTTCGACGATAGCGGGGAAAAGATCGTCGCGCAGCACGTTCATTTGTCGCGGCAATGTCTCGCGGATGCTTTCGGAGATCGCGGCGAGGTGTTCGGCCGGCAGGCGCCCGTCGTCGGAGCGCGTGGTGACACCGGCGGCGATCTGCTGTTTGATCGCCGCAACGCGAATCATAAAAAACTCATCGAGATTCGTGCCGTAGATCGATACGAATTTCAACCGTTCGAGGAGCGGGCTTTTCGAGTCGAGCGCTTCTTCGAGCACGCGCTCGTTAAAGGCCAGCCACGAAAGCTCGCGGCTGAAAAAGAGCTCGGCATCGCCACGCTCTGCGTTTTGCGGCGGAACCGCGGCTTCGAATCGCTGGAGCATCGTTCTCGCGGGATTCGCCGAGCGCGAGCGAAACTCTAGCCTCAATGCTCTCCGATTTACTCGCTGAGGCGGGTACGCACCTCGAAATCGCCGGGGCCGCGCTCGCAATCGCTACCGCAGTGGGGGTACCGCTTGCGCTCCTGACGGCGAAAATGCATTTCGTGCGCGCCGCGACGCTCGGCGGGGTCGGCATCGCGCGCAGCCTACCGACGATCGCCGTGCTTGCCTTGCTGCTCCCGTGGCTCGGCGTCGGTCGGCTGCCGGCGATACTCGCGCTCGCGCTCCTCGCGTTGCCCCCGATCGCGATCTCGGTCGACGCCGGGATGCGTTCTCTATCCTCGTCGCAGCGCGAGGTTGCCAACGCACTCGGCCTCGGCGCGCGGACGCGCTTTCTTCGCGTCGAGGTGCCGGCGACGACTCCGCTCGCGCTCGCCGGGATTCGAACCGCCAGCGTCGAGTGCATCGCCAGCGCGACGCTCGCTACATTTATCGGCGGAGGCGGTCTCGGCGACGGCATCGTTCGCGGCCTGCAAACCGGGAACGAAACGTTACTGCTAGTAACGGCAGGAACGGTCGCCGCGCTCGCGTTCGCTGTCGATGGGCTACTCTCGCTGCTCGTTCGCAGCGCCGAGGCACGCACCTGATGCGCCGCGCAACCGCACTCGCAACGATCGGCGGCGCGCTCGCGCTGGTACGGTGTACGCCCGCACATTCGGTGCGCGTCGGCTCGAAGAACTTCGCCGAATCGATCCTGCTCGCCGAACTCTACGCACAAGCGCTCGAAGGCGCAGGCATCTCGGTCGAGCGCCGCTTCAATCTCGGTTCGACCCAGATTGCCTTAGCGGCGCTGGAGCGTGGCGATATCGATTGCTACCCCGAATACACGGGCACGGCGCTCATCGACGTTCTCCACCACGCTCCGATGAGCGACGGAGCGGCGATCCTGGCGCTGCTTCGAAGCACGTTCCAAGCTCGCTATGCTGCGACCTGGTTGACACCAGCACCGATGAACGATTCGCAAGCCTTAGCGACGACGCGAGCGATCTCCAACCGCCTGCACCTCGCGACACTCTCGGAGTGTTCGCGGCTCGCTCCACAGTTGCGGCTGGCCACAATCCAAGAGTTTCTTGCGCGCCCAGATGGGTTGCCGGGTTTACAGCGATTCTATGGAGGCTTTCAGTTCGCGTCGGTCCGCACGTACGACATCGCGCTAAAGTACGAAGCACTTCTTTCCGGCAAGGCCGACGTCGCAACGGCTTTTACGACCGACGGTACGATCGCGGCGCAGGGGCTCGTCGTCTTACGCGACGATCGTCACTTTTGGCCGGCCTATCACGCCGCACCCGTCATTCGGGAAGCGACGCTCCGTCGCTTCCCGAACCTACGCGAAACGCTCGACGCACTCTCGGCTCGGCTCTCGACGCAAGCGGTCTCCTCGATGAACGAACGCATCGAAGCCGAGCAAGCGACACCGGCGGCGGTCGCACGCGCATTCCTCCACGCGCATCGATGACCGATTCCCCATACTCGGTCGCTTTCGATCGTGCCTCGGTCCGCTTCCCCGGCAGTGCCGCACCCGCCCTGGAAAATCTTTCGCTGCAGGTCGCTGCCGGGGAGCTGCTGGCGATTGTCGGCGCATCGGGATCGGGGAAAAGCACCCTGCTTCGCTGCATAAACCGCCTGGTCGAACTCAGCGATGGATGCATCAGCATCGACGGCCGCGAGCTCCGCGAGTTCGAACTCGGGGCCTTGCGGCGGAGCATCGGCTACGCGATTCAGGGTGTCGGCCTCTTCGCGCATCTCACCGTCGCCGAAAATCTCGCGCTCGTTCCCGAGACCCTGGGTTGGCCTCGCAAGCGCATGAAGGCGCGCATCGACGAGTTGCTCGCTGCAGTGCGCCTCGAACCTACAATCTATCGCAACCGACGGCCGCGGGAACTCTCCGGCGGGCAAGCGCAGCGCGTCGGGATCGCTCGCGCGCTCGTCGCCTATCCACGCCTGCTCTTGCTCGACGAGCCCTTCGGCGCCGTCGACCCGATCCTGCGCCCGCAACTTCAAGCCGAGTTGCTCGGCGTTTTGCGTGAGGCTCGCACCACGACCCTTTTCGTGACGCACGACGTCGATGAAGCGCTCCTCTTAGGCAATCGCATCGCCGTCATGCACGATGGCCGCTTGCAGGCAATCGGCACTCCGCGCGCTTTGCTCGAGAATCCGCCCGACTCGTTCACCGCCGAAATACTGTGCGGCGACGAGCTCCTACATCGATATCGTCGAGCGCGCCTCGACGAGCGCGAGCCGCGAGAGTGATCTCCGCGATCGTCGCCCATATCGTTCTCTGCGCCGTCGCCGTGGCAATAGCCGCCGCAATCGCCATACCCTCCGCCCTCGCGCTCGCCGATCGCCCGAGGTTCGAGCGACCGCTCTCAGCTTTACTGGGAGCGCTCTACACCGTGCCGTCGCTCGCGCTACTCGCAGTCCTCGTGCGCTTCGTCGGGCTCGGAGATACGAGCGTCGAGATCGCGCTCGTCGCATACGCGCTTTATGCGATCTTTCGCAGTACGGTCGCCGGCATTCGCGCGATTCCGCCGGAGGAGCGCGAGGTCGCGATGGCCTTGGGATTACCGGCTTGGAGACGCCGGTTACGCGTGGACGTACCGCTGGCGATGCCGGCAATTCTCTCCGGCCTCCGTATCGCTACGCTCGGCAGTATCGCCCTCGCCACGCTCGGTGGCTATGTCGGCGGGAGCGGTCTAGGCTCGATACTGTTTACCGGCTTCGCGTTACAGAATCGCGCAATGCTCCTCCAAGGAGCGTTCGGCGTCGTCGCCCTCGCACTGCTCGGCGAGTTCGTATTTCGCGCGCTCGAGTTCCGGAGTTTACAACCCTGAGATTTTCGCTGCCTCTTCGCCACGTTCTAAAAGAACCAAGGCAAATGCAGCATCTTCGTCGGTAAAAAATCCCCGCTCCACAAACCCACATTCGTCGGCCAGCACTCGTAGCTCGTTGTGCGTAAATTTATGCGACGACTCGATATGAATGCGTTCGCCGGCAGCAAAGCTCACCGTTCCGCGACCTCTGCCGAGTGAATATGAGGCGACGCAAGCGGCAATGAGATAGGATTCCACGCTTCCGGTGCGCTCGTCGAAAACAGAGGAATGCTTGAAGTTTCCGATATCGATCTCCGCACCGAGATCGCGATTGATCCGTGCGAGAACGTTTTTCGAGAACGCTGCCGTCACCCCGATGTCGTCGTTATAGGCACGCTCCATGAGCGCCCGATCTTTTCGTAAATCGACGCCGAGTAACAGCATGTCGGATGGGGCGAGCGCTCCGCGAACGGCGCGAAGAAACGCGACGCCACGCTCGCCGGGATAATTGCCCAAGTTCGATCCTAAAAATAGCGCGAGCGTTGCCGGCTGCGGGGCGACCTCACCGAGCACCTGAAAGTAGTCTCCGACGAGTGCGCGCACCGTGACCTCCGGATAGCGGTCGAGCAACTGCACGGCGGCATTGCGCACCGCATCGAGCGAGATATCGACCGCCGTATACTCGACCGATCCATATCGCTCGATCGCGGCCTCGATGAGCGTTCGCGTTTTCTGAGAGCTACCGCTCCCGAGCTCTAACAGGCGTAGCCGGCGAGTCGAACGATCGATGATGTGCGGCGCGTATCGCTCCAAAAGTGCGCTCTCGCGCCTCGGCAAGTCGTACTCCGGAAGCAACACGATCGCCTCAAAGAGCGCCGAGCCCAATGCATCGTAGAGATACTTCGAAGGAATCGTTTTTTGCACCGCCGAGAGCCCGGCGAGGACATCGCGTTCGAAATCCTCGGCGATATGCGTTTCCCAAATGCGCTCGCGATAACGATCCCCAAAATCGGCGACGTTCATGGCTTTGCTTCCGGGCGCAGCAACGAGCGGTGAAAGCCGTAGAGAAAATACACGGCGAGCCCGACCACGAACCAGGCCGCAAATCGCAACCAGGTCGGCAAAGAGAGGCCGGTGATGAGATAGATGCACCCGAGCGCGCCCAAAATCGTGAAGAGCGGCGCGAGCGGGGCACGAAAAGGTCGCGGGGCCTCGGGTTCGACGATTCGCAGCACGAAGACGCCGGCGCACACGATGGCAAATGCGGAGAGCGTCCCGATATTGACGAAGTCGAGCAAGGTCGAGAGCGGCAGCGCCGCCGCGAGAACGGCAACGATGACGCCGGTGACGATCGTCATGCGCGCCGGAGTGCGAAAGACCGGGTGGATACGTGCGACGCCCGGCGGCAACATACGGTCGCGCGCCATCACGTAAAAAATGCGAATCTGGCCGAGTAACGACGTGAGCATCACGGTCGTGTTGCCCGCGACGCCGCCGAGCGCGACGACGACGTAGAGAACGTTATTTCGCGAGACGTTGCCGAGAGCATCGAGCATTGCGGCACCCTCCGAGAGCCGCCCGTACGGTATCGCGCCGACGGTCGCGTAGGCGATGGCGACGTAGAGCAGCCCCCCGATCGCGAGCGCAAGCAAAATACCGATCGGGACGTGGCGCTTTGGTTCGCGCGCTTCCTCTGAAGCCACCGTCACCGTATCGAACCCGATATAGGCGTAAAAGACCAACGCCGTACTCGCCACGATGCCGTGCCATCCGTGCGGTGCGAATGGAGTGAGATTCGCTGCGTGCACCCCCGGCAAAACGACGGCGAGAAAGACGAGCATCGAGAGCACCTGAAAAATCACCAACGCGCCATTGACACGCGCCGACTCGCGGATGCCGATCGCAACGAGCACCGCGATCGCCAGCGTAATGAGCGCCGCGATCAAATCGATCTGAGGATGTACCGTAAAGACATTTGCCTCGCGCGCCCACAGCGGTACGACGAGGCCGATTTTTGCGAGCAGATGCTCGGCGTACTGCGACCACGAGGATGCGGTCGGTGCAACCGAGAGCCCGTACTCGAGTATAAGATCCCAGCCGATTACCCATGCTACGAACTCCCCGAGGGTCGCGTACGCGTAGGTGTACGCGCTTCCGGCGATCGGCACCATCGAAGCGAACTCCGCATAGCAGAGCGCGACGCAGAGGCTGACGAGCCCGGAAAAGAGATACGCGAGAATAACCGCCGGCCCGGCGACGTGCGCGCCCGCACCGATCGTCGGAAAGATTCCTCCGAGCATCGTACCCAGTCCGATAGCGGTGAGCGCAGGCCATCCCAGCGCCCGACGGAGCGTCGGCCCATCGCTCTGAACGGATTCGCGCGCGATCGGTTGTCGCGCGAGCAATTGACGGAACCGACTCATCGTCGGCGCGCTTCTCTACAAACGCAGGAGAATCCGCCCGAGCCCTTCGTACGCACGCATGTTGTCCCATCGATAACGAATCAACGCGATGTATTGCACGGTCTCCGCGTAGGGAGGCACGCCGCGATACGCGCTCACCGCACCGGGCCCGGCGTTATATGCAGCCAAGGCAAGCGCAAACGGAGTGCCGTGCAACGCGCCGCCGGGGGCGTTGCGGTAGCTCGCAACGTATCCGCCGATGAGACGCGCCGATGCAGCGATGGACGCATAGGGATCGAACGGATCGAGCCCGAGCATGGCAGCGGTACCGGGCATAAATTGTCCGATACCGATCGCACCAGATGACGAAAGCGCGTAGGGGTTATATGCGGATTCTTGGAGCAACGTTGCAGCAAGAAAGAGCGGCGGCAACGCGTTCCTGCGTGCCGCCCGTTCGGTAACGATTGCGAGGTAGACGGCAAATACGGCGTCGATGCGTGGATTATCGGCAAGCTCCGCGCGGGCGATTGCACGAACGTCGCTGCGTGCGGCTCCGCCGCCGTTCACGAAATCGCCGCCGGCGAGAGCGTCGAGCAAACGATGTTTCGGCCAACTTAAGGTTGCGTTAACTAAGGGGAGATCGAAGCGAGAGCTTCGTTCGACGATCGTATGCTTTTGCAGGGAGAACGCACTGCAGGCGCACAACATCGCAAGCGAGATCGGCATCGCGCGAGCGAGAAGGGAACGCAACCATGCACGTCGTCGCCGCATTACTGATCGTCCTCGTTGTCGGGGATCTCGGTTCGACCTTCTTTTACCACGTTCCGCAGCATCTCTGGTTCACGTTACACCTGCGCACCCATCACGACCGTCGTCGTTCCTATTGGGATCACGCCGTCCTCTCGCGCGACCCGGCGATCCTCCTCGATGGCATCCTCGGAGCGCTCCCGTACCTTATCGTCGCGACGGCGGCCACCCGCCTCTCGTGGCAAGGGGCGTTTCTGGGGCTCCTCCTGGGGCAACTCCACGTTTGGTGGCGCCATACCACCGAGCTCGGCTGGCGAACCCCGCGCTGGATCGAGGCGATCCTCCGCCCCCTCCAGATCGTGCTTCCCGAGGATCATGACGGCCACCACCGAAACCCCGAGGTCGAGTTCGGCGACATCTTTCGCTTCTACGATGCTCCGGCTCGAGCGCTCATCGGCCTCCTTGCTCCGACCAGCCGTCGCACTCGCAACGCGTCGTCGCGACGTCGGCGGACGAAGAGGATACCGATGCGCGCCTAACGGGGAGATAATGGCAAAGCGCGCACTCTTTCTTATTTCGGATACCGGCGGCGGGCACCGCAGCGCGAGCAATGCGATCTGCGCGGCGCTCGACGAGCGCACGGATCCCTCGTTCGTCCACCGCATCGACGATGTCGCGGCGCACTGCGCTTTTCCGTTGACCCAACTCGGCCTTGGGTACAGCATGGCGCTGCGCTACGCTCCCCCGGTCTACGGCGCGCTCTATTACGCGACCAACGGCCGTCGGCGCTACCGCGCGCTGGTGCGCTTTTGCGAGCCGCTCTATCGCGAACGGCTCCGCAATCTCTTCCTCGAATATCGCCCCGACGTCATCGTCTCGGTGCATCCGCTGCTCAATCACGCCGCACTACGCGCGCGCGCGGATGCCGGGCTCAACCATATTCCCATCGTGACGGTCATCACCGATCTCGGGAAGGTGCACGAGTCGTGGCTGACCCCCGACGCCGACGCGATCGTCGTTCCCGCCCGCGAAGTCTATCTGCGCGCGCTCTCGCGCGGCGTCTCACCGGCACGCCTGCGCTGGCTCGGACACCCGATTCATCCGAAGTTCGACGACGTCGTCGGCACCAAGCAAGAGTTACGCCGCGAGCTCGGCCTGCCGCAGAACGCATCGATCGTCATGCTTATGGCCGGCGGCGAAGGCGGCGGCAAATTGATGACGACCGCGATCGCCCTTGCGAAAGCGGCGCTTTCCATCGACATCGTCGTCGTCTGCGGCCGGAACGAAGCGCTGCGCGAACGGCTCGCCGAACTCGCGCCGACGCTCCCGACGCCGATGCATCTGCTCGGCTTCACCGATCAGATTCCCGAGTATTTCCGCGCGGTCGACCTGCTCGTCACCAAAGCCGGTCCAGGCTCGCTCGCCGAAGCGAACGCCGCACAGCTCCCCGTCGTCGTCTACGATTACGTGCCGGGGCAAGAACGCGGTAACGTCGATTTCGTTCGCAAAAACGGCCTCGGCGAAGTCGCTCTCCACGGCGCAGCGCAGGTCGTCAGCGCGGTAGAGCGGATGATCGCCGATCCCGCACGCCTCGTGCAGATTCGTATTCGCCAGGAAGAGGTGGCGCCGAAGGCGTCCTCGCGCCGCATCGCAGCGCTCATCTCGCAGATCGCGGTCGACGGCACGATTCCCGCCGACGACTCTCCCTTCGCACCGCAACTCCAACTCGCCGCGTTCTAACGCGAACGGCGCCTGCGCTGCGCGACAGACGTTACCGCTCGACCAATCGGCGCGAAACACGCAACAACATCGCGCGCGGCGAAATCCTCGGCATGAACGCAAGTGCCGCGTTCATCGCTCCGGGAATCACGACGCGTTTTCCGCG
>JABEUX010000028.1 GCA_013044185.1 Vulcanimicrobiota bacterium | reverse complement strand
GGCGGTCAATCGATACGTTACCGACGAGGAGCGACGCGAGCCGCCGACGCTCGACTGGTTTACGCAGAGCTGTCGCGATTATGCCATAGGCTCGCTCTATTCTGCCCCATGGATCGTCGCGGTGATCGGCTTGGCAATTTTTGGCGCATCGCTTTGGTCGAGTCTCTCAACGCCGCTGCACCTCGCGACCGCAATCGCCGTTGGAGTGTACGCAGCACAAATCATCAGCGGTTTTTTCTCGCAGGCCATCGCTCGCCGCCTCACGTTTTATTTCTTGCAATCGAACGATGCGCTCATGGCGTGGACCTTACGGCGCTTCGTGCTTGCTGCCGTGCTGACAACGGGAGCGGCATCGCTCGCCCTCTATGCTGCGCTCGTTCCGATCGTCGGGAATCCCGACGCCCTCCTCGCGGCGTCTTTTTGCGCGGGAACGGCGATATTTCAACTCTCCCTCGCGCCGCTCTATACTCTCCGACGTTTTTTTTGGATGGTTGCGTTGGCTGTCATCGCGACGGCTATCACGGGTGCTACCTTCGTGCTGTTTTTCCATCGACACGTCGACGTGCCGTGGGAACCGGCAACACTCGCGGCAGAGGTCGGGATCCTTGGGGCGGCAATTCTTGGATCGACGATGTTGTGGCTCGCGCGTCGCGCTGCGGCGACGAGCGCGCCCGTGCCGCCCGCGCTCGGTTCGATCGTTAGATCGACGTTGCCCTACGCGCTCTTCGGGGCACTCTATTTCGCATCGATTCTGGTCGATCGCATCGCTGCCGGGATCGCCGCTGCGAATGGGCGGGGCTTTGCTTACGCCTCGGCATACGAACTCGGCGCCGACATCGCTTTGCTGGCGATTTTGCCGGTGGTCGGGGTGATCAACGTCATGCTTGAAGCATTGCCGCGTCGCATTCTCAAGGGTGCGACGGGAGCGATTCGTGACTTAGGAAAGTTCGATCGGTCAATGTTACGGTTTTACGCATTGGGAATACTTGCGGTTGCGGCAGCGACCGGGCTTGCGGCCGCGCTTGGGGAGGTTGTCGGCACGCGCATGATTCTCTCGGCGCGCTTGGGCAGCAGTGGGGACGCGGTGCTCTCACTCGAAGTGCTCCGCTTTGCAATTCCGGCCTACGGCCTGGTGATGCTGGGCTTGCTCAACACACAGTTGCTTTTTTTCCTCAGCCGACCGCGCGCACCGGTGATCGGCACGGCTCTCGGAACCTGCGCTGCGATCGTTACGTGTGGGTGGGCGCTCTACGCCCACCTCCCGGCGGAGGCGATGGTCGGCGGACTTCTCGTTTCGGCGTTGGTATTTACGGCGATTACGACGGTCGCTGCGATCCAAACGATGCGGCATTTCTCTTTTGCGTATTACGCGGCGTATTAACGCCCGGCCGATTTCTCTGCTTCTTCGGCGAGATGCCGTGCTTCGATGGTGGAGGCGATCTCATCGAGGAAACGCGCGCCGGTCGCTTCGGCGATGCGTTTGCCGAGGACGTTATCGAAAGCTTTCCCGATCGCACCAAGCGGCGGTTCGTAGCTGCCATGAAGTTCGAGGCGCGCGTTTTCGTAGGTGTCGCTCGCGCGGATGCTGAGCGAGCCGCGGAAGCTCGGATAGAGCCCCCCGACCTCCGGTTGCCACGAGATCGCCCACGGCTCGTCGAAATGCATTGGATCGTGCGCGACGGCAAACTGCATTTCGACCTCCTTGCCGAGAGCGCGATCGTGGAAGGTTAACGAGAGTCGTTGAGGCACGCTCGCTCCGGCACTTGCGAGCGGTTGTAAGCGATCGCGGAGAAGCTCCTTTGCCCGTGTGTACGGACAGGCGACCTGGCGTCGTATCTCGATCTCGGTCATCTTCAGGCGTATCCTCCTCCGGGCTCGCTTCTCGCTCGTTACGACGCCGGCCTATCGCTATCGTGGCACATGCCGTTCGCTCGATCGTTCTTGCATCGAGGTCCAGTGCTCGTGAAGCTCTTTCATCACTTCTTGGCGGGCGCGCCGGTAGCGCTCGTGGCTGCCTCCGTGGCGGGCCTCGGCGCGGGTCCGTGCGAGGAGATCTTCGAGGCGAGCATCGGTCGCTGCGTGGGTGCGGCGATATCGGTCGATGATGCTGTCGCCGCGAGTGAATTCAGCGAGCATATTCGGCCAGCGAGCGAGCTCGGCGAGTTGCAGATCCCACAAAAGGAAGCCGGCCATCGCGCCGAGCGAAGTTTGCGGGGTTTGAGGATCGATACGGTGTCGAACGTCGGCGTGCCACTGCAGCAAATCGCTCGCTCGCATCGGCCGAGCGATGCCGTATCCCTGCCCTCGATCTGCACCAAGAATCGTCGCTGCTTCGATGGTTCCATGGTTTTCCAGCCCTTCGACCGTGACGGGGATATCGAGTGCGTGCGCGAGCCGGGTGAGATGAAGGATGAATTCTAAGGCTCGCTGCGGATGGAGCCGCGCTCCCTGCACGAGTGCCTGATCGATTTTAACGCCGTCGAACGGGTAGCGATCGAGGCGAACGAGCGAACTGTGCGCCGAACCGAGATCGTCTTGTTCGATTTCGATACCGTGGGCACGAAGCTGAGCGATCGACCGCTCGTGCCGAGTGAGATCGGCGGCATCTTCGGGCGTCTCGAGCATCTCGAGCGTGAGGCGGTTGGGTGCCAGCCCGTTTTCAAGGAGAATCGCGAAAAGCACTTCGCGATAGCGAGGATCGGCGAGCGCCGGAGCGGGAATGTTGACCGCGATATTCGTGCGAAGGGAGGCGCGTTCGAGCATCATGCAGTCGCGACATGCAATACGGAGTACCGTTTCAAAGAGCTGGAGAAGATCGGATTCTCCGAGAGCTGGGAGAAAGCGTTGCGCGGAAATCAACTCGCCGCGCTCGTCGATGAGACGCGCCAGTGCTTCCACTTTTATCAGCGTGCTATCGCGAAGGTTGACGATGGGCTGGTAGAGGACGGCGACGCTTTGT
>JABEUX010000165.1 GCA_013044185.1 Vulcanimicrobiota bacterium | reverse complement strand
TTCGATCGTTCCCCTATGACCTGCTGCACTCTCCTGAAGGAGGGTTTGGGTGCGTGCGGTGGAGGTCGCTCGCACCCGGTTTCCCTCGTCGTCGGCAAGCCGCCGGCGAGGAAACTTTATCGACGTTCCGTCGTTAGTTGAGCCGTTTAAGAACGGAGGAGAAGCCCGAGACGCGCGGGCCCCAGCCGCTGAATCCCGTTCCGAACTGCGTCGTTGCAATAACGCGCGTCATCGAGATTACCGGCTCTTTTGCTTCGACTACCGTTGCGGTAGATTCCGAAGTCGCTTTCATAAACATCCCTTTCGTTTTCGCTTCGCTCTGCGCGAATCGCAGCGCTAACGTACATCCCCTATTACGTGCACTCTACGATATTTGTTTCACTTCGAAAGAATAATTATTACAGATGAAAGAGTGATGAATAACGTGTGACAATCGCGTGTAATTACGGGAAAATTTGCGCAGTATAGCGCGACCTACGTCGGCGGTCGATGGGTAGCGGGGGGCGAGGGGGCGAGCCGTCTCCCCCCCGGCTCTATCGAGAGCGACCAAAAAGCGGGGGGAGCGAAACGTTGAGGTGGAAGCAAGCGTACTATAGGTGAGGTAACTTTCGTGGAACGACTCATTTTCGGCCCGTTCGAGCTGGACGTGGAGCGCCTGATTCTCAGCGCGGACGGCACCCAGCTCGCCCTCGGCCCTAAGGTGGTAGAGACACTGCTCGCCCTCGCGGAGCGCCCCGGCGAGATTCTCGCGAAGGGCGAGCTGCTCGCGCGGATCTGGCCCGAGGGCTTTATCGAGGAGGCGAGTCTCTCGCAGAACGTCTACGTGCTGCGCAAGGCGATGCGCGCCCATTGGGATGGCGAGGTCATCGAGACCCTCCCCCGCCGCGGCTATCGCTTCGTCGCCCCGATCGCAGCGCCGCGCGCCGCCCAGGAAGCCGCCTTCGCGCCCCCCTTACCCTCCTCAGCGAGCCTGCCCGTCGCCCAGCGGCGATGGCTGCCCTCCGTTATCGCGCTCGCCGCAGCCTTGGTGCTGGGAGCGTTCGGTCTGCGTGTGCTCGCTCTCCGAGGCGACGCGCAGACGAGCCTCCTGCCGCCGACCGCGCAGCGCCTCTACGCGCTCGGCCGGTATTACTGGAACGAACGGAGCCAGACGAGCCTGCTGCGCAGCCTCTCCTATTTCCATCGCGTCGTCACGCTCGCACCGCGCGATCCTCGCGGCTACGAGGCGCTCGCTTCCGCCGAGGCGATGATGGGCGATTACGGCTATGGCGCCCCCTCCCTCGATTTCGCGGCCGCTGGTCTCTATGCGAAGAAGGCGATCGCTCTCGATCCGAGCGCTGGCGAAGCGTATGCCGCGCTCGGCGCGATCGCGCTCGACCGTCGGCACTTTCAGAGCGCGAATCGCTTGTTGGAGCGAGCGGTGCGCCTCACGCCTAAGGATGCGCCGGCACGCGAATGGCTCGGGATCCTTCGCCTCAACGATGGCGATGCTGCCGCCGGCTATCGAGATCTGCGCGTTGCGGCGCGGCTCGATCCGCTCTCGACTGCGACGATGGCGTGGCTCGCGCAAGCGGCGTATTTCGATCGGCACTTCCACCAAGCGATCGCCTACGCGCATCAAGCCCTCGATCTCGATCCGCATCGGTTCGATACCCTCACCACCGTCGGGCTCGCTCAGGAAGCGCTCGGGAACAACCATCTTGCGGCAGGAACCTTCGAAGCGTTCTCGAGCCGTTGCGCGAGTTGCCGAAACGAAGGCGCGGCGCTCCTCGCCGATCTCTACGCGCGCGAAGGAAAACGCACGCTCGCCCGACACGAACTTGCGCTCGCACGCGCCGACGTCCACGATGTCGGGCGCGATGACCTGGCCTTTGCCTTTGCGGCGCTCGGTAAGCGCGGCAGCGCGTTAGCGGTGCTCGCTCACGCAGGCACGGCGACGCATCTCGCCTTCGAAATGGATCCGCGCTTCGACAGTCTCCGCGGCTTTCCAATCTACCGTTCGGCGCCGCGCGTCTCTTCGTGAGCGATACGCCGCTCGGCGGCCACCAACGAGCGCGCGCGACGCTCGAGGCTCACGTCGCAGCGTTGCTCGAAAGCGGCGTAACCGAGCGGCGAACGAAAGAGCTCGTCGGCGTGATGGTCGCCTGGCTCAACGCCTGCGAGTATTGAATGGACGTTCACGGCGCTTTGGCAAAGCGCCTCGGCGTCGAGGAAGCGAGTCTCCGCGATCTCTCCAATTATGCGTCGAGCGCGAATTTTTCGGAGCTCGAACGCGCCGCACTTGCGGTTACCGTTGCGCTAACGCGTGAACCGCGAGCGCTTCCGGAGAACCTCCGCAGCGCGCTGATCCAGGCCTGCGGCAGCGACGGTTTCGAAGAGATCGTCGCGACCGTCGGCCTGTTTAACTACCTCACGCGCTTGCACAACGGCTGCGGAGCGAGCGCTTAGCCGTTTGCAACGCGGGCGATGAGCCGCTCGCCCGCGACGACGCGCGTCTTCGTCATCCAATCGTGGAACCAGCACGTAGTAAATGGTGCGAGCAGAGCGATCAGCACGTGGAATATTCCGATCAAAACTCCGCGGGCGAGCGCCTGGCCGAAACTCGGCCGGCGTAGATCGAGCGACGAAACGCGCAGCCCGGCGATCATCATGCCGAAACTCTGCCCGACGATGGCGATGAGGAGCGCAAAATAAAGAAACGATGCAAAACCGAAGGAGAGCGAGCGCCTTGCAAGACCCTCCAACGTTCGGTTCCACGCGTCCCGCAGGCGCGCCGTGGCGCTTGCAGCGAGCTGTTGCGGCGAGGGCGTGGGGCTCGCCGTCGGCACCGGCGTCGGCGCGCTCGATGCAGCGGGCGCGGTTTTTTCAGCGGGAATGTTGACGCTCAACGGACCGAGCTGAACGTTCGCGCCGTTCGGCAGACCGTTCACGACGACGGCGCGCGGAATTTTCGGTGAATGCGACGAGGCGGGTAGAGTGAAATACGAACTCGCCGCGAGTAAGACGACGACGTCGATCGCTGCAGCGAGTATACGCCGCCCGCGCCCAGCAAGATCGCCGCGATCGAGCCTGCGGCTTCCCGGAAGCGGCAACGGAATCGGTGCGACCGCTTCGCTGCGAAGAAACCACTCCTCATATCGTTCGTATTGTGCGCTCGCGGCAAAGGCGGTCAATTCGGCGATACGGCGCGTTGCGTAGGGCTCGGAGCCGAGCCATTCGCCCCATTTCAGCACCGTATCGTCGCCGATCGAGGCTTGCTGGGTAGCAAAACTCCGCAGGTCGACTTGGCGTCCGAATCCGCGGAGCGCAAGAATGGCGATCGCGCGCGATGCGGCATCGAGCGATCCACAGCAGATCAGTCCGACTTTGTCGCAGGTTAATTCACAGCGCCGCAGCCACGGCCCAAAGATCAACGAAACGAGCGCGTTCTCATTTCCGTTGACGCTCAGCAGCGATTGATAGCGAACGTGCCCGGCCGCGATGTGGCCGAGCTGGCGCCCGATGACGAACGAGAGCTCGTCCTCGCGCAGCTCTTCGAGATACTCGCTCGAGAGGACGAGTGAATAGGGTTCGCCGAATCCGATCGCGGCCGCCGGCACCAGCGGATCTTGGCGCACGAAAACCAACGGTAGCGGTAAGCCGAGGGCGGCGCACTGGCGTTTCACGATCGAAAAAATCTCGGGGTTCTGTGCTTCGTGGATGAGAACGCTCGATCCGATCAGGCGTCCACGCGCGAACGTGATGAAGACCATTGCGCCGACGACGAAGAGCGCGACTTGGGCGAGTCCGATTGAAAAATGGATGAAGACGCCGACGATCGCGGCGACCGGAAACGCCCAGAGCAGGGTTAAGGAGAATGCGAGACGTTCGGTTGGGTGCCGTAGCGAGGCCGATCCTTCGAAGAGGAGACTTTTCCCTCGATCAATCTCGGCGACCATGCCGCTACTTTCTTCGCTAAGAGGGCGCCGCCTCCGATGCCGACACCGGCACTGCCGCGACGCTTCGCTTCGTACATCGCTAGGTCGGCACGTTCGAGCAAATCCCTGACATTCTCACCGTCTCGCGGCGAGACCGCGAGACCGATACTCGCTCG
This sequence comes from Vulcanimicrobiota bacterium, assembly GCA_013044185.1. Lineage (GTDB taxonomy): Bacteria > Vulcanimicrobiota > Vulcanimicrobiia > Vulcanimicrobiales > Vulcanimicrobiaceae > JABEUX01. The sequence goes on along the minus strand of JABEUX010000165.1, from coordinate 1,598 downwards.
CACCTCGATTTTCAGAGCCCCGACGGCGAGCGGCTCGCGCAACACGGTGGCGATTTTCTCGGCAGCCTCTGCGGCTGCACGTTCGTTTTCGAGATCTTCGAGCACGATCACGAATTCGTCGCCGGCGAGCCGCGTGACGGTATCGGATGCGCGTACGTTGCGCGCCAGCCGTAGCGCGAACTCCACGAGATATGCATCGCCGACCGCGTGACCGTAGGTATCGTTGACGCTCTTAAAATCATCGATATCGATGAAGAGGATGGCGCAAGAATTTGCGAAGCGCTCCGAGCGCATGATCGCCGCGCCGAGGCGCTCCTCGAGCAGTCGGCGATTGCCTAAACCGGTGAGCGTATCGACGTTGGCGAGATCGCGCAGCCATGATTCGCGCAGCTTGATCGCCGTGATATCGAGCATCGTGCCGACGCGCGCGACCGAGAAGCCATGTGCGTCGCGGATCGTCGTCGCCCGCTCGCGAACGTGTCGCTGTTCGCCGTCGTGGCGAACGATGCGATGCTCGACCTCGTAGGTGTCGCCCGAGGCTTCGATCGCCGCGCGAACGAGCGCGCGGTCCTCGGGATGGTCGAAGGCGCGGATATCGCCGAGATCGCCGGTCGGGGGAAGCCCGAGCAGGCGGAGCAGCCCGAGTGACGGCTGTAACGCCCGCGCCGAATACTCGTAGCGCCAGCTACCGATCTGAGCGATCTCCTCGACGAGCGGATCTTCGGGCGCCGCAATCGGCGACTCCATCGGCTCGGCCATGCGGGCACGGCCGCTCGTCCCGACGATATCGCCGGCGGGCGAGCGCAACGGTTCGAGTTCGAAGAGCAGAACCTGGCCGAGTGCCTCAACCTCGAGCCGAATCTGCCTCCCTTCGAGCGCGCAGCGGTGCGCGCCGGAGATGAGGTCGCAGGTCGCGCTCTCACCCCAGAGCTCGGCGACCTTCGAGGGCGGACGATTCGGGCGGTGTTGGGCAGCAAGCGCCTCGTTGAGTGCGAGGACGTTGAGGTAGTTGTCGGTGATCCAGGCGTAGCGTGGCATTTCCATGCTCCGATCATGCCAGAGCCGGGCCGCGTGCCTCATCCGGGAAAACCCCTGGTTTTTCTCCGGGAACGCCACCTGGGGAAGGCGGCGTCCTACAAAATGAAGCCGTTCAGGAAGGCGGCGCGGTCGTAATGGAAGGCTCCCTTTTCGATGTGGTAGGCATAGAGGTTGGGGAGCGTGGGGTCGCCGGTATAGCTAAACGTGAACGGGCCGACGATGGTTTGGAACGAGCCGTTGTAGGTTAACAGCGAGAGCATCGCCGGGCGCGAGTAGGTCGGGGTGCGTTGAACCGCCTGAATGAGAATCTGCGCGGCGGCGTAGGCAAATGCGACGAACGCCGTGACCGCAGGAACGCTGCGCCGTAAATCCGCGAGTTGCTGCGCGACCGATGGCGCACGATCGATCGGCGGCATCGTGGTAAAGACCAGCGCCGTGCCGAGCGCCTTTGCATCGTCCTTCAACGTCTGCGTGCTGTAGAAGCCCTCCGCGCAGGCGAATGCCCCGGCGTAGTTGCGTGCGCGCATCGCCGGGGCGATCGGTCCGAGCTCGGCGGCGGT
>JABEUX010000164.1 GCA_013044185.1 Vulcanimicrobiota bacterium | reverse complement strand
TTGCCGTGCGCGAGCGGCGCGCGCGCACTATCGAGATCGTCGAAGTCGATCTTCGTGACGAGAGCGCACTCTTTCGAGCGAAATGGATCGGTCGCAATCGGTACGCGATCGGACGCTTTAAGGTCGGAATGCGGCTCTTCGTGCGCGGTCGCGTCGAGCGTTCGCTTGCAGGCCCCGTCGTGAGCGTAAGTACCTATCGCATTCTCGCTCCAGACGAGCGCTATCGCGGCACGCTCGTGCCGATCTATCACGCGGCGCGCGAGCTCTCCAGTAAAACGATCGCCAGCGCGATCGCGCGAAATTTTCCGCGTCTCCTCGAAGAAGCGCCCCCCGACCCGATTCCCCCATCGATCCTCGAACGGAATGGCTACGAGCCGATCGATCGCGCGTATCACCACCTCCACGCACCCGAGTCGTTGGAGGAAGCGCAGCGCGCACGAGAGCGTTTTGCGTACGGCGAATTTTTAGTACACGCCTTCGCGTCGCTGCGCCGTCGCGCCGTTCGAGCCCTCGAGCGCGGCGCCGAGGCCATGTCGGATGCACGGAGTTGCATCGAGCAGCTCGAACGCGACTTACCGTTTCCTCTCACGGGCGCGCAGCGACGCGTCATCGGTGAGATCGCGCGCGATCTTGCCGGCGAGATGCCGATGAATCGCTTGGTTCAAGGCGATGTCGGGAGCGGCAAAACCCTCGTCGCCGCCGCAGCGATGTTGATCGCGGCGCGCAATAACGTGCAGTCGGCGTTGATGGCTCCTACCGAACTGCTGGCCCTCCAGCACGCTCAAAAATTAGGGCCGCTCTTAATGCCGTTCGGCATCGCCGTTCAACCGGTGCTCGGCAGTCAACGCTCCTCGGAGCGTCGCGAGGCGTTACGGCGTCTCGGAAGCGGCGAGGCCGCCGTCGCGGTCGGTACGCACGCGCTCTTGACGGAGAGCACGGAGTTCCTTCGACTCGGCCTCGTGGCGATCGACGAGCAACACCGCTTCGGCGTCGAGCAGCGTGCGCGGTTGCGCGCGAAGGGCGGAACGCCGCATACGCTGCATTTAACGGCGACTCCGATTCCGCGTACGCTCGCGCAGACGTTGCTCGCCGGGCTCGATATCTCTTCGATCGACGAATTGCCGCCGGGGCGTACGCCGATCGAGACCTACGTGTTACGGATGAGCCGACTCGATCGCGCCTATCGTTTTATTCGCGAGCGCGTGGAGAGAGATCGTCAACAGGCCTATATCGTGTGCGCTGCGATCGAGAGCGATGACGATGAGGGAACCGGGCTGATCGGGGCGGTGGAAGAAGCGGCGCGGGTCGCCGCCGGGCCGTTTGCGGGGCTGCGCGTGGGTTTGCTACACGGGCGCATGAGCGCCGACGTGAAGGATCGCACGATGCGGCAATTCTCCGCCGGCGAGATCGATGTTTTAGTTGCGACGACGGTGGTGGAGGTCGGCGTCGACGTCCCCAATGCCGTCGTGATGCTCGTGCTCGACGCGCATCGCTATGGCCTCGCGCAGCTCCATCAATTGCGCGGGCGCGTCGGGCGCGGAGCCTCCTCCTCCTATTGCTTACTCCTCCATCCCGACGATACGCCGCAGAGCGCACGCCTCGACTTTTTGCTCGCGAGTAGCGATGGCTTCGCGATCGCCGAGCGCGACCTGGAGCTTCGCGGCGGGGGGCAGATTGGCGGCATCCTCCAATCGGGGCACAGCGGCATGCGCTTCGGGGATCCCATCGCCGATCGCTCCCTTTTCCTCGCTGCCGCCACGGCGGCACGGGAGCTTTTCGAGCGAGACCCCGATTTGCGCGAGCCAGGGAACTCCGGGCTCCGCGCGGCATTGCTCAGCGAGCCTCATCTTCGGGATCTGCAACTTTCTTCGTAATGCCGCAGTAAAGACTATATCGCTCTCTGTAACTGAAGGAGTCCTCCTATCGTGCGATTCACTCGCTCGCTCGTCGCGTTCGCGGCAGCGCTCGCCCTCGGATTCGCCCTCGTCGGGCAGGCGCGCGCCGATTCGAACGTCACCCGCGCTACGCTTTCTAACGGTCTTCAGGTCGTCGTCGTACGCGATACGCTCGCGCCCGTCGTGACGACGATGATGAATTACAAAGTCGGCTCGAACGAAGAGCCGCTCGACGGCCTCGCCCACGCGACCGAACATATGATGTTCCGCGGCAGCAAGACGATCTCGGCGAATCAGCTCACGGAGATCATCGGCCTTACCGGCGGTGATTTCGACGCCGACACCCAAGCTGAAATGACGCAATATTTTTTCACCGTTCCCTCGCAGTATCTCGACGTTGCGCTCCGGCTCGAAGCCTCGCGCGCGCGCGGATTGCTCATGGCGCAGAACCAATGGAACCAGGAACGCGGAGCGATCGAGCAAGAGGTTACGCAGGACAACAGTAATGCGATATCGCGCATGCTGATGAAGATTCAGAAGGCCGTCTACGTGGGTACGCCCTACGGCAACAACACCCTCGGAACGATCAAGACCTTCTCGACGCAGATCAATCACAAACAACTGATCGATTTCTATAACACCTGGTATCACCCCAATAACGCTATTTTCGTCATCGTTGGGAACGTCGATCCACACTCGACGATCGCGATGGTGAAAAAACTGTTCGGCTCGATTCCGGCGGCAAAATTGCCCGCGCGGCCGAAGGTCGCGCCGCTGCCGTTGAAACCGCAGGTTATCTCCGAGACGAGCGATCAACCCTATACGTTGGTAGCCCAGGCGTTTCGCTTTCCCGGCTACGACAGCAAAGAGTACGCCGCCTCGGTGATCGCCGCCGACGTGTTGAACTCTCAACGCGGAGCGCTCTACGGGCTCACCGCGGATGGGAAAGCACTCTTTACCGGCTTCCAGAGCGACAACCATCCGAAACTCTCGGGCGGCTTCCTATTCGCCGCCGTCGCCCCGACCACGAAGCCCCAAACGATCGCCGCAGAGATGAAGGCGGTGATCGAAGGCTATAAACTGCACGGCGTCCCGGCGTCTTTAGTTCGCGCGTCGATCCGCCGCGAAGTCGCGCAGGCTTCGTTCCAGTACAACAACATCGCGAACCTCGCGTTCGCTTGGTCGACGGCACTCACGGTGCAGGGCTTGCGATCGCCGAACCAAATGATCGCCGCTTACAAACACGTTACCACCGCTGAGGTCAATAGCGTGCTGCGCCGCTATCTCGTGTACAAGACCTCGATCCTCGCCTACGCCGTTCCCAGCAATTCCGGGAAGATCTCGATGGGAACCGGTGCCCCGGCGAAAGAAAACAACTCGATTCCGCCGACGAAGCACGAAGCGCTTCCGACGTGGGCGAACGAGATCCTCGCGAACCTCAAAGTGCCGCCGCAGACGTTGCATCCCACAACGTTTTCGCTCGCCAACGGGCTGCACGTCATCGTCGTTCCAAGCAAACTCAGTAAGACGGTCGTGCTTCGTGGCTCGATCGATAACACGCCGGTGCTGCAGGAGCCCAAGGGGCAATCCGGCGTCGGCGGTGTGCTCGCTACGCTGATGGGGTACGGTAGCACCACCTACAATCGAATTGCCTATCAGGCGCAGCTCGATAAAATTGCCGCAAATGTCAGCGTTGGAACGAATTTCTCGCTCGACGTTCTCTCCGATCACGTCGCGCGCGGCATGCAGCTCCTCGCCGACGAGGAATTGCATCCGGCGCTTCCGGCGGGGATCTTCCCCGTGGTTCGTCAGCAAACCCTCGGAGCGATACTCGGAGCCGAAAAGGCTCCCGACACGCTCGCACAAGAGCAATTGCAGAAGTTGCTCTACCCCGCCGGAGATCCCACCCAGCGACATGCAACGCCGGCTTCGATTCGCGGGCTCACGCTCGCCGATCTGCAGAACTACTACCAAGCGGCCTACCGTCCGGATCTCACGACGATTGCGATCGTCGGCGATATCAGCCCCGAACGCGCGAAGATTCTCGTCGAGCGTTACTTCGGAGCGTGGAAGGCGGTCGGCCCGAAACCGCAGACCGAACTCGCTGCACAACCGAACAACCCGCCTGCGGCCGCCGTCGTGCCTGCGACCGGTCGCGTGCAGTCCTCGACGACGCTCGCACAGACGATGGACTTCGGGCGTTCGAACCCCGATTATGCGGCGTTGCAATTGGCGAACACCGTATTGACCGGCGGCTTCTATAGCTCGATGCTCTATCACGATCTGCGTGAGATTCACGGTTGGGTCTATTACGTCGGGTCGCAGTTCAACATCGAAAAGCATCGCTCGGTCTTTACGATTAGCTATGGGTCGAATCCGCAGAATATCGTTCCGGCCCAGCAGCAAATCGTTACCGATATCGAGCAACTCCAGCAGCATCCGCTCGGTACGCATCGGCTGTTGCGCGCCAAAGCGCTCTTGCTGGGGCTGATTCCGGTGCGGCAGCAATCCTACGGCGGTGTCGCCGGTCTCTTGCTCGGCTACGCGCAAGAGGGCTTGCCGCTCGACGAAAACATCCTTGAAGCACGCCAAGAATTGGCGACGACGCCGGCACAGGTGCAGGCCGCAGTCGCGAAGTGGGTGCGTCCGAAGGATTTCGTCCGCGTGGTAACCGGGCCCGGCCCGCGCTAGGCGCGCGGCGATTCGGCCTCCGAGGCCCTCGCACCATTACGGTGCGGGGGCCTTCCCTTTTCGCGACGCCGCACCCACGCGCTCGCCGTGCGGCGCCTAGTGACGAGCGGTCTTTCGCAGGCGTCCGTGAGAAGCGTCCCTCTATACGATGGCTTCGCCATCTACTTGGCGTGGCAGGGCCCGCTCGACGTGCAGCGGTCGAGGTGCCGACATGCTCGCGGCGAACGAGCCTGCCTATGGAGCTTCGCTTTGACGGCGTGGCGTTCGATCTCGACCACACCCTCTTGGTCGACAATCGACTCGAGCGCGTCGCCCTCCTCGATTTAATCGTTCGTCTCGATGCGGCGGGTACGCCCCTGCGTCTCTCGCTCGATCGTGCGGGTGCCATCGCCGACGAGGAACTCTCGCGCTACCGAAACGAGGGCGAGGAGCTCGACACGATGTTGAATCGTTTCGTCGAACGATGCGGCGGGCGAGGGGGCGCGTCGTGGGCCCCGTGGTATCGGCAGCGCTGCCTCGACCTCGTTGGGGCCTTGGTGCTGCCGATGCCGGCCGCACGACGAAGCCTTACCGCGCTCGCGGAAGCGGGGCTGAAAATCGCCGCACTCTCGAACGGACCCTCTCCCCTGCAGGAGCGGAAGGCGGCGCAGATCGGTTTTTACGACCTCGTCCTCTCCAGCGAGCAGATCGGTGTGCGGAAGCCCGAACCCGCTGCCTTCGAACGCTTGGCGGCGAGCATGGGGGTAGCGCCGAGCCGGCTTGCCTACGTTGGTGACGATCCATTGCTCGACATCGTCGGCGCGCTTAAGGTGGGAATCTCCGCAATCTGGTTCGATGGGGCAGAGAAACGCTACCCCGCCGATCTCCCAGTCCCGACCGCGGTCATCCACTCGCTCGATGAATTGCTTCCGCTCTGTAGCGTGGCGGCGATATGATGATCGTTCGCGAGATGGAACCGTTCGATGCCCCAATCCGTAAGAGAGCACGATGCCGAAAATAACCGGCGGCGCCCTGAACAGCCGCAAACTCAAGTCCCCGAAAGGTCCGAACGTTCGCCCTACGCCGGGGCGCGTCAAGGAGTCGCTTTTCTCGATTCTCGCTCCGCGCGTCGCGGGGGCCGCTTTTCTCGATCTCTTCGCCGGAACCGGGGCGATTGGCTTCGAGGCCGCCTCGCGTGGTGCGGGGCGCGTGGTGAGCGTCGAAGGGCACCGCGAGACCGCGATGGCGATCGAGGCGGCGGCCGAGGGCTTCGGTTTACGCGAGCCTGGCTACGCCGTGCTCGCCGCACCGGTCGAGCGCGCGCTCTATCGGCTCGCCGGACCCTTCGATATCGTCTACATGGACCCACCCTATGCCGATCCCGTCCCACTGCAGGCATTCCGCCTGATGCTCGAACGCGCGTTGCTGGCGCCGGACGCCGTCGTGATTTACGAACATAGCGCGAAGCGAATTTTGCCGACGATACCGGGGTATCGCGGCGTGCGAGAAGAAGTCTACGGCGATGTCGCTCTCGCGTTTTTCGAACCCGACAACGGCTAGGATTGCCGTCGCGTGACCCGCGCCATCTATCCGGGCTCGTTCGATCCGCCGACGAACGGACATCTCGACGTCATCGAACGCGCATCGCATGCGTTCGCCGAGCTCTTGGTCGCCGTCGTCGTCAATCCGCAGAAACGACACCCGATGTTCACGCTCGACGAGCGCGAACGGATGTTGCGCGAATCCGTCGCGCATCTGAGCAACGTGCGCGTCTGTCACTTTCGCGGCTTGCTCGCCGATTACGTGCGTGCCGAGAAGGTCGATGTCATCGTGAAAGGGTTGCGCGTGGTCTCGGACTTTGAGAGCGAGATGGCGACCGCGCTGATGAATCGGACGCTCTCCGACGTCGATACGCTCTTTCTCATGTCGGATCAGCGATTCTCGTTCGTAAGCTCGAGTATCGTCAAGGAAGTCTTCTTTCTCGGAGGGGATGTGAGCGGGCTGGTCCCCGAGCCCGTGCTACGAATGATGTCGACCAAACGCAGCGAACGTTCGCATCGAAACGGAGGGTAATAATGTCGGTTGAACGCGTTCTCGAGAAACTTCAGAGCTACGTCCGTGAGGGGATGTGGTTGCCGGCCGGATATCGGATTCTCTCTGCCGAGCGAATCGACGAATTCGTCGACAAGATCCGCGATTCGCTGCCCAACGAGATCGGTCGCGCGAAGGTCATCGCACGCGACGGCGACCTCTTGGTGCGCAATGCCCAGGAGCGGGCCGAGGCGATGCTCGCCGAAGCCTCGGCGAAGCACGAAGAATTACTCGACGAACACGAGATCGTGCGCCGTGCGCGCGCGACCGCCGAAGCGGTACTCCGCGACGCGCAGGAGCGTGCCAAGAAGGTGCGCGAGGGTGCCGATCACTACGCCGAGCAGATGCTCGCCGAACTCGAAGGACGGCTCGGCGGGGCGCTCGCCTCGGTACGCAAGGGGCGCGATGCCCTCGCCGGCCGCGTTCCTCCGCCCGCCGCTACGGTGGCCGCAACGAACGATCCACTCGCCGATGCCGCAGCAAAAAGTAAGCGCCTGGCATTCGATGCGCAGGCGCCGGAAGAAGCTGAAGTCGTCGAGGTCGGCTCCTAGGCTGGAGGGGCGCTTAGACCGGCGGCGCCTGGACGTTCTGTGCGAACGCCTCCAAGCGCGCGCGGTCGATCGCTTTGACGCGCCCGCGGTCTAATTCGACCGCGTGCGCGTTTTTCAATCGAAGCAACGCGCGTGCGGCCATGTCGCGGACGGTGCCGGCCGCTGCAGCGATCTGCGCTTGCGAGAGATTCTCGACCCCCGGCAGCCCGCGCGTCATGCCGACTGAGGTGCGTGCGTAACCGAGCAAAAACTTCGAGACGCGCTGTAAGACATGCGCGAATGCGAGATCGGCGATCGTATCGATCGAGCGGCGGCGCGCCTGCGAGGAACCGATAAGAAAACCGAGCGCGAGCTCGGCATCGTTGCGGCATGCGTGAATGACGGCTTCGCTCGGTATCGTGACGATCGTCGCGTCGGTGAGCGCTTCGGCACGCGTGGTGGCGCCGCCGCCGTCGAAAGTTCCGCTCTCATTGAGCGTGTCGTGCGTGAGCCGCTCGCCGATCGTATGTGTTTTGCCATCGGGCGAGAGCAACGTGTAGATCACTTTTCCGCTCTTCACGATACCGAGATACGGCCAGAGTTCGCCTTCGTCGAAGATCGTGTCGCCGGATTTAAAGGAGCGCTCGCTCAACTGGCCGGCGAGTTCTTTCACCGTCGACGCTTTCGCGTCGCTAAATTGCGAGACGTGCTGGAGAAAAACTTCACCGTCGGCGTGTTCGTCGATGCGCTCGAGGCGTAACGTCCAGCGGTTCCCGCCAAGGTTGCGCGCATCCCAGGAAAAGCGTCCCGGGCGTAACTGGGTGAGTTCGTTGCGTAACGCGCGCGGGTCGCCTTCCTCGCGAATCTCCAGGATGTTTCCAAGCTGGAGTTTATCGAAGGACTCGAGGATCTGATCGGTCTTGGTCGCCGGTGAGAGCGAGCGCGCATCGAGCGTAAAGGCAGCAGGTCGATTGATCGGCATAACGCGCGCTGATTATGGATAGAGGAGGGATGGGCCTGCCGGAGCGGGGCTTTCCCAGGCAGAAGTGGGGGGTATGAATAGTACCCCATCAGATCAGGACATCGTTATCATTGCCGGCGCGCGTACCCCGTTCGGCAATTTCGGCGGGGCGCTCTCGCCGCTCACCGCTACCGATCTTGGCGTCGCCGCCGCGGCCGGGGCGATCCTGCGCAGCGGCGTTCCCGCCGCCTCGATCGACGAAGTGATCTTCGGCAACGTCATCCAGAGCAGCGCCGACGCCATCTATCTCGCACGCCATATCGGCCTGCGAGCGGGCCTCCCCGTCTCGGCACCCGCCCTGACGCTCAATCGCCTCTGCGGCTCGGGTCTGCAGGCGATGCTCTCGGGCGCCCAATCCCTCGCCCTCGGCCAGGCACGCTACGTGCTCGCCGGAGGTGCCGAATCGATGAGCCAGGCGCCGCACGTCGTTCGCGGCGCTCGCAGCGGGTTTGCGCTCGGCGCGAAAGTCGCGTTCGAGGATTCGCTCTGGGAAGCGCTGACCGATTCCTATAACGGCATGCCGATGGCGATTACCGCCGAGAATCTCGCGGCAAAATATTCGGTCTCACGTGAAGAGTGCGATGCCTTTGCCCTTGCGAGCCAGGAGCGCGCGCTCGAGGCACAACGGAGCGGCTATTTCGCCGAGGAGATCGTTGCCGTCGAGGTGCCGGGGCCGAAAGGGACGACCCAGCGCATCGATCGCGATGAGGGGCCGCGCGAAGGGCTCTCGATGGAGCGGCTGGCGAAGCTGCCGGCGCGCTTTCGTAAAGAGGGCGTGGTGACGCCCGGAAACGCGAGCGGCATCACCGATGGCGCGGCGGCGGTCGTGCTGACGACCGTAAAGCAGGCGCGCGCCGACGGCCTTCGTTGGATCGGCAGGCTCCTCGGAGGTGCCTCGGTCGGCGTCGAGCCCGACATCATGGGGATCGGGCCGGCGATGGCGATTCCCGCAGCGTTACAGCGTGCCGGCGTCGCGCGCGAGCGGGTCGATCTCGTCGAGATCAACGAGGCCTTCGCACCGCAGGTGATCGCGTGTCTGCGCGACCTCGGAGAGGATGGGAGCAAATTGAATCCGCATGGCGGAGCGATCGCGCTCGGACACCCGCTCGGGGCCTCGGGAACGCGTATCGCCTATACGGCGCTGCACGAATTGCAGCGGCGCGGCGGTGGCATCGCCGTGGTGTCGGCCTGTATCGGCGGCGGCCAGGGAATCGCGGCTGTTTTTTCCGCCGAATAGAGCGTGAACGGCGAGTCGGCGCCCCCACAACGTCGCGTGCCGTGGGGGCGCATTCTCGACATCGTGGCGGTCGCCCTGATTCTTTTTGCTCTCTGGAAGCTCTTCGTCGCTCCGCGTTTCCTCAATGCCCCGGGGGCCTATCCGGCACCGCGGGTCTCGTTCGCTCGTCTCGATGGCGGGGCTCCATTTACGGTCGCCTCGGCGCGAGGGCACGTGCTCTTCTTAGACTTTTTTGCGACGTGGTGCACGCCGTGCCGTGCGGAACTTCCATTCATCCAGGCATGGGAGCGCGCGCACCCGCAGGCGTTGGTCGTTCCCGTCGACGTTGGGGAACCGCGCGCATCGGTACGCCGTTTCGCCGTCGCCCACGCGATGAAGCGCGTCGTTCTCGATCCCGAACAACTCTCGCGCGGTTTCTTTCAAGTCCTCGGATTTCCGACGATGGTGGTGATCGACGCACGAGGGAATATTCGCGCGACCTGGACCGGCTTTAACCCGGCGATCGGTCTCGCAATGAGTAATGCGCTGCAGAGCCTATCGAAAAAGCGGTAGGAGCGTACGCCCCCACCGCCTTGTCGTAGAACGCAATCGTTCTATGGGTTGACGATAAACGTGTCGCTGGTGGGGATGTTCCAGGAGCTATATGCGAGGTAGAACGTTCCGTTATTCGCCCAATCCGTGCCCCACGAATTTGCCACGATGAAGGCCTGGTTGGCGTCGTCATAGCCGACGATCGCCATGGCGTGTCCGCCTCCGGTCGCCGTCGGGCCGGTCCAAATAGACGTTGCCGTGAGATTATTAAACCCGGCATCGACGTTGGCTCCCCAGGGAACCGGAACGCCGGCGGCGATCGAGGCCTTGATCTGCGCGATCCCGTTCGGATCGTTACGCGGAAGGTAGGTGAAGTTCGTGATGCGATTGGGCTGCGCGGCGGTAAATGCCATCGAACTGGGTTTCGTGAGATCGTCGGCGGGATTGTAGGGCATATCAACCCACGGCGGGTCGCCCTTCGCAATGAGGAGCGTTAATGCGTCGCTCTCGAGACTGCCGCCGTTGGGAAGGCGGATTTGGTTGTATATGAATGCTGGCGAAAGGATCTTGGTGTAATCGGGTGCTCCGGCGCCTGTCAAGAAACTCGTGTAGCCGTTACGGCTCCCCAAGCCCGAGATCGTCGACGCGGTCATGTACCCGGTCGCCCAGGCGACGCAGGAGCCTTGGGCGCCTTGGTTCCCGCTCGGCGGTCGAACGGAGATCGTCGCCGATTGCGGCAGGCGCAACGCGAGTGGCCGGCGTGCCGCGCCGCTGAAGGTCGTGCTTCCGTCGCCGAAAGCCGCCGCCATCTCGTTGGTCATGCGCTGGTCGCCGCCGACGGTTTCGGTGGTTCCGTTGACGTTGACCGTGTCGTTGGGAATGTGCTCGGCTAAGGTCGCCGTTCCGGTCAGCGATCCGACCGTTCCCGTGAAGGTCGTCGCTCCATATCCCGACGAGCCGCCGTTATAGGCGAAGGTCAGCCGTTGATTCGCACTCGTGAACTGAATGACGGGAAGCGTGCCGGGGGCGCTGCTCGGAGCGGTGACGAGTACCGGTGTCGTCAGTGTCTGAGAACCGACGATACGGTTGCCGTTTGCGTCGTACGCAAGCAAGGTCAGCAATACGTTCTGCGGGGTGCCGATCTTGACGGTCGTCGGTTCGACGGAGAGTTTTACCGATGCAATCGTTCCGCCGAAGCTCAATCCGACGCTCTGTGCGTGGTAGAGCACGTATTGGCCGATGGTCGCGGTCGAGAGCACGCTGCTCCCGGCGGTGAGATTGATAACGTATCCGCTCGGGCCGACGGGCGCGTTCGGAACGCTCACACTGCATCCCGTCGGCGTACAAGGCGCAGTGACCGTTTGCGCGGGCTGGCCGATAATGTTGCCGCTGACGGATACCCCCGTAACGGCTCCGACTCCCGGCGAGGGAATCGCGATATTGAAGGTGAGCGGTGTCGTGAGACCGCTGATAAACCCAGGGACCGTCGCCGGTGTTGCGACGGCGAGCGGAGCCGAGGGTTGCGACGGCAGAAACGTCGCGTTGGATGCACCGCACGCTGAGAGGAGCAACGCTCCGATAGCGGCGATCGTGCTGAGCAAAGCGCGCTTGACAAACATGGGCTGGGGCTTCCATTAGGGAAGGCTCACCCCTTTTTTCTGACAACCGAACATCTGCTCGAATGTTGTAAAATATCGTTATTACGGCTACCGCCCGGTCCACGCAGCCTTGCGCTTTTCGAGAAACGCGCTCGTCCCTTCGCGGAAGTCCTCGCTATTGACGAGCAGACCGAACTCCATCGCCTCCACTTCAAGTGCGTCGGCGAGCGAGAGGTGCGCTCCGCGATGGATCGCGCGTTTGCAGGCCGTGATTGCGAGCGGCGCCTTGCTTGCAATTGCCGCGGCGATGCGGTGCGCTTCATCCATGAGCCCGGCGAGCGGGACGACGCGCTGCACGAGACCGATGCGGAGGGCTTCCTGGGCGTCGACGATCTCTCCGGTAAGACAGAGATAGAGCGCCATTCCTTTTCCGACGAGCCGCGTACTGCGCTGCGAGCCTCCGTATCCGGGAATGAGACCGAGATTGACCTCGGGTTGCCCGAACTTTGCGTTCTCCGAGGCGATGCGGATATCGCAGGCCATCGCCAACTCGCAGCCGCCGCCGAGCGCAAAGCCGTTGACCGCCGCGATCACCGGCGTCGAGAGCGATTCGATCTGCGTGGTGATCGCTTGCCCGATCCGCGCCTTATCGGCGCCCGCTCCGGCATTCGGGAGCGCGTTGAGTTCGCCGATATCGGCG
>JABEUX010000163.1 GCA_013044185.1 Vulcanimicrobiota bacterium | reverse complement strand
GTTCGAGCGGATTTTCCGATTTTGAGGGAGCGCACCTCACGTGGAAAGCCCTTGATCTATCTCGATTCGGCGGCGACCTCTCAGAAACCACAGGTCGTCATCGATGCGCTCGATCGTTACTATCGCGAATATAACGCAAATATTCATCGTGGGGTGTACGAGATCGCCGCGCGTGCGACCGACGCTTTCGAGGATGCGCGCGCAAAAGTCGCCCGTTTTCTCAATGCCGGCGAACCCGCCGAACTTATTTGGACGCGCAACGCAACCGAAGCGATCAACCTCGTTGCGTGGAGCTGGGGGGGCGCCAACCTGCATGCGGGCGACGTCATTCTTATCTCGGAGCTCGAACATCATTCGAATTTAGTTCCGTGGCAGCTACTCGCCGAGCGCACCGGAGCGCAGCTGCGTTTCATTCCCGTCAACGACCGCGGGGAGCTGATACTCGACGACCTCGAAAGACTGCTCCAAGGATGCGCGCTCGTCGCCATCACTCACGTCAGCAACACGTTGGGCACCATTCTTCCGATCGCCGAGATCGTCGCGCGCGCGCATGCCGCCGGAGCGCTCGTGCTCGTCGATGGGGCGCAGGCGGCACCGCACCTCGCGGTCGACGTGCGCGCGCTCGATCTCGATTTCTACGTGCTCTCGGCGCACAAGATGCTCGGCCCGACCGGGATCGGCGTTCTGTATGGGAAACGAGCGCTTCTCGACGCGATGCCCCCGTTTTTATCGGGTGGGGATATGATTCGCAGCGTCTCCTACGAACGCTCGACTTTCAACGAACTGCCCTGGAAATTCGAAGCCGGCACCTCGAATATCGCCGATGCAATCGCTTTCGGCACCGCGATCGATTATCTCGATGCCTACGGAATGGCGAACGTTCGGGCGCACGAGCGCGCGCTGCTCGCCTATGCCTATGAACGGCTCGCCCCGCTGGAAGAGCGCGGCCTCGCGATCTACGGCCCTCACGACATCGATCGTTCTTCCGGCGTCGTCTCGATGAATTTCGCCGATATACACGCCCACGACCTCGCCTCGATCCTCGATACCGAAGGAGTTTGCATTCGCGCGGGGCACCACTGTACGATGCCGCTGATGGGACGCCTCGACGTCGCCGCCACCGCACGCGCCTCGTTCTACATCTATAACGATCGTAACGACGTCGATGCCCTCGTCGCCGGCTTGGAAAAAGCAGCAACGATTTTTCGGATTTCGTAAGCGAGGCTTCTAAGGGAATAACGATGGACGACTTTTATCGCGACTTCATTCTCGATCACTACCGTAACCCACGGAATTTCGGGCATCTGCCCGCGCCCGATGCGGTTGCGGAGGATCGCAATCCGCTCTGCGGCGATGAAATGCGCGTGGAGATCGAGGTTGACGACGCGGGAAACGTCAGCGACATCCGCTTCTCGGGGAAAGGCTGCGCGATCTCGCAAGCATCCGCCTCGATGCTCATCGAGAACGCCAAGGGAAAGTCGCTCGAGAACCTTATCGCGCTAGGCGAAGCGAACGTGCTGGAGAACGTCGGCATCGATATTAGCCCGACGCGCATGAAGTGCGCGATGCTCGGGCTCGGCGTCCTCAAGAGTGCGGCGCTCGCCGGACTCGCTAAGGCACGCTCGGAATAGTCGAACTCGCCTGGTGCGAGAGAATGCGGAGAGCTCCGCCGCTTTCGCCGACGAGAAACGACATGACGTAGTGTTTCACCCCGACGATAATATTCGCCGTGACGCTCTGGGCGCCGCTGGCCGTCGGAGCGCTCGTCACCGAAGTTATCTGCAGCGTCCCGTCGATGAACGTGTCGGGACTCCCCGCAGCGAGTAACGCACTCGCCCCGGACGTATCGCCGCGCGCGAGATCGGCGAGGTAGACGCGCACCAAGGCACGTGCCGCCGATCCGGCGACCGCCGCAGATGGCACCGGACTCGGGCGTGCCGTACGTTCGATCGATACCTTGGGCTTCTTTGCACCAATGTGGGGCGTCGCTGCAGCGTTCGGCGCTCGGCTCGGCGCCGGGCTCGGCGTCGCGGTGGAAGACGGCGTCGGCGACGGCGAGGGACTCTCGGAGGGCGAAGGCCGAGCGCTTGCTTTCGGCGTCGGTTTGGGGCTCGGCGTCACCTTCGGTTTCGGCGTCCTCTTCGGCGTCGGCGTCGCAACCGGCGCGAGCGTCGGCGTCTCAGTGGGAACCGGCGAGATGCTCGGGAGGCTCGTCGGCAGATGTGCGTGCATCGCCGTGAGCCGCCCGGCAAAACCGCCGATTGCAAGCCCCGCGAGCACGACCAAAAGCCCGAGAAGTAGGACCGGCATCCAACCGCCTCCCTCCGGAGGCTGTTCGCGACGGCGACGGTTTGATAGATCGTTCATGACGTTGTACTACGGAAGTACGCGCTACGGGCAGGCTGATCCTCGATTTGACGGCGAAGTACCCCCGCGTGATCCACGTACGGGTTCCGCTCGATCTCAATGCCATCGCCAACGGCGATGCAAGTGCGTTCGCTCTGGCAACGCCGCTCTCGCTCGTGCAGATCCTTGCGCTCGCGGTGCGACAGAGCATTGGGGAGCGAGCTCCCCGCGATCTCTTCGAACGAAATTTCGAACGCACGCTGGCCGCGCTCGACTCCGGGGATATTACCGTCACCGTCGACGGCCGCGAGTGCCGACGGCTCGACGACGTCATCGTCTGCGGCACCAATGCGTCTGTGAGATTTTTTCTCAGCCACGCCCGCCTCTCATCGATCGCTACGTTCTTCCGTTAGCTTCGCGTGCCTCAGCAAAGCACTACGCTCTCGGCGCTCCTGCGCGAGGCCTTCGGGCGCTTGCGCGATCGGTTGGGCGTCACGCTCGGCGCGACCGCAATCGCCTGCGCTATCGGATTGGGGATCGCACGTTCACCGATGCAGCCGCTGGTCGCCGAGAGCGCCGCGCAACTCATCGCCCTTCCACTGATCGCGAGCTTCATCTATCTCTGGGTTACCGATCTTCCCGACGGATCGCCTCGACCGCTCAAAAATGCACTCGAGCGCTTGCTCGAGCGCTCCTGGGCGGTCCTGATGATCGATCTTGCGCTCTCGCTGATTCAGGCGCTCACCACCGCACCGAGCATGATCCTCTGGGATCTCCTGCTCGTTCCGCTCCTCGCCGCCACGATCTATGCCGACGTATCGGCAACCCTCGATAGCGATATTCCAACCATCGCACTCCTTCCGCATGCGGCAGCACGTACGCTTTCGCTGGCGATGCACGCACGTAATTTCGGGCGTATGTGCCTGCTGCTCGCCGCGCAATTTGGCTTACAGGCGATCCTCTTGGAGATCGCCGTCATCCTGCCGCATGGATTGCGCGCCGCGGGCACGCTCGTGCTCGCAATCCTCGCACAGGTCGTGCTCGCGGCAGTGACCGCCCGTATGTTCGTCGAAGCATCTACACCGCATCCATGAAACCTATCGTCGCCGCGCTCTTCTCTCTTTTGCTGCTCGGCGTACATGCAGCGACGCCGTGCTCCTCGCCGCTCTCGCGTTTTCGCGGAGAGGACGCCTACACCATCGACGGCCGTAACGTGATGACGGTGCTCTACAACGGGACGCAAAGCCTCCACGTAAGCCAGCTCGGCCCGAACTTACGCTTCGAAAACGACATCGATTATACGAAAACGCTCGGCTCGCGCGTCCAACATAAAACAGCCCGCGTCGTCCGACTGCTCACCCCCGATCTTCGCGAAATTCGCACCTCGCTCAACCAAGACGAAGACTCGCTCTCTTTACTCGACCAGCCTTTTGCCGCGCGCATCGACACAAAAACACTCGCCGCACTCGCCGGGCTCAAACAATCGATCCCGTTTACTGCCTCCTCGCCGCTAGGCGGAGCGCCGCTTCACGGCACCCTCCGCGCTGCCGGCATGCTTGAGAAGCTCGCCGCAGGCGGCGTACGCGTTGCCTTTACCGCATCGGGGCCGATGCGCGGGCCGCTGCCGGAGCTACCGACGGCGAGTATCGACGGCACGATCTCGCTCGTCGGCACCGCCGAATACGACGCGGCCGGTGCCCTGGTGCGCCTTCGGAGTCGCCTGCGCATTCACGGCGTGCTCGCCGCATCGGGGCAGAGCGGCCCGATTGAGATTCTATACGTGCGACGTTTCGCGCCCGATTGCTCACCGGCCGCAGCGCCCGCCGCATCGCCGGTTCCGACGCCCTCGCCGTAAACGACTTTAGCTAACGCCGCCCTTCGAAGGTGGATTGCCGCGCTGCACCGTC
>JABEUX010000162.1 GCA_013044185.1 Vulcanimicrobiota bacterium | reverse complement strand
TTCGGTGCAAGCGAGCGTCGGCGGAATTCTCGCTGCGGGCTGGAGCGGCCCACGCCGCCATCGCTACGGACGCCCCCGCGATCTCCTCATCGGCAGCGCCTTCGCGCTCGCCGACGGAACGCTCGCGCGCGCGGGCGGCATGGTCGTCAAGAACGTTGCGGGATACGATCTCAGCCGTCTCTTCGTCGGATCGTTAGGAACGCTCGCGGTTCTTTTGCGTGCGAACTTTAAGGCGTTGCCGCTTCCGGAATGCGCGCGCGTTTTTCTCGCCTCGCTCCCTGCCGGAACGCGCGAGCGCGCGTTCGCACAGGTGCGCAATCTCCGCCCCGAACCCTCCGCCGCGTGGTGGATCTCCGGCTTCAACCACGAGGTCGACGGCGACGCCGGCGACGATGGCCGAATCGCGATCCTGCTCGAATGCGAAAATGCCCTCCTCGAACGCGCGACGTTGGACTGGCGCGCCGCTCTCGGTCGCGCCGGGATTCCCGAGACGCGCCTGCTCGATGCGGGCGCTCATGCCGCGTTCTCCCGATTGCTCGACGCTCCGATGCAGCTACCCGGCGCGCACGCGCTTACCTACCGCAGCCCTTCGCTCCCATCGCGCGCGCTCGATCTCGCCGATGCGATGGCCGGGGTTATCGATCGCTTCGAAATGCAACGCGATCTGCTCGTCGATATCATGAACGGCGACGTCACGGCACGCGCGAGCGGCGATGCCGCAAGCTTCGCACAGATGGTCGGCATGCTCGACGACGCCCTCCACGATCTCGCGCCACGCGCGCGCATTCTCGCCGGGGGTGGCGATGCTCACGATCGTTTGGACTGCTTCGGGTTGTTGCCAAGCGCGCTTTCGCGTATGCGCGCACTCAAGGAGCGTTTCGATCCACACGGCATTTTGAACCCCGGCGTCGCTTTTTTTGATGGCCGACATACGTGAGGTTAAACGGTGAAATCTTCGCTGCGACGCGTATCGTTCTCTTCAGCCCGGTCCGTCGTCGCCTGCTCTTTCAACGCCCGCGTTTAGCGGGCGATCTCGCACGTTTTCTTTTGCGCGTCGTTCCCGAAGCCAAGCGCGCCTTACGCGTCATTCGGCAACGCGCGCGGACGATTCCCGACCCGCTCCTTCGGCGCGAAGCGCTCTCGAGTATCGAGATGAAGTCCTACCACGTCGCCGGAGCGGCAGTGCTCGCGACCTTTCTGCCGCAAGCGCCGATGCGGAAGTACATCAACCTCGTGGCCCCTCTCGAAAGCATGTACGATTACCTCGACAATCTCTGCGATCGCCACCCGGCAGTTGCACCGGAAGCGTTTCCGGTTCTCCATCAAGCGATCGCCGATGCATGCGATCCGGCGGCACCGTTACGCGATTATTATGCCTCCGGTCCCATCGGCGACGACGGTGGTTATCTGCGCGCGCTCGTCACCGAGGTGCAGGCGCAACTGCGAAGCATTCCCGGCGTCGAGGCGCTCGTGCCCTTTGCACGGGAGGCGGCGTCGTTGTATGCGCGCATGCAAAGCACCGTCCACGGCGACGCCGAAAGCCGCATTCGAGCCTGTCGTTCCTGGTTCGAAGAGCGGCGTTCGGAGTATCCGCAGTTGCGCTGGAACGAATTCGTTGCGGCAACGGGTTCCCAATTCCAAGTCTATGCGCCGCTCTTTGCTTTACTCGATAGTGGGCCGGCAAGCGTCGAACCGGCGTATCGCGCCTACTTCCCTTCCGTCGCCGCGATTCACGTCCTGCTCGATTCTTTTATCGATCGCGCGGAGGATGGAGAGCACGGCGATCTCAATTTAGTCGACCGCGCCGACAATGCAACTGAGATCGCTACGCGTTTTGCCGCACTCGCCGACGATGCGGAAGCAAAAATTAGCTACCTCGACAATTCACGGGCGCACGGCTTTACCTTGCGTATTATGGCCCTATTCTATCTTTCGCACCCGAAAATCGAACGCGAAGGATACACGGATGAAGCCGATGCGCTGCTCGCGCGCCTCGAACGCTCCTTCGCTGCAAGCTAGCTGCAACCACTCTCCCCTCCCTCGGCGTTCCACGAGTGATCGGAGGAGAATATGCGCGTACTCCTATTAGGCGGAACCGGATTTATCGGAAAGCATCTGCAAGCGGCGTTGCTCGCACGGGGCGACGAAGTCGTTCTCGCGAGCATGCGCGATCCCGCCGCCGCCGCATCGCGCGCTTCGGGGTGCGACGTGATTGTCAATCTCGCGGGCGAACCGATCGCTCAGCGTTGGAACGCCGAGGTAAAGGCGCGCCTCGCAAGCAGCCGCGTTGGGGCGACAACGGCGTTCCTCGCGGCGCTCGAGAAAGTGCAGCCCCGTCCGCAGGCCTTCATCGCCGCCTCCGCTGTCGGCTACTATGGCACCAGCGAGAGCGCGACGTTCGAGGAGAGCAGCCCCGCGGGGAGCGATTTTTTGGGGCGCCTCTGCGCCGACTGGGAGCGAAGCTCGCTCGAAGCGCAGAGCCTCGGCATGCGTGTCGCACTGATTCGCACGGGGGTCGTGCTCGGACGCGACGGCGGCGCACTCGCAAAGCTGCTCCCGATATTCAACCTCGGGCTCGGCGGGCGTATCGGGAACGGCAGAGAGTGGCTCTCGTGGATCCATATCGAGGACCAAGTCGCTATCTATCTCGCCGCGATCGACGGCGTTGAGGGTCCCCTCAACGCGACCGCCCCGGAGCCGGTGACGAATGCGGCGTTCACCACGGCGCTCGCGACGGCGCTCCATCGCCCCGCCTTCTTTCCAGTCCCCGCCCTCGCACTCCACGCGCTGCTCGGCGAGGGCGCGGTGGTCGTTCTCGAAGGGCAACGCGTCTTGCCGAGCAGGACGATCGCTCTGGGATATCGCTTCCGCTTCCCAAAACTCGCCGAGGCGTTACAGGCACTGCTCTCGCCCTAGGAGGCGGAACCCGCGCTTGACATCGCTGGGTACGATAGGAACGGATTCCTCGTTAGGTGAGGCGTCTGTACGTTGGAGAGGCCGCTGCCCGGAAAGGTCGAGAGACCCCAATGGGTGACCAGGCGCCGTCGAGTCAAGGCGGAGCTTAATGCGGAAGGGGCTCGTTCCCACGGCGTGCAGTGCTAAAGCTCAACGTCGGGGCTACGAGGCGCGCGAGCGTCGGTTTGCGTCGGTCGTTAAGACGAGGAACGTACGAAGACCGATTTTTTTGCCGCCCGCCGAATGGAGCCTCCGTCGTATGAACTCCAGCACGATCAAGCAACTCGTGCCGCGCCGCACCACGTGGCGTTCGGTGTTGATGTTCCTCTCGGTCGTCGGGCCGGGCATCATTACGGCCAATGCCGACAACGACGTCGGCGGCATTCTCACCTATTCGCAGGCCGGAGCGCAGTTCGGATACTCGCTGCTCTGGTTGCTCATTCCTATCACACTCGCGCTCGTCGTAACGCAAGAGATGTGCGCGCGCATGGGCGCCGTAACCGGGAAAGGGCTCGCAGACCTCATCCGTGAGAATTTCGGCGTGCGCGTCACGTTTTACGTATTGCTCCTTTTCGTCATTTGCGACCTCGGAAACACCGCCACCGAATTCGCCGGCATCGCCTCGGTCGCTCCC
>JABEUX010000161.1 GCA_013044185.1 Vulcanimicrobiota bacterium | reverse complement strand
GTACCGTTTTCGAATCTCGTCGAGCGCAACGGCGAGCAAGATGACTGCTCCCAGCACGACTTTCTGAAGATAGGAGTCGATGTTGAGCAGATTCATCGCGTTATCGAGCAAGCCAATCAAGAGCGCGCCGAAGAACGTGCCGACGATCGTGCCGCGTCCGCCGGCGAGGCTGGTGCCGCCGACGACGACGGCAGCGATTGCGTTGAGCATTTCATCCCCGGTCCCGGTCTGCGGCGACCCGGTTGCGAAGAGCGCCATGTAGAGAAAACCGGCGATCGCCGCGCAGATACCGCTGATGACGTACGCCATCGTCTTTACGCGATGCACCGCGATACCGGCGAGGCGAGCTGCTTCTTCGTTCCCACCGAGTGCGAGAATCGAACGCCCGAAGCGCGTTTTTTCGAGCAAGAGCGAGCAAACGATGACGACGACCGCCATCCAGAGTACCGGAATCGGCAGCGCGGGAAGGTGGAGTTTCGCTGAAAGCCCGCCGAGAAACGATCCGATGCCGATGCTGTTAAAAGCGTTCGAGGTGAGCGGAATCGGTCGCCCGTGCGAGATGATGTACGAGAGGCCGAGCGCGACCTGCATCATTGCCAACGTCGTAATGAACGGCGGGAGATTGAGCCGAACGACCGGCAGCGCGTTCACGTAGCCCGCCCCGGCGCCGAGAGCGATCCCCGCGAGCAAGACCACCGCGACGAGTGGAAAGCCGCTCAAGTGTAGCGAATTCGCCAGCAGCGCCATGACGACGCCGGTGAGCGAGACGAGCGATCCGATCGAGAGATCGATCCCGGCGGTAAGAATCGTAAACGTTTCGCCGACACCGAGAATGCAGTTGTAGGTGATCTGCCGGAGGACGCGGACGATATTGCTCGGTTCGAGAAAGGAGCCGTGTGCCGCGATATTGACGCCGATCACCAGCACGAGCAGCACGACGATCGTGCCGACCAATCGTAGGCGCGGGTTCATGCCGCCGCTCCGCTCGCCGCCGCAATCACATTCGTCGGCGTCGCCTCCGCGCGGGTAAACTCCGCGACGATGCCGCCCTGCCGCACCACGCAGATGCGATGGCTCATCCCCAAAAGTTCGGGAAGTTCGCTGCTTACCATAACGATCGCCACTCCTTGTCGCGCGAGTCCTACCATCAGTTCGTAAATTTCCGCCTTGGCGGCAACGTCGATTCCGCGCGTCGGTTCGTCGAGCAAGAGCACGCGCGGCTCACCGAGGAGCCACTTCGCAAGGACGACTTTCTGCTGCGTTCCGCCCGAGAGATTTGCGACCAACTGCGCCGCATTCGGCGTACGGATCCGCAAGCGTTCGATCATCTCCTCGGTCGCGCGCTCCTCGGAAGAGGTATCCAACCATCCCAAGAAGCGAGCGAAGCGGTCGAGATGCGCGAGCGTCGTGTTTGCGCGGACGCTCATCCCCAGCACGAGCCCCTGCGCCTTGCGATCTTCGGTGACGAAGGCGATGCCAGCGGCGATTGCATCGGCGGGAGTGCGCGCGCGTAACGGAGTGCCGTCGATAGTCACCGAGCCGGTCGCGCGGTCGGCGCCCGCGATCGCCCGCACGATCTCGCTCCGTCCGGCCCCGACGAGCCCGCCGAGCCCAACGATCTCGCCGGCACGAACCTCGAAACTCACATCGCGAACACCTGCGGCGTTGAGCCCCGCGACCGCAAGCCGAACCGGGGCCTCGGGCGCCACGACGGGGAGCTCGGGAAAGCGCGCATCGACCGGGCGCCCGACCATCGCCTGCAAAATCTCATCGATTGGGAATGCCGCCACCGTTCGGGTGTCAATGCTCGCTCCGTCGCGAAGAACCGTTACGCGGTCGGCGACGCGCGCCAATTCTTCCATGCGATGCGAGATATAGACGATACCCACGCCCTTGCCTTTCAGCGTTGCAACGATCTCAAAGAGTCGGTCGATCTCCCGCTCGGAGAGTGCCGCAGTCGGTTCGTCCATCACCAGCACGCGAACGTTCTTCGCCAGCGCTTTCGCGATCTCGACGAGCTGTTGAATGCCGACCGAGAGCTCGCCGACGGGGCGGTCGAGCGGAAGATCGATGCCGAATTCGGCGATGAGCGCAGCTGCGCGCTTCCGAGCGTCAACGTCATCGAGAAATAGGCCGCGTTGCGGCTCCTTCCCGAGAAAAATATTTGCCACCGCATCGAACTGCGGCACGAGCGTGAACTCTTGGTAGATCATCCCGATTCCTAAGCGTTCGGCATCGCGCGGCGAGGAGATATGCACGCGCTCGCCGTCGATGAAAATCTCTCCGGTATCTGCGGGTTGCGCCCCGGAGAGAATCTTCATCAACGTCGATTTGCCGGCACCGTTCTCGCCGACCAACGCCAAGACTTCGCCGCTACGGACGGAGATCGAGACGTCGGCGAGCGCGCGAACGCCGGGAAAGGATTTCCCGATCGATCGCATCTCCAGCAACGGCGGGCTAGGGATGGGTTAGGGCGCCTTCTTCGCGTCGGCGGCGGTATAGGTTCCCACCGGCACCTTCACCACTTTCGGGGGCATCGTCCCGGCGAAATAACCGTGCAGCGTATCGATCACCATCTTCCCAATCTCTTGGGGATGCTGCACGACGTCGCCGTACATCTCGCCCTTCGCGATGGCGGTACGCGCTTCCGGAGTCGCATCGAAGCCGACGATTGCGACCTTCCCGGCCATTCCGGCGGCGCGAACCGCCGTTAGCGCACCGAGCGCAGAATCGTCGTTGATGCCGAAGATCCCTCGTAAATGCGGGTGCGTTTGGAGAATATCGCCGACATCGTTCGCGGCTTTATCGCGCTGCCCGCCGGCATCGACGTCGGCAACGATCTTCGCCTTCGTACACGATTTCGCAAGATACGCTTTGAAGCCGCGAACGCGGTCTTGAACGCTCGTTACCTCGGGCTCGTCAACGATGGCAACCTCGCCGCTCCCGCCGATCGCCTTGCAGATCAGCTTGCCCGCCTCCATACCGCCGGCGACGTTGTCGCTGGCGATATGCGCGACCACGACACCTTGTTTGCTCGTGCTCGCGATATCGGCGGTAAAGACCGGAATCTTCGCGCGATTCGCTTCGACGATCGCACTCCCGATCGCTTTTGAATCGTAGGGCGTTAAGACGATTGCGTTCACGTGCTTGGAGATGAAATCTTCAACCTGCGATTGCTGGCGCGCGTTATCGCGGTTGGCGTCGACCACGTTGAGCGCGTAACCGTATTTTTTCGCCTCGGCGCTCATGCCGGCTTCCATCTCTTGGTAGAACTGCGCTTCGCGGTTCTGAATGGAGACGCCGATCGTCTTGGTCGGCGCGCTCGTGGCGCTCCCTCCCGAGGCGGTAGAACCGGATTTCGAGGCGCCGTGAGAGGAGCATGCGGCGAGCGCAAGCACCGCCACGATGGCCGAGCGACGAGCTATATTCACGGAGTTCCCTTTCGTATCACGCAGCAGCGAGCGAGCCTTAGGATTCGCGCGCAGAAGGTTGGCTTTCGGTCTCCGCCGTGCCTTCGTCCCCCGCCCAAAGCCGGCGCATGACGGCGACGAGCCCCAGCGTCGCGACGACGCTCACCGCGCTCCACACCCACGCCGGCAACCAAGCGGCCTGCAACCACGCGCCGGTCGCGAAGAGCACGCCATAGATTGCGGCGAGCCCAAGCACCCAGCCCGCGAGCGCGGCGGCAGGCGAATCCTGCGATTTCGGAAGCCCATAACGCTCGCGAATATACTTCCAGCCCGGCCCCGGTGGGTGGATACGTTGGTAGAAGGCAACGAGCGTCCGTTCGTCCTTCGGCGGGAAGAGCAGCGTTATTCCCAGCCACGCGAGGGTGGTGACGCCCACGCCGATTAAGAGCGAGGTGGTAGGATCGACGGCGTACCCGAGTTTTCCCGCGGTGAAGAAAGCGATCGCGATGAGGAAGGAGACCACCATCGCCGCAATCTCGCTCGCCGCGTCGATGCGCCACCAAAACCAACGTAAGAGGTAGAGCAGCCCGGTTCCCGCACCGATCGAGAGCAACAGATCGAAGCCCTGTCGCGCGGTGCCGAGTAAGAAGGTTACGCCGACGCCGCCGAGTGCGATGAGGACGGTCACCAATCGACCGACGATGACGTAATGCCGTTCGTCGCGCCCCGGCGCCATAAACCGGCGATAGAGATCGTGTACGAGATACGACGTGCCCCAATTCAAGTGCGTTTCGATAGTGGAACGATAGGCGGCAAAGATACCGGCGACCATGAAGCCGGCAAAACCTGCGGGCATAAAGACGAGCATCGCCGGATAGGCAATGTCGTTACCAAGCAGCGCCGGTTGCAGGTGCGGGAAGCGCACGGCGATATCGTGGACGGTCGGATAGACGATCGTCGAGGCGAGCGCGACGATGATCCACGGCCACGGTCGCAGTGCGTAATGCATCGCTTGAAATGCGAGGGTTCCACCCATTGCATCGCGTTCGCTACGCGCTGCGAGCATGCGTTGGGCGACGTAACTTCCGCCACCCGGCTCCGCGCCGGGGTACCAGACCGACCACCATTGCACGGTCAGCGGAATGACGAAAATCGCCAGCGCCGTCTGCCAATCGTTAAAATTCGGGAAAAACGAGAGCCAGTGCGGATGGACGGCGCGGATCTGCGAAAAGAGCCCGGCGAGCCCACCGACGTGCGGTGCGCGCAGGGCAAAGTACGCCGCTGCGATCGCCGAGCTCATCGTGATCAGAAATTGAATCGTATCGGTGACCATAACGCCCCAGAGCCCCGCGGTTGCCGCAAAGACGATCGGCACGACGACGGCGATGGCGAGCGTTTCTACATTCGTCCAACCAAAAAGAATGCCGCAAATTTTCGTCAACGCGAGATTTACGGTAGCGATAATGAACCAGTTGAACAATAAACCAAGATAGACGGCGCGAAAGCCGCGCACCGCACGCGCACCGACACCCGAGTAGCGCATTTCGTAAAATTCGAGATCGGTGAGCACGCCGCTGCGGCGCCAGAGCCGCGCGTAAAAAAAGACCGTCGCGAGACCGGTCAGGAGAAACGACCACCACACCCAATTCCCCGCTACGCCGCCTTCGCGCACGATATTCGTCACCAAGTTGGGGGTATCGGTAGAGAACGTCGTCGCAACGAGCGAGATACCGATCAGCCACCACGGTGCTTGCCGCCCCGCGGCGAAGAACTCGCTGGTATTGCGGCCGGCGCGCCGAGCGAGAACGATTGCGGGAACGAACGTTATGCCCAACGAGAGCACGACGATCCACCAATCGAGTGCGGTAAGATGCATGGGCGGCAGGGTACGCGCTTACCGCGTTCGTTCCCCCACAAGCCCGAGACTTTCAAAGGCGAGTAGACGGGCACGCAGCGAACGCGGGCTCGCGCCCTTCACTCGCCCGTCCGCGCCGAGAACGCGGTGGGCGGGGACGAAGAGTGCGAGCGGCGCGCGCGACATCGCGGCGGCGACGGCACGGTGGGAGCGTGGAGCGCCGAGCAAACGAGCGACCTCGCCGTAGCTGAGCCGATCGCCGAATGCGGTGCTTGCAACGAACTCCCAGGCGCGCCGCGCAAAGGGCGGGCCCGCAAGCGCGAGCGGAAGTTCGAAGCGCTCCAAGCGCCGTGCGAAGTACGCCTGTATCTGACGCTCGATTTCACGGCCGAGCGCCGATTTCGGGCTCGTCGGCGCTCGGTCGGAACGCACGACGAAGTCGCTTCGAACCACTGCGTCAGCATCGTATTCGATCAGCAGCGAGCGGCCGAGCGGCGTCGGTACGATCAGTCCTCGCAGCATCGATTCGCCCTTCATACAGCGTTCTTAGCTCCTTCAGCGTGCCGTCCTGGTGTTTTTTCGACCCTCTCTTGTCGAAGCGCTCGATCGTCGCAAAGGACGAACGATATGCTCAGCCGCGCCTTCTCCGCCGCGATGCACGGCATCGACGGCTATATCGTCGGCATCGAAGCCGACAGCTCCGCCGGAACGCCGGCCTTTGCGATCGTCGGCTTACCGGATCGCGCACTTGGTGAATCGCGCGACCGCGTCCGCGCCGCGATTTTTAATTCCGGCTTCGCCTTTCCGGCGGGTCGTTTGTTGGTGAATCTCTCGCCGGCGGATCTCCGTAAAGAGGGTCCGGGCTTCGACCTCGCCATCGCATTGGCATTGCTCGCAATCGACGAACAGATTCCACCCGCCGAACTTCGAGGTTTTATCGCGCTCGGCGAGCTCGCGCTCGACGGTTCGCTGCGCCCGGTGACCGGGCTGTTGCCGATGCTGCTCGGTGCGAAGAGTGCCGGCTTCACGTCGTTCTTGATACCGCGCGGCAACTTGGATGAAGCCTCGCTCGTCGACGGGATCGAACTCTACGCGCTCGATTCGCTCGCCGACGCGGTTGCAACGGTCGCCGGGAACGGACAGCGGTGGCGCAAACGGAGCACAACCCCGGAATTGCAGCGGCACGACGCGGCAGCGCACGGCGATCTCGCCGACGTTCGCGGGCAACTCGCATCGAAACGCGCGCTCGAAATTGCGGCGGCGGGGGGACACAACTTGCTCTTCGTCGGCCCGCCGGGATGCGGAAAAACGATGCTCGCGCGCCGCTTGCCGGGCATTCTGCCCCCGATGACGCTCAACGAAGCGCTCGACGTAACGAAAATCTACAGCGTTGCCGGCGTCTTGGGGAGCGAGCGCGGGATCGTGCGCGTTCGCCCGTTTCGCTTTCCCCACCACACGATTAGCCACGTAGCCCTCGTCGGCGGCGGCAGCAATGCGCGACCCGGCGAGATCTCGCTCGCGCATAACGGCGTGCTCTTTCTCGACGAGCTTCCGGAGTTTTCGCGCAGCACCATCGAGGTACTCAGGCAACCACTCGAAGAAGGGATCGTGACGATCGCGCGCGCTGCCGGCAGCTTCTGCTACCCGGCGCGTTTCCAACTCGTCGCTTCGATGAATCCCTGCCCCTGTGGCTTTCGCGGCGTCCGTAATGCCGAGTGCCGCTGCGACGATGGCGCGGTCGCGCGGTATGCGAACAAACTCTCCGGGCCGCTCCTCGACCGTATCGATCTACAGATCGAGATCGCGCGCGTCCCCTTCGACGATATGGTGCGGCACGAGGCCGCGGAATCATCGGCGCAGGTACGCGTGCGGGTGCTCGCCGCGCGCGAGCGGCAGGAGCAAAGGCTCGCACACATCGGGCTCAGCGCGAACGCCGATATTCCGGCCGCTGCCGTGCGAACGCTCTGCGCGCTCGACGGAGCGGCGCTCAAGCTGCTCGAGCGTGCGAGCGCAAAGCGGCAGTTCTCGGCCCGCGCCGTCGATCGGCTCGCGCGCGTCGCCCGCACGATCGCCGATCTTGCCGGGAGCGAACGGATCGCCGCCGAGCATGTCGCCGAAGCGATCGGCTACCGCAGTCTCGAGCGCTTGGTGAGCGCGGGATGAGCGAGAGATGCGCCCCACGGTGGGGCATCGACATCATGATGTCTTCGCGATATCATCACGATGTGAGAACGACCCTGACGCTCGACGATGACGTCGCCCAAAAACTCGCCGACGAAGCACGACGAACGCGTCGCAGCTTCAAAAAGACTGCGCGAGGGCATGGATCTGGCGGATATCGAGAGTCTCCTCGATCGCCTCGATGGTGCGGCTCGCCGATGAAACTCCTCGACGTCAACCTGCTCTTGTACGCCTACGACGCTTCGTCGCCAATGCACGATCGTGCGCGCTCGTGGTTCGAATCCTGCATGAATGAAGCGGAGCCCGTCGGGTTTCCGCTCGCAACGCTCGTCGCCTTCGTACGCCTCGCGACCGATGCGCGCATCTTCGAGCATCCGTTCGATGCCGCTGCAGCCTACGCGATTGAAAACGGAGCAACGCTCTACACGCACGACCGAGACTTTCTACGTTTCCAACGCCTCCGGGTCGAATTCCCACTCAGCCCCGCTTAGTCGTGCAGGATCACATTCAACAGCGAACTGTGGACGTGCATTTTCCCGTTGTATTCGATGAATCCCAACTTACGGAATTTATTGAGGAAGAAACTCACGCGCGAGCGGGTCGTCCCGATCATTTCCGCGAGTACCTCCTGGCTGATATCGGCAATAACTTCTTCGGGTTGCCCCGGCTTGCCGAAATTTGCCAACAATAATAAGATACGCGCCAAACGTTTTTCACTGGAGTTGAAAAGCTGATCGACGAGATCTTCTTCAACGCGAATGTTTCGTGTCAGCAGATGCTCGATGAAGCGCGCTGAAAACGCGGGCTCATCGTGCAACGTCTTGATCATCGCCGCTTTTAAGACTTTGACCAGGGCGCAATCGGCTAATGCCGTCGCGCTCGCCATCCGTTGCTTCTGGGCCGTCAGGCACCCTTCGCCTAAAAAATCTCCCGTATTAAAAACCGCGATGACCGCTTCTTTGCCGGCCGGCGAGAGTACCGAGAGCTTCACCTTCCCGCTCTGTATGTAAAAGACGGAATCGGCGGCGTCGCCCTGTGCGAAAACGACCGCGCCTTTCGTGTACTCCTCGATCGTTCGGCCCGCGCCCATAACCGCAAGAAATTCCTCCGCAGAGAACGGGCGCTGCGTTGTCGATCCTTCGTTCAGTGGGATAGTAGTAACTTTTTTCATCGAACCTTCAATTGGCGTAACCGTCTTCTCAAGGCCGTCTTGACGGCGAGCGGGCTATCGTGCTGAGCCGTTTAGCTCTGTAGCAATAGATTGGTCGTCGCGTCGTCAGCGGCGAGCGGTGTGGCGTGCGCGTTCAAGTTCCACGGTAGTAATTCGGCGATCTGGTTGATAGGATGGTCGGCGATGCGCGTAAGCACCTCGCGCAGAAAGGCTTCGGGATTGTAGCCGTTGAGTTTCGCACTGCCCAGCAGG
>JABEUX010000160.1 GCA_013044185.1 Vulcanimicrobiota bacterium | reverse complement strand
TCGTACGTCTACAACGCGCGCTCCGGTAAAAAAGAACGCATCGGGCGCATCCTGCGCATGCACGCCAACCATCGCGAAGATATCGATTCGATCGGCGCGGGCGACATCGCGGCGGCGGTCGGGCTCACCGATACGCGCACCGGCGATACGCTCTGCGACGAAAAGACGCCGATCATCCTCGAGTCGATCACCTTCCCCGAACCGGTCATCTTCCAGGCGATCGAACCGAAGACGAAGGGCGATCAGGATCAGCTCGGCAAGGGGCTCGCACGTCTCGCGCAAGAGGATCCCACGTTCCGCATGCGTACCGATGAAGAGACGCAGCAAACGATTATCGGCGGTATGGGCGAGTTGCATCTCGAAATTATCGTCGATCGTCTGCGCCGCGAATTTAAAGTCGAAGCGAACGTCGGCAAACCGCAGGTCGCCTACAAGGAAGCGATCACCAAGACGGTCGAGAAGCAAGGAAAGTTCGTTCGGCAATCCGGCGGCAAGGGTCAGTACGGCGACGTATGGATCCGCGTCGAACCGTTGGAGCCGGGCAGCGGCTTCCAGTTCGAATGGAAGATCGTCGGCGGTACCGTTCCCAAGGAGTACCAGAAGGCCGTCATGCAGGGGATCGAGGAGTCCGCACAGAGCGGCGTTCTCGCCGGATATCCGGTTCTCGATTTCAAAGCGACGGCGTTCGACGGCTCCTATCACGATGTCGACTCCTCGGAGATGGCGTTTAAAATCGCCGCCTCGATGGGTTGGAAAGAAGCGAATCGCGCCGCAGGGCCGATTTTGCTCGAACCGATCATGAAGGTCGAAGTGACCACGCCCAAGGATTATATGGGTGCGATCACCGGCGATTTAAACCGCCGTCGCGGCATGATCCAGGCGACCGAGGAAGTCGCCGGTGGAGCGCAGGTCATTTTGGCCAACGTTCCACTCTCCGAAATGTTCGGTTACGCGACCGATATGCGTTCTGCAACGCAGGGGCGCGCGACGTACACGATGGAATTTTCTCACTACGAAAAGGCGCCCAAGTCGGTCGAAGAAGAGATCGTCGCGAAGGCGGCCGGCAAGAAGACCTCGGCGGCATAAGCTCGAGGCGTTCAATCACCAGGTAACACCGAAAGAGGACAACGCAAAAACACCATGGCTAAAGCAAAGTTCGAGCGTACCAAGCCGCACGTAAACATCGGCACCACCGGTCACGTCGACCACGGCAAGACCACGCTCACGGCAGCGATCACCAACTGTCTGGCAAGCGAAGGGCTCGCGCAGAAGCGCGGCGTCGACGAAATCGATAACGCTCCCGAAGAAAAGGAACGCGGTATTACGATCGCGATCTCGCACCAAGAGTACGAGACCGTGAAGCGTCATTACGCGCACGTCGACTGCCCCGGACATGCCGACTACATCAAGAACATGATCACCGGTGCGGCGCAGATGGACGGCGCGATCCTCGTCGTTTCGGCGACCGACGGCCCGATGCCGCAGACCCGCGAGCACATTCTGCTCATGCGTCAGGTCGGCGTGCCGCGCATCGTCGTCTTCCTCAATAAGTGCGACATGGTCGACGACGAGGAATTGCTCGAACTCGTCGAGATGGAAGTCCGCGAGTTGCTCAGCAAGTACGAGTTCCCCGGCGACGACACGCCGATCATCCGCGGTTCGGCGCTCAAGGCGCTCAACTCCAGCGGCAAGCGTGGCGACCCGGATGCCGATCCGATCTTCAAGCTCATGGATACGATCGACGAGTATATTCCTCAGCCCGTGCGTGAGACCGATAAGCCGTTCCTCATGCCGGTTGAAGACGTCTTCACGATCACCGGCCGTGGTACGGTCGGCACCGGGCGCGTCGAACGCGGCCAGGTGAAGGTCGGCGAAGAAGTCGAGATCGTCGGTCTTCAAGAAGAGACCCGTAAGACCACGGTGACGGGCATCGAAATGTTCCGCAAGCTGCTCGATATGGGCATCGCCGGCGACAACATCGGCGTGCTGCTCCGCGGTATCGATCGCAACGACATCGAGCGCGGCCAGGTGCTTGCCAAACCGGGTTCGATCAAGCCGCATAAGAAGTTCAAAGCCGAAGTCTACGTCCTCTCCAAGGACGAAGGCGGCCGTCACACGCCGTTCTTCGGAAACTATCGTCCGCAGTTCTACTTCCGCACCACCGACGTCACCGGAACCATCAAGCTGCCCGAGGGCGTCGAGATGGTGATGCCCGGCGACAACGTGCAGATGGAAGTCGAGCTCATCACGCCGATCGCTTGCGAAGAGGGTCTTCGCTTCGCGATCCGCGAAGGTGGACGTACCGTCGGCGCAGGCGTCGTCACCTCCGTCTCGGCGTAGGTTCGCCTCCGCCATTCCCTCGCGCGGTCTTCGCGCAACCGTTCTTTGTCAACTGAAGGATTCGAAGAGAGATGTCTAAGCAGAAAATTCGTATTCGTTTCAAGGCCTACGACCACCAAGTCCTCGACCAGAGCGCGGAGCGGATCGTCGAGACTGCCAAGCGTACCGGCGCGTTCTTTCTTTGCAATGTTACGGCGACCACCGAGATCAACCGTTACTGCGTGCAGCGTTCGACGAATAACGATAAGAAGTCGCGCGAGCACTTCGAAATGCGGACGCATAAACGCCTCGTCGATATCCTTCAGGCCTCGCCGAAGACGATGGATGCCCTCATGCATCTCGATCTGCCGGCCGGCGTCGATATCGAACTCAAAGCATAGCGATTCGTAGCAAGCGAATCGAAGGCGGCCCGAGAAGGAACTCGGGCCGCCTTTTTTGTGCGCGCCCGCGGCAGCGCGATCGACTCCATGACAAGGGATTGCCGAATGGAAGTAAAGCCGACCTATCTCGGAACGATGCTCTCCCTGGCGACGGTGGCCTTTGGCCTCCTTGCCGCCGGAGCCTGGAATAAATTCATCGCCGATCTTGTCGGGCGATTTTTGAAGCACGGGAGCGGCCTTTGGGTGGAGCTCCTCTACGCGGTCGTCGTGACGCTGCTCGCGGTGCTCATCATCGGGCATCTCAACAAACTCGCGCAAAAAGATATCGGCCCCAAGATCTAGACAGAGCTCCGCCGCATGCGCGGAGTCGCACGCCCCGACGGAGAATGGAGCGGCTATGTCCCAGCCGCTTCATACTTCACACGCCCGCACCTACACCGGCACGAAACGTCGG
>JABEUX010000159.1 GCA_013044185.1 Vulcanimicrobiota bacterium | reverse complement strand
CGAGATCGACGATATTGCGCGAACTAAAACCCATGATCGCGCCGTCGAACGATTCGTCGGGAAAGGGCAGCGCGGTGACGTCGCCTTCGAGAAATTCGGCGCCGGTTATGCCCGCGCGCTCGGCGCGATCGCGCGCCCGAGCGAGCATCGGTTCGCAGAAATCGATGCCGGTCACGCGAGCTTCGGCGTCGTGGCGCAGAAGGTGAAAGCTGAGATCGCCGGTGCCGCAGCAGAGGTCGAGCAGCCGCGCACCCTTCGCCGGCGCGAGGAGTGCGATCGCCCGGCGCCGCCAGAGTTCGTCGAGGCCGCCGGTGAGGACGCGGTTGGCGCGATCGTAGCGGGGGGCGATCGTCGCGAACATATCGCGCACGAAGGCTCCCTTGTCGCCGACGGGGTTAGCGGTCGAAATCTCTGCCATCTCTTCCGGCCTGCTTTCCAAGCATCCGAGGCCTCTCCTGTGCGCGACTTGTCGCAGCGGGCGGTTGGAGTGAACGATGCCATGATGGTGACCCTCGCCACAACCTCCGAATTTTTAGCGGCGTTGCAGCGCGCTCGGCATATCGATCTGCAAGCGTACGCACTCGCCCCGGGGCCGGTTGAAGATGCCCTCGTTGCGGCGGCGCGCCGGGGTGCCGAGGTCTCGGTGACGCTCGCAGGGGCGCCCTTCGCGCCGGCAGGGCCCGCTGCGGCGAACGAGCGAGCGTTGGCGCGCCTTCGTGGCGCCGGCGTTCGCACCGCCGAGTCCGCCGGTGCCTTTCATGCGAAAATCGCGCGCGTCGACGCCGCGCTCTATCTCGACGATCGGAACTGGAGCGCGCGCGGCGATACGATCCTCCGGATTCCCGCCCAGCGCGCGAGTGCTGTGCTTACGTTGAGCAAACGCCGCGCGCTCGCTGCGGAGGCTGCGTTATTGGCGACGGCGCGCCGAGGCGAGCGGGTCGCGATTGCCAGCGAATCGTTCGGCTTCGCTTCGCCGCTCTATTCGCTGTTGCGCACGCTCGCGACGCGCGGCGTCGTCGTGCGTCTCTGCGTAGCGCGGGCAGATGTACGCCCCGGCGGGAGCGAGGATCGGGCGCTCGCCCGCCTTGCAGCAGCGGGGGTCGGCGTTCGCCTCGGCGATAGCAGCGAAAAATTCGCGCTTCGTGGCGATCGCGTCTGGATCGGCAGCGCGAATGCCACCTATGCCGCGCCCGGGGCGTGTGACTGGGGGCTACAAACGCGTGCCGCCGCGATTTGCGCGCAGCTCCACGCGCGCTTCGAACGGACGTGGGCGCACGCGAGCGAGTACGTTAACGCGCGGTAAAAAGCGCCTCCGCGTTTGCATCGGTGCGAGCGAGCACGAGTTCGAGCGGCAGCGCGAGAACCTCGGCGAGGCGCTCTGCGGTGTGCCGTACGAATGCGGGTTCGTTGCGCTGCCCGCGCATCGGCACCGGCGCGAGATAGGGGCAATCGGTCTCTAACATCAGTGCGTCGATGCCGACGGCACGCACGGCTTCGCGCAACAGCTCAGCGCTCTTGAACGTCAGCACTCCGCCGATTCCCAAACGTAAGCCGAACTCGCCGACCAAGAGCCGCGCCTGCGCTGCGTCGCCGGTAAAGCAGTGGACGACGCCGCCGAGCGAGGGGTCGTAGCTCTCGCGAAGCGCGGCGACGAAATCGTCGAAGGCATCGCGTTGATGGAAGATCGTCGGGAGGCGACGCTGCTTTGCGTATGCGAGTTGTTCGTCCAGGACGCGGCGTTGGATCTCGCGCGGGCTATGGTCGTAATAGTAATCGAGCCCGATCTCGCCGATGGCTACGTGAACGGCGGCATCGAAGAGTCGATCGAATGCAAGATCGATGCGCTCCGGTGCATCGATCGCTTCGTGAGGATGGATACCGAGGCTTGCCGTAAGGCCGTAGGTGCGCGCGCAATCGAGCGCGCGTTCGCTATCCGCGAGATCGCATCCAACGGTAATAATCCGATCGACCCCGGCGGCGCGCGCGCGTGCGAGCATCGCCTCCCGGTCCTCGTCGAACTTCGCATCGTGTACGTGCGCGTGAGTGTCGATCACGCGCTCTGCTCTGCCTCGACGAGTCGATTGCGCCCGAGTCGCTTCGCTTCATACAGTGCGCGATCGGCGCGGGCGAGTAACTCTGCCGGGCGGTCGTGCCCGCGGACGGTCGCGACACCGATGCTGATCGTCACCGCCGCCTGATGCTCGCCACCGTCGGAACGCGCGACGCCGTTCCGGATTCGTTCGCCGATCGCGACGGCAACGTCGCGGGAAGCGTCGGGCATGACGACGAGAAATTCTTCGCCGCCGATGCGTCCCAACGCGTCTTCAAGGCGCAAGGCCGCTCGAATTTCGTCGGCGACGCGGCGCAGGACGCCGTCGCCCGCAGCGTGCCCCAAGCGATCGTTGATATCTTTAAAGCGATCGATATCGAGCATCAAAACGGCACCGTGGCGCGCATCGTCGACCACTGCATTTAACCGCTCGAGAATTGCGCGACGATTGAAGACGCCGGTCAACGGATCGGTATTTGCGGCGTTGTGGGCCTCGGAGATACTTTGCAGATCGATCAACAGCGGGGCTAACTCGCGAGCCGCTTGATAGAATTGTTGATGTTCGCGCGCGCTGATATCGTCGCGTTTACGATGGACAAGCAACGCACCCGCCAACGCGTCGCCGGCGCGAATCGCGTAGACCGAAATCGTCGCCGCACCGACGCTCGCTTTCGCACTTTCGCGCTCCGCCGAAGGCAGGCGCGCGAGCAGGCGAGCGCGCAAGGCTGCGGCATCCTCGCCGATCGTTGGGCCGAGGCTCGCGACGGTCTGCCATTTTTTCTTGTTCTCGGTACGGGTGACGATTTCGAGCGTCTCGTCGACGAGCGCGCGACGTAGCGAGCCGAGAATGCTGCGCATCTGCGGGAGCGGATCGCGCGCGGCGAGCATTGCGGCGACGGCCTCCCGCACGAGCTTGAGCCGTGCGAGCTCTCCGCTCAGACGGTCGTTATTCCAGCGAAGCCACGCAACGTAGGGCAGCGGTAGCCAGAGCGCGACGCCGAGTGCCGCTCCACCGGTGAGAAAGCCCCAGCGGTCGACGCTCGCCCACAGTGCGACGGTCGCCAACGAAAGCCAGAGTCCGCGCGTGCGGGCGAAACGCAGAACGGTGTGACGGATCGAGACGTTGCGTGCGATCGCCAATAATGGCGCGGCGAAAGCAAACTCGTATGCGGCGGCAATCACCACGGTGGTGACACCGAAGCGTAAAAAATTCCAGGAGAGCAAGGCCTGCGGTGGGACGAAGGCCGCGACGAGTAACAATAGCGTTGCGCGCCCGACTCCGTGGCGAAGGATATCGAAACCGAGTTCCTCGCGGCGGATGTATGCGGCGAGCGAAAAGCCGAGAAACGCCGCTAATGCGGCGATCTCTCCGCCGTGAAAGGACGCGAGCATCAGCGGCGCGAGAATCGGAACGTCGAGGACGTAGCCCTCGGCCCCGAATGCAACGCGCCGCGAGCGCAAGCGCGGCAACGAGGTTGCGTAAAACGCGACCGCGAGGGTCGCCGCGAGCGCAAAGAGGACGAGTAAGGAATCGGAGAGCGACCAAGGCGCGGTACTACGCGCGAGCGCTGCAATAAAAGCGACGAGACCGATCGCGCCGGGGGCGAAGATCGCCATGCGATAGAAACGGGCGCGATCGAGCGTCGTCATGCCGAGGAAGGCTCGGCGACCTCAATTCGCGCGAAGAGCACCGCGCCTGGCGCGCTGCGCGTTCCGGCGGCGAGAGCGCCCCAGCGTAGCGAGCGCAGTTCGCGTTCGTGCGCGCCTTCGGCGAGCCCGAGCTGCCCCGCGATCTCCGCTGCTTTTCCCGGCATGAACGGCGCGAGCAGGCTCGCCAACCAACGTAGGCCTTCGCAGAGTTCGTACATCAGTGCATCGAGCGCAGCCTTTGCTTCGGGCTCCTCGCGACGTTTCCAGAGCTCCCAGGGCTTGCGTTCGTCGATGCTGCGATTGAGCGCGCTCACCAATTGCCAGATCGCTTCGAGTGCGTCGCGAAATCGCAGATCGAAGATCGCATCGGCGACGCGCCCCGGCAGCGGGGCGAGGGTGTCGCCGATAAAATGCTCGCCTGCGGCAGGGACGACTCCGTCGCAGTATTTCGCGAGCATCGCTAACGAGCGGCGGACGAGATTTCCTAAGTCGTTGCCGAGATCGTCGTTGTTGCGAGCGATAATTTTCTCTTCCGAGTAGGAAAAATCGCTCCCGAAGGG
>JABEUX010000158.1 GCA_013044185.1 Vulcanimicrobiota bacterium | reverse complement strand
CGCCGGAGGCTTCACCGGAGATCTCAAATGGGGCGCGAGATGGGGGCGCGGCTTCGCCCGCGTGGGATGCGGCGGTGCGGGCGTCGCGAGGCGCTGCGGGGGGCGTCGGAGCGGCGGTGTCCGCGGCGTTCGGGCTAATTCGATGCGGGAGATCCGGGCGAAGGAGAGCGTGGTGACGCTCGGGCGCCGCGAACGAACCGCGACGAGCGAGGGGAGCAGCGCGAGAAGCACGAGGTGGAGCGCGAGCGAGGCACCGAGGGCCGCGCTCGTCCGTCGCCGTCGGTCGTCGCTGCGTTCGAGCATCATCGAAAGTCCGGCTGGAAGAACTGCGACTTTCGACGGGCCGAGGAGAGAATGCTCCCGGCGGCAGGGGCGCCGCCGGCTTTCGCGGATTCATTCCCCATGATCGCGACCGATATCGTCCTCTACCAAGCCGAATGGTGCGGCTATTGCGCCCGAGTGCGTGGGGTGATGACCGACCTCTTGCTCGATTATCGCGTGGTCAACGTTCCGCGAAACCACGGCGAACGCGTCGTGGTGAAAGAGCTCTTCGGGAGGACGGGCATCCCGTCGCTCGTCGACGGCGACGTGAAAATCGCCGACGATGACGACGCAATCATCGCGTACTTGCGCAAAACCTACGGAAAATAACGCGTAGCGAGCGCAAGAAAGGCGAGACCGGTTAGGGCTCCCACGAGCGTCGCACTGAAATTCACCGCATCGTTGCGAAAGCCGCGCACTCCGCGCACGCGTTGCGTCGGGGCGCCGCAGGCGTGCGGGTCGCTCTCGCAGGCTCGCGCGCAGGTTCGGCAATATCGGCGCTCCTGCACGCTCGCTCCGAGATACGAATCGGCGAAAGCGCCGACGATTCCGCCCGCGGTTCCGGCGGCGAGCGGTGCGAGCGAAAAGAGTGCGGCGCTCGCCGCTACGACGAGCGCTCCGGCGATCTCCGCCAGCGTTCCCGCCGTCGTGACTCCCCCCGAAAGACCGTCGGCTTCGCGACGAAAGGTAAGAATCGAGCGCACGTTCGCTCCGAAACGCGTGCCGATCTCCGTTCCCCACGTATCCGCCGATGCCGCTGCGAAGGCTCCAACGAAGGCCGCTGCCGCGTACGCGTGCGCTTGCGGAAAAATGAACGCGATGATTCCCGCAACGCCGGCGACGCCTCCGTTCGCAACGACCTGCCATGCGTCGCGCGCTCCCTGTTTATCGATATCGCGAAGTCGCTCGGGGTGCGGGTGCGGTAGTTTCGACAACGCGATCGACGGCAGAAAAAATGCGAAGAGCACGAGCGCCCCGATGAGGTGAAAACCGAGCAACGTCGCGAGGCCGACGCATGCGGCCGCGATCGTTCCGTCGCGCGTGAGCGCGCGCGATTTCATTTTTTAGCCGTAAAGAACGCTTCGAAAGCATCGAGTAGTGCGTCGGTCGTCGCGACGTCGGCAACGAGATCGACGTGAAAGCCCAGCCCACGCGCCGCCTCGGCGGCGATCGGGCCGATCGCCCCGATGATTTTGCCGCGAGCGCTCTCCAGCGCCGCCGCCGCATCGGAGAACTGGTCGATATATCCGCGCACGGTCGAGGCACTCGTGAAGGCGATCATCTCCGCGCGCGCCGCCTTTTCGGCAAAGCGCGGATCGGGCGCGAAGCGCGTTCGATATGCCGCAACGTCGTCGACCTGCATGCCTTCGGCGGCGAGCACGCTGGGAAGCACGTCGCGAGCCTCCTGCGCTCGGTAAAGTAAAATGCGCGATGCCGCCCTCGCGCGATGGAGAAGCGAGACCGCGAGTTCTTCGGCGACGTACGTTTTTGGAACGAGGTCGGCGCGTACGCCATACTCCGCTAGCCGTTGCGCGCTCTTCGCTCCGATCGCCGCCACGCGTGCATGACCGAAGGCGCGTGCGTCGCGTCCGAGCGCGTGCAGCCGCGCAAAACAGGCATCGATGCCGTTGCGCGAGGTGAAGAGCACCCAGGCATAGCTTTCGAGGCTCTCGACGGCATCGTTCGCCGCCGTCGGGTCGTCGGGGGGCTCGATCTCGATCGTCGGCGCGAGGATCGGTTCGATTCCCCGAGCGAGTGCGCGCGCGGCGAATTCCTCGCCCTGCTCTGCCGGGCGCGTGAGCAGCAATCGCTTGCCGAAGAGCGGCGAACGGTCGAACCAGCGTAGTTCCTCGCGCAGACGCACGACCTCACCGACGATAAAAATTGCCGGCGCCCCAAGCCCGGCACTCTTCGCACGCTCCGCGATCGTCGCTAAGCTCCCGGTCACGGTACGCTGCGACGGCCGCGTTCCGTTTTCAATAACGGCGGCGGGCGTCTCGGCGGCCAGGCCGTTTGCGCGCAAGCGCGTTGCGATCTCCGCGAGGTTGCCCATCGCCATCAACAGCACGAGCGTGCGATGCGGATCGGCGAGTTTCGCCCAATCCAACGTGTTTTCGGCTTTAGTAGGATCTTCGTGTCCCGTCGCCACCGTGAATGCGACGTTGCAATCGCGATGGGTTACCGGAATGCCCGCGTAGGCCGGCGCGGCGATCGCCGAGCTAATGCCGGGGACGATCTCGAATGGAATTCCCGCTGCGTGAAGGCGTTGCGCTTCTTCGCCGCCGCGCCCAAAGACCAGTGGATCCCCGCCCTTGAGCCGCACGACGCGTTTTCCTTCGCGCGCGTGCGCGATCATCAACGCTTCGATCTGCTCCTGCGGCATCGCATGGTTTCCGCCGCGCTTGCCGACGAACGTACGCTCGCAACTCGGCGCTGCAAGTGCGACCACCGCATCGGAGGCGAGTGCATCGTAGAGCAAAACGTCGGCCTCGCGGAGCGCGCGCGCGGCGTGCAGCGTCAGCAATCCGGGATCGCCGGGGCCGGCGCCGATGAGGCTAACGAAGCCGGCCATTATGCGTGCCGTCGAGCGAAAAAAGTTCGTCGAGCAGGCGCGTGAACGCGAGTGCCTCGCTGCGATCGCTCCCGGCCTTTTCGCGAATCGTCGTTACCGCCGGATGCAAGAGCTTGGAAAGCATCGTCAACGAGGAACCGACGATGAGCATGCGTTCGCGCGGCGTGAGATCGGGTAGGCGCGCAAAGAGACGTTCGATCTCCGCGTTGCGGATCGCCTCCGCACGCTCGGTGAGCGCGGCAATCGTCGGCACGGTCGTGCGCGCTTGATACCACGTGCGAAAACGCTCGAGATATTCGACGATGATCTCTTCGACCTGCGGTATCGCCTGGCGGCGACGTTCCAAGCGATCGTCGACGACCGATTTGAGCGTGTCGATATCCAACAACGTTACGCCTTCAATATCGGCGATATCGGGATCGCTGTCGCGCGGAACCGCGATATCGAGAATGAGGAGCGGCCGCTGCGGTCGCCGCGCCATCGCCTCCGCTACGTCGGCGGTCGTTAGGACGAAGGTGCTCGCCTCGGTGGAACTGATGACGACATCGGCGGCTTCGAGAAGCGAGGTAATTTCGCGTAAATCGTGCGCGACACCCGAGCCAAGCTCCCCGACGAGCTCTTGTGCGCGCGTATGCGTGCGGTTGGCGACCAAGAGCGTGCCGACGCCGCGGCTGCGAAGCCGCCGCGCGGCGCTGCGACCCATCGCCCCCGCACCGATGACCGCCGCACAGCGATCCTCGAGGGATCCCATTCGCGCTTCGATAGAGTCGACGGCAGCGGTTGCCACGCTCGCCGATTCTTCACCGATCGTGGTTTGCGTTCGCGCTGCTTTCCCCGCATTGAGCGCCTCGCGGAAGAGTTTGTGCATGCTGCTGCCGCAGGCACCGGCGCGTTGCGCGTGGAGGTACGCGCTCTTGACCTGGCCGAGAATCTCGGCCTCGCCGATTAACATCGAATCGAGCCCGGTCGTTACGCGGAGCAGGTGCTCGACCGCTTCTCGCCCGAGATGCGTGTAGAGATACGACTCGAGATCGAAGGCGATCGTGCCGTGCCTGAACTGCGTGAGGAAGGTTTTAATTTGCTCCGCACCGCGTTCGAATTCATCGACCTCGGCGTAAATCTCTAAGCGACCGCAGGTCTGCAGCATGACCGCTTCGTTGACGGCGTCGTACCCATGCAACATCTGCAGGGCCTCGGTCATCCGCGATGTCGGGAAGGCGTGGCTTTCGCGCACGCTGACCGGCGCCGTATGGTGCGAGAGCCCGATGCAAAGAATCGGCATCGGCTGCTATTCGGCGGCCATCGAAGCGAGCGCCTCGTCGGCGGCGTGTAGGGTTTGCTCGATCTCGTGCGTCGTATGCGCGGTGGAGAGAAAACCTGCTTCGAATTGCGATGGAGCGAGATAGACGCCGCGCTCCGCCATCGCGTGGAAAAATGCCGCATACGCTTGCGTATCCGCGCGCATCGCACCCTCGAGATCGTAGACGGGCCCGTCGGTAAAGTAGAAACCGAACATCGATCCGGCGTAGCCGCCGGCGAACGGGCGCCCGTGCTTGGCAAAAAGTTCGCGCATACCCTCGACGAACAAACGCGCCAGAATCTCCAAACGTTCGTAGAGCGTGCCGTCATCTCGAACCGCCCGAAGCGTCGCTAAGCCCGCCGCCATCGCGAGCGGATTTCCCGATAGCGTCCCGGCGTGAAAGATTTTACCATCGGGGGTGAGATGGGACATGATGTCGGCGCGTCCGCCGAAGGCACCGACCGGTAGGCCCCCGCCGATTACTTTCCCCAAGGTCGTGAGGTCGGGGCGAATGCCGAGACGTTCCTGCGCGCCGCCGCGAGCGACGCGAAACCCCGTCATTACCTCGTCGAATATCAAGAGCGAACCGTGCGCGTCGCAGATCGCACGCAGGCCGGGAAGAAACTCCGGGCGCGGAGCGATGAAGCCCATATTCCCGACGAACGGCTCGACGATGATCGCTGCGATCTCTTTGCCGCGTTGGGCAAAGACGGCGCGAACCGCATCGATG
Organism: Vulcanimicrobiota bacterium; assembly: GCA_013044185.1. Taxonomy (GTDB): domain Bacteria; phylum Vulcanimicrobiota; class Vulcanimicrobiia; order Vulcanimicrobiales; family Vulcanimicrobiaceae; genus JABEUX01. The sequence continues at coordinate 9,294 of JABEUX010000158.1, read as the reverse complement.
TCGTTATAGGGTACGACGATCGTATCGGCGGCGGTCCCGGCGGTAACGCCGGGAGAATTCGGCACCCCCAACGTCAGCGCGCTCGATCCTGCAGCGATGAGAAACATGTCGGCGGCACCGTGGTAGCAGCCGGCAAACTTCACGATTTTTGCACGTCCGGTAACGCCGCGCGCGAGGCGAACCGCGCTCATCGTCGCTTCGGTGCCGCTGGAGGTGAAGCGAATACGCTCGATGGAGGGAAGCATCGAAGCGATGGTCTCGGCGAGATCGCTCTCCGCTTCGGTCGGCGTGCCGAACGAACTGCCGCGCGTCGCCGCTTGCGAGATCGCTTTTACGACGGCGGGGTGTGCGTGCCCGAGCAGCAAGGGACCCCACGAGAGCACGTAATCGATATATTGATTTCCGTCGATATCGAAAATATGCGCGCCGACTCCACGCTGCATAAAGATCGGATTGCCGCCGACGGATTTAAACGCGCGAACCGATGAGTTCACGCCTCCGGCGATCGTATTGCGCGCTCGCGCAAACGCCGATATCGAACGTTCGTAACTCATCGTGAAAGGTATCGTTCCTGCAATTGCGACCAGTCTGCTTCGGTGTTGACGTTGAGAAAAAGCGCTTCGGGGAACTCGACATACGCGACGCGCATTTTTTCGAGTAGCGCTCGAGGGCCCTCATTCGCGCTCGACGTCGCCGCGGCCCGCAGCGCGGCACGTCGGTCGTAGAGCGCGCAGAGGGGCTCGATGCCCGCGGTATGTTGTGGAACGACCGCTTCGACGCCGGGTGCGCGACGCGCGAGGAGGCGCTCTGGGACCTCGCGGGTGAGTGCCGGGAGATCGGCGGCGAGAACGAGCACCCAGGGATCTTCGATCGCTTCGAGTGCGCCGAGGAGCGCCGGCAGCGGACCGCCGCCGGGGTGGCGATCCTCGATGAACGGAACGCCGTATCGTGCCGAACGCGCGCGCTGTTCTTCGCGGCCGAGCAAGACGAGCGGGCCGAGAGAGCGCCCAAACGCGATCGCTCGCTCCATCAGCGTACTCTCGCCGAGCGGGCGTTCGAGTTTATCGGGTAGCCGCCGCGCCTCACCGCCCAGGAGCAACGCGACCGTGAAATCAGCGACCTCGGCCATGACGACGCGCGTAATCGGCGGCGAAATAGGTAATGATGATATCGGCACCCGCGCGCGTAAACGCCGCCATCAGTTCGTCGATGCTGCGTTCGCGTTCGAGCCATCCGCGTTCGAATGCTGCCTCCATCATCGCGTACTCTCCGCTGACGTTATAGACCGCAATCGGGGTATCGAATCGCTCGCGCGCGCTGCGGACGATATCGAGATAGGCGAGCGCCGGTTTGACCATGACGATGTCGGCGCCTTCTTCGATATCGAGTGCGATCTCGCGCATCGCTTCGCGTGCGTTCGGCGGGTCCATTTGGTAACCGCGTCGATCGCCGAATTGCGGCGTCGAACCGGCGGCTTCGCGAAAGGGCCCGTAGAACGCCGACGAATACTTCGCGCTATAGGCCATGATGCCGACCTGGGTAAAACCGTCCTCGTCGAGCGAACGACGAATCGCCCTAACGCGCCCATCCATCATATCGGAGGGTGCGACGATATCGACGCCCGCTCGTGCGTAGGAACGCGCGACGTCTACGAGTAGCGCGACGGTTTCGTCGTTGCGCACGTCGCCGCGTTCGTCGAGCAGGCCGCAGTGCCCGTGATCGGTGTATTCGCAGTTACAGAGATCGGCGATCGTCAGCATCTCCGGAATCGCCGCCTTGATTGCGGCAATCGCGCGCTGTACGATTCCGTCCTCGGCAGCGTTGCGCGAAGCGACGGCATCTTTGTGCGCGGGAATGCCGAAGAGCAAGACCGCGTTTACACCCAGGGCGTAGAGACGTTTCGATTCTTCGACGCACTGCGATAACGTGTAGCGAAATACGCCGGGCATCGACGAGATCGCGCCCGCATCGCTCTCGCGTTCGACCACGAAGAGCGGCATCACCAGCGCGTCGACCGGGGTTCGATGCTCGCGAACGAGGCTGCGGAGGGCGGGGGTGCGGCGAAGGCGCCGCGGGCGATGAAGCATACCGTTAGGGTGAGGCGAGCAGGCTCACAATGCAAGCGGTAAAGGCGTCGATCTCCGGAATCGGCGCGATTCCGTCGGGAGGCAGCCCGGCGCGTTCGATCGCGCTTGCAGATTCGGGGCCCATGGCGACGACGAGCGGGCGCACGCCGCGCTCGCCCCACAGGAGGAGCCAGGGTGCGGCGACCGCTGCCGCTCCGCTCGACGGGATCGCGAGCAGATCGACCGGCGCTTCGTCGGGCTCTTCGCCCGCGCGCAGTTCGGTGACCTCGGCGCCGAGCGCGCGCAGGCGGACGGCGATGCGGCTCGTGCGCTCGACGCTGCGCGGCAGGACGATCCGCCGTCCGGCGAGCGGCCCGCTGCGCGGGAGCAGGCTTGCAGCTCCACGTGCGAGCAGCGCCCGGGCGAGGCTGCAGCCGAGATCCTCGGCGCTCGCAGCGTCGGAGACGGGGGCGCGCAGCTCGGCGGCGATGGCTGGTGCCCCGTCGTTCGAGCTGACCCGGCCGCGGAGGAGGAGCTCCTCGCCCTCGTAGACTCCGTGGATACCGACCGGTGCGGTGCAGCCGGCGCCGAGTTCGCGGAGGGCGGCGCGTTCGGCGATGACGGCTCGCTCGCTCGGCTCGTCGTTCAGTGCGGCGCGGAGCGCGCTTGCAAGCGGCGCGTCGCGCAGCGTCTCGACGGCGAGCGCGCCCTGCCCGGCCGCGGGCAGTAACTGCTCGATCGGGAACGGGACGGTATGCGTCGCGTTCAGGGAGAGCCGTCGCAGCCCGGCCGCGGCGAGAACGATCGCGTCGTACTCGCCTTCGCGGAGTTTGCGCAACCGCGTATCGACGTTCCCGCGAATCTCGACGTACGCGAGGTCGCTGCGGAGCGCGTACAATTGCGCGCGACGTCGCGGGCTCGATGTGCCGACCCGCGCACCCGCGGGAAGCTCGGCGAACGTTGCATAGCGTTCGCTGCAATAAACATCGCGAGGATCTTCGCGCAGCGAAATCGCAGAGAGCTGCATGCCTGCCGGGAGCGCGCTCGGAAGATCCTTCGCCGAATGTACCGCATAATCGGCGCGTCCGTCGGCGAGCGCCCGTTCGAGCTCCTTCACGAAGATCGCCTGCTCTCCCATCGCCGCGAGCGCGCTGCTGCGGTCGCGGTCGCCGACAGTCGAGAGCGCGAGCATCGTCGTTGCGATGCCGCTCTGAGCGAGGCGCGCGGCGACGTGGCGCGACTGCCACAATGCCAACGCACTGCCGCGGGTCGCGCAGATCGCACTGCTCGTCGAAGGCGCTTCGCCGTCGGCGAGCACCGTGGCGGCGGTTGCTTCGACGGCATCCTCGATACGATTACGATCCATCGCGGCGAGTTCGTCGATCGGCAACTCCGAGAGCGCGCGCATGACGAGGGCGCGTTGCGAGGGCGAGAGCGTTTCGCGCACGTAACTGCGCGCGATCGCCAGCGTCCGTGCCGCAGCGTCGTACCGTGCGTCGAAATGTAACGCGATCTCGCGCGCGATACGTTTGGAGAATGCGGGCGTGCTCGCGCCCGAATCGATACTGAAGGTGAGTTCGCCGACGCGCACGACGGCGGGCATCGTCGCGTCGCCGCGCGTCGGTTCGGTGCTGTCGATGGTGAGAATGCCCCGCGCGCGCGCGGCGCGCATGGCGCCTTCGTTCACCGCCGGGCTGTCGGTGGCGGCAACGCAGAGGAAGGCGTCGGCAAGATCCTCCTCGCGGTAGGCACGGCGCTCGCAACGTACATCGGGGTGTGCGGCGAGCAAGGCCTCCATCGCCTCCCCTATCGATGGGGCGACTACGGAGAGCTTGGCGCCGGCTTCGACAAAAGTGCGAGCTTTGCGGGCGGCGACCGAACCGGCACCCAGTAACACGACGAGTCGCCCCGCGAGGCGAAGGGAGAGCGGAAGCGACATGATACGGCATGGATTCCGCACCGCCGTGCGAAACTCTGCTCCGCGCATGCAACGTCCCACTCGCGCTGCGCTTCTCGGCGCGCTCGCCTCGGCGCTCCTGGTGCTGCCGGGGCTCGGAGCGGGTACCCTTTGGGACAATAGCGAGACGATCTACGGCGAGGTCGCGCGCGAGATTCTCCTGACGCACGATTGGGTCGTGCTCCACTACAATGGGCTGCCGTGGTTCGTCCAGCCGCCGCTCTATTTCTGGCTCGCGGCGATCTGCGCGAAGATCTTCGGCTTGAGTTCCTTTGCGATGCGCCTTCCCGCGGCGCTCGCGACCATTGCGATGGGTGCGATGACCGGTTACGCCGTCGCCCGCCAACTCGGTTCGCGCGTCGGCGTCTTCGCCGCTGCGATCCTGTCGAGTTCGTTGATGCAGGCGATCATCGGGCGCCTCGCCATCATGGACGCGCTGCTCGACTGCGCGGTCGCGATGACGGTGTTTTGGTGGTTTCGCGGATTGCAGACCGGGAAACGTCGTTATTATATCTTCGGCGCCGTCGCTGCGGGGTTTGGATTCTTGGCGAAGGGCCCCGTCGCTCCGGTGGTCGCGTTATTGGTCTTGCTTCCCTACGCATTCTGGAATCGACGGGTCGAACGCACTGCTTGGCCGAGCCTCGCAACGTGGCTATGGGGAACGCTCGCCTTCGTCGTTACCGTCGCGCCGTGGTTCGGAGCGCTCGTCGCGAGAACCGGGCTCGCCTCCGTCGTCACCTTGATCGGGCATTATACGATCGGCCGTTACACCGGCGTTATCGAAAACCAGGCGGGGCCCATTTGGTATTACCTCCCCGTCCTGATCGTCGGTTTCTTTCCCTGGATCGCGCTGCTTCCGAGCGCGGTCGTCGACGGCGTCGCGCGATTGCGGCTCGGCGAGCACGACGAGCGCGCGCGGGTCTTACGCCTGGCATTCTGCTGGGCGGTGATGCCGCTGCTTTTTTTCTCGTTCGCGCGAACGAAACTGCCGAATTACATCGCGCTGGAGTTTCCGGCAATTGCGGTGATCTGTGCGATCTATCTCGATGGGTTACTCGCGCGATCCCGCGTTCGCGCCGCGCTCGTTGCGACGATGGCGGTGCCGTTGGTGATCGGATTGCTAGCAATAGCGGTGGCGATTTTCGCGCGCGACAACCACCTGGGCGAACCGTTAGCCGTGTTGCGCCCGGCGTTGACGGCGATGGGGGCGACGATCGCGTTGGGCGGTATCGCCATGGCCGCGATGCTGATGCGACGTGCGAGTGCGCCCTTTGCGCCGTTCGCGCTGGCGTTGGCGATGGCGGTAGCGATCGACGTGCTCGGGCTGGTCGCACTTCCGCGCGCCGAACTCTTTAAGCCCGTGCCGCGACTCGCGCATATCGTTAATGCGTTACGCCGTCCAGGCGATATCGTCGTCGACGGCGGCATCGTCGGCGGCGGTTCGTTACTCTTTTATACGCGCCCTCCCGTTGCACTACTCGCGCTCTTTAATTCAGATATCGGCGCCGAGACGCCGACGTTACGCGAGGTCGTTTGTGCGGCACCGCGCGCCTTCGTGTTCTTTACCGGCACCTCGGTTGCGTCACAACCGAGTTTCGGCCGTGCGACCCGGGTGATCGCGCGCAGCGGCAATGTCGCGGTGATGCGCTATAGCGGCCCGCCCTGTAAACCGCGGTGATCGCGGCATTTCACCAATGCGACGTCTTCACCGATCGACTCTTCGGCGGTAATCCGCTCGCAGTCGTACCGCGCGCAGACGCACTCGATAACGCGACGATGCAAGCGTTCGCACGCGAAATGAATTGCTCGGAGAGCGCCTTCGTGCTGCAGCCGCGCGACCCGAGCGCGGTTTTTCGCGTACGGATCTTTACGCCGGGGCGCGAATTGCCGTTCGCCGGACACCCGACGATTGGAACCGCGTGGACGCTGCATCGCCTCGGCTTGCTCGATGCGTCGACCTTTGCATTCGAAATGGAGGTCGGGCTCGTTCTGGTACGTCGCGAGGGGCGTCGCTTCTGGATGACTCCGCCGGTGCCGCCGCGTGGCGAAGCGTTCGGCGAACGCACCTCGCTCGCGCGTGCGTTGGGCCTTGCCGACGCAGCGGCGATCGAGCGCGCCCAGATCGTTGGAGCCTTCTTGTGCATGCGCGTTGGGAGCCTCGATGCGTTAGCGACGGTGGAGCCGGAGCGTGCCGCACTGCGCGAGCTCTTCGATCGGAGCATCGCCGACGGCAACGTGCTCGTCATTTTCTACGATTCCGGCAGGGCGTGGGTACGCATGTTTGCCGATATCGCCGAAGGGATCGGCGAAGATCCCGCGACCGGGAGTGCGGTCGCACCGATGCTCCATTATCTTACCGAAGTTGCGGCGCTCGCGCCTCGGACGGCGGTGGTTGAGATCGAGCAAGGGCGCTGGATTCAGAGGCGCAGCACGCTCCACGCACGCATTTCGTGGGCGGGGACGGAGATCTCGAAGATCGAGGTCGGCGGTGATTGCGTGCACGCATTCTCGAGCGAGATCACGCTCTAGGAACGTGCGGCGAACGTCAAATCGACGCTCCAATCCTCCATTGCATCGCTCCCGGGAGTTGCGTCGCGAACGTTGCGAACCGTAAAGTCCCAGTGCGTCGTCCTGCCGATTTGCGTGGGAAGGCGCGGCGCAGCAACGTGTCCGGTTGGGAATCGCCCGGCGAAACCGATGCCGCAGGGCGGGCTCGAGCCGCTGCCGCCGCCGAGTAACTGACCCGGTGCGAGCAGGGTGCCGAGAAATTCATGCTGTGCGCCGCGCGTGAGGAAGATCGATCCCTGCAGCGGCGTCGTCGCATCGCCGTAGGTGCCGGTGCACGGCGGGTCGCTCTCGCTCACGGTGAAGAGCGCGGGCGCTTCGAACTGCAGGATCCCGCGACCGATCGAGGCGCGTGCGTTGTGGATGCGCTGAACGTACGCGCCTTTTTCGCCGCTATCGGCATCGCGAACGTGAACCGAGATCGTGCCGTTGATGACGATGCCGAACGCTGCGGCGACGAGCAGATGCATCTTACGGCGTCACGACCGGATGGAGCATCCGATAGACGGGCGGATATCCGGGGTCGTTGTTGGCCGTATATTTCAGCAATAACTTCACCACCGGGTTGGCTTTCGTCGGCTGCGGAAGGTTTACGATCGCGTAATAGACGGTCATTCCTTGGCCGGGAAAGAGATTGCTCGATTGCAAGGGAGCTCCGGCCTTCGAAAACGGAATCTCGTTGCTCGTTGCGCTGGTACCGTCTTGATAGAACGCGGTGATATCGAGCCCGGGAACCCCGGCCTCGCCGCTCTGCGTATTCTTTAACGGGACTTCGAAGACGAGATAGCCGTTGGGGGGCGACGCGGTGGCAACGTACGAGGTGATGGCTTGTGCGAATGGATCGCTCGCTGCGACCCAGTGAATCGCATGGATGCGGTAATTGAAGCCGCTTATATGAAACTGTTGGTTCATCCGAACCATATCGCCCTTGAGTTGGGCGCGGCCCGGGACGGTCGGTGCGGCGATCGCTGTCGAGAACGAGCAGGCAAGGAGCGCCGCGATGGCAAGCGTGCGTATCATAGAAGCTGCTCCTTCAAGCGCTCTCTTGTTTCCTTCAACAAGCCAAGTATCGCGCTGCTTTTCGAGGCGAAAAGAATAAAAAAGGAGCGGCCCCGTGGGGCCGCTCCGGCGTAGGAGGGATCCGAGCCGTTAGGGCTTGTACGCCGCCACATCGGCCTCGGTGACCGCGGAGGCCTTGTTCGGCCCGAGGCCGCCGCGAATATAGCTGATCACTGCAGCGATATCCTTATTCGAGAGCGTGCCTTTCCAGGCGGGCATCTGCCCGTTGAAGGCGGCGCCGTTGACGGTGATCGCACCGTTCTTGCCGTCGAGCAGCACGCCGATTACCGCATGTGGGTTGGCAGTGACGAACGGGTTGCCGGCGAGGGGTGGAATCGCCCCAGGCTGCCCCATGCCGTTCGCGGCATGGCAGCCCGCGCAGTTGCTTGCGTAGACCGTCGCCCCCGCTGCTACCAGCGGGTTCGCCCCCGGGGCCGACGCGGTCGCTGCGCCGGGTGCCGCCGGTGCAGCCGCTGCCGGTGCGAGAGCGGTGGAGTTCGCCATCGCGAGGACCTGGGCTTCGGTCGGCGAGGGTGGTGCGGCAGCCTGCTTCGCTTGAATCGACTCTTGGCTGTAGATCGAGAGCCCGACGATCGCAACGAGCGCGACGATCGTGCTGACGATGATGCCGCCGCGTGCCGAGAGCGAACGTGTAGTGCTGCGGTCGAGCCACGGAATCGCGATCACCACGAGCAAGAAGAGCGTCGGAACGACGATCGTTGCGAGCAGGTCGAGCGAGGGAGGTACGACGTTGAGGAGCCCAAAGAGCGCGAGGAAGTACCATGCCGGATACGGGATGAAGGCCGTGTTGGTCGGGTCGGCCTTCGCATCGAGGAAGGGCGGTGAGATGAACGCGAGTGCGACGATTATCGCGAAGACGATGAGCGAGGCGAAACCGTCCATGAACATCTGGTCGGGCCAGAAACGGCCGTTCTTCAGCTTGCGCGGATCTTCGGCGACCGGGCCGGCGGGGCCGTTCCAGCGGAAGATCGCGAGGTGGGCGCCGACGAGCAGCACCATCACGGCGGGCATCAGCCAGACGTGGATCCCGAAGAAGCGATTGATCGTCTCGGTGCCCATCGCGCCGCCGCCTTGGGCGATCTGTTGTATCAGCGGGCCGGCGATCGGTGCGGTGCCGGTAATATTGAGCGCGACCTGCGAGGCGAAGTAGGCGTTCATATCCCACGGTAGCAGGTAGCCGGTCAGGCCGAGTACGAGCGTGACGAGTAATAAGATGACGCCGACGACCCACTGTAATTCGCGAGGCGATTTATAGGCGCCCCAGACGAGCACTTGCAGCAGGTGCAAGAAGACGAGCGCGATCATCGCCGATGCGCCCCAATAATGAATCGCGAGAATCAGATGCGGCCAGTAATGCGTGTAGATCCAAGCCGTCGATTCCCATGCCGTGTTCGCCGACGGCGCGTAGAAAAACGTCAGGAAAATGCCGGTGACGATCTGCAGGATCATCGCGAAGACGGTCGCGCTCCCGAAGACGTACCAGTAGCTCGCTCCGCCGGGGATATCTTCGACGAGAAAATCTTTCGTCATCGAGATGAAGCCGGTACGAGATTCAATCCAGTTCAGCATATCGCTCTTCCTTGTCAGTGCCGTGCGGTTACGCGAGGTAGGAGATGACGATGCGAT
>JABEUX010000157.1 GCA_013044185.1 Vulcanimicrobiota bacterium | reverse complement strand
GAATCGTAATCGGGAGAGATCGTCATGCCGACATGCGCCGCCGAATCGACGCGAATGCCGAGTCCGCCGGGCTCGCGATAGCGGTCGATCGTACCGGGAGCGGGGCGAAAATTCTGCGCCGGATCTTCGGCGTTGACGCGCCCTTCGATTGCCGCACCGCGAAAGTGCAACTGCTCCTGGGTGTACCCGAGCGGCTCGCCGGCGGCGACGCGGATCATCTCGCGCACGAGATCGATGCCGGCGATCTCCTCGGTTACCGTGTGCTCGACCTGAATGCGCGTGTTCATCTCGAGAAAATAGAAGTCGTCGCCGACGACGAGGCACTCGATCGTACCGACCGAATCGTATCCGATCGCGCGCGCGGCGCGCATGCCGGCGGCGCGCATCGCTTCGCGCGCGCGGTTGGAGATCTGCGCGGGAGCCTCTTCCCAGAGCTTCTGATGGCGGCGCTGTAACGAACAGTCGCGGTCGCCGACGTGCAGCACGCTGCCGTGCTTATCGGCGAGAATCTGGAGCTCGACGTGTTTGGGATTATCGAGATAGCGCTCGGCGTAGACGATGGGGTTCTTAAAATAGGCCTCCGCTTCGCGCACGGCGGTCGTAAAGGCGCTCTCGATATCGTCGAGCGTCCGGACGATCTTCAATCCTTTGCCGCCGCCGCCGCCGGAGGCTTTGAGCGCGAGCGGTAGACCGAAGCGCTCCACGGCATCGCGAACTGCCGCGATATCGGCGAGCGGCTCGGTGCCGCCGGGCACGAAGGGAACCTTCGCCTTCGCCATCGCGGCGCGCGCGCGTAATTTATCACCCATCGCATCGATGGCGTCGGGGTGTGGGCCGATCCAGGTGAGACCGGCGGCGATAGCCCGGCGTGCGAAGCCCGCATTCTCAGCGAAGAATCCATAGCCGGGGTGAATCGCATCGGCACCGCTGCGCGCCGCGATATCGAGAATGGCGTCGGCGTTGAGATAACTCTGCGCCGGCGCCGCACCGCCGAGAAAATAGGCTTCGTCGGCGATGCCGACGTGAAGCGCATCGCGATCCGGCTCGGAGTAGACGGCAACACCGACGATTCCCATCTCGCGCACGGTACGCAAGATACGGATCGCGATCTCGCCGCGATTGGCGACGAGAACTTTAGAGAACACGGGTGCCGCGTGCGCTCGCGCGAAGTTCGTCGAAGGTTCGATCGGGTTCGCGCCCGGCGCGACGCCACGGCGCGAGAGCCGGCTCGGAGAGCTCGGATCGTTCCATGCTGCCGAGCAGGGCGGCGAAGATCGCCGCGGCCTCTTCTTGTGTTGGGGAGGGAACGATCACGCGGGGCGCTCCGGAGGCGGATACATGCCCATCGCATGGAAGCCGGCGTCGACAAAGTGAATGTCGCCGGTGATCGCCGCAGCGAGCGGCGATGCGAGATAGACGGCGGTGTTGCCGACATCCTCGATGCTGACGTTGCGCCGCAACGGTGCCGTCGCCGCGACGACATCGAGCATCGTCGTAAAGCCACCGACCTGCCGTGCGCTCGCGGTCTTAATCGGCCCCGCCGAGATGCCGTTCACGCGAATGCTCCGGTCGCCGAGATCGAAGGCGAGGTAGCGAATCGATGCCTCCAAGGCGGCTTTCGCGATACCCATGAGGTTATAGTTCGGAACGATCTGCGTGGCACCGAGGTAGGTCATCGCCATAATCGAGGCGCCGTCGTTGAGATGCTCGCGCAACGCTTGTACGAGTGCGATCAACGAGTACGCCGAGAGATCGAGCGAGAGTGCGAAGCCATTGCGCGTGGTGTCGTAGACCTTCCCAACGAGGTCCTCTTTATTCGCGTAGGCGATCGAATGGACGAGAGTATCGAGCGAGCCGAAATCGCGCGCGAGCGCCTCGCTCATCGCCGCGATCGACGCGCGATCGCCGACATCGCAGGGAAGTACGGGGGCGCCTCCGAGTTCGGCGGCGAGTTTTTCTACTTCGTCGCGCACGCGCTCGCCTTGGTACGAAAATGCGAGTTGCGCTCCATGTTCGTGCATCTTGCGTGCGATGCCGGTAGCGATCGACCAACGATTCGCGACACCCGTAATGAGGGCGCGCTTGCCTTCAAGAAGTTTCACGAATCGATAGATAGCAGGGAGCCGCCATTTCTCCCTGCCGCGAACGCTGCTGCGGAGGCTAGAGCGAGGTTTGCAGGAGCGTAAAGCCGCGCTCTTGGACTGCATGAACCGCCCAGACACCGGCAGGGACGACGGTCGCACGCGGCACGAGGCCCTGGGTGAGTCGGGCATAGACCGCCCCGGGCGATTCGTCGACGAGAGCGGCGAGGTTCGTCGAGAAGCCATAGAGTGCGTTGTTGCAGACGCAGAGCTGCAAGCGCGTCTGTGCGAGCAACGCGTCGATCGAGGAGAGATCGTCGGGGCGTGCGCCGGCTGCAGCGTGCATCGCGGGATTCCCGGAGCCTGGCTTCAGCACCGATGGGAGGCTGGCGCGAATCCAGGCGGGGAGCCGCGCCGCCGACGGAATGAAGATCTCGTTCCAGATTGCATCGTTAAATGCCAGTGCGATAGCGACGTGGTAGAGCACGACAAACGGAAAGACCGTTGCAAAGGAGCCCCCGAGCAGCCGATAGGCGCTCATCGTATTTCCGACGGCATCGAAGACGTCGCCATCTTCGACGAGCTTCGAGGCGAAGAGATGGCGGTGCGTCGCCGGGGCGCCGAGCATCGCTTCGAAAGCGGCGAGATCGAACTGCAGCGGCGACATACCCCCGGGTGAAGGAAGGAGCGGAGCGGCCGAAGCACCGACGGGGACGTCGAAAAACGGTGCGAGCGCCGCCAATGCAGTTCCGACGGCGATAAAACCTTTACGCGTACTCATTTCCGGCGCCGTTCGCTATGACGGACGGAGCGCCTCTTGGGATGGCAGCTGCGGTCGTGCGAAGAATAGCGGCCCTATGTACTTGTTGCTTTCGCATTATCTAAAACCGCTCGCCGAGGTCGACCGGCACGTCGTCGCGCACCGCGCATTTCTCGATCGGTATTATGCCTCGGGCGATCTCATCGTCTCGGGGCCGATGGAGCCGCGCGAGGGCGGGGTGATTATCGCCAACACGATGCCGCGCGAGAAGCTCGATGCGATGCTTGCGGAGGATCCGTTCCTGCGGGAGGGTGTCAGCGAGTATCGCGTGATCGAATTTCACGCCGCTCGTCGCCACGCCGCGCTCGCCGAACTCGTCGCGTTGCAGTAGCGTCGCAGAGGTTACTGGTCGGAGTCGGGATCCGCAATCGCCGGCGATTCCATCGCTTCGACCACCTCTTGAGGATCCATGCGCTCGCGTAGCTCCCGAACCTCAGGATCGTAATGCGTCGGAATCGAGGGGCTATCGCGGCGCATCTCGTCGAGCATGGCGATGATTTTGGCGACCTTTCGTTCGGTGAGCAGGTTGATCTGCAAATCGAGCCGATTACGGAGGACCGTGATCTGGGTGAGGCGATGCTCGGTGGTAAGGATCAGCACCGTCATGAGCAACGCGGTGAAGCTCACGAGCCCTTGCAGCCAGAGAAATGGCGGCGGGTCGGGCGTTATATTGTGCGTAAAATAAAGCACGGTGTTGCTCCCGACCCAAAGAGCAACGAACGCAACGATCCCATAGACCATGCGCGGCTGACCGATCCGCTTCGTTACGCGTTCGATCCAACGCTGGTGTCCCGAGACATCATCTTCGGCTTTTCGTTCGAGTTCCGCGATCGACTCGATCGCCTCATCGACCGGCCGGTGCGTTTGCTTCGTCAAGAGACTCCGATGATACCCAGGAGCGGTCGCGACGAAACACCGCAGGTCTCAGAGCGGAATATTGCCGTGTTTGCGTTTCGGGCGTTCGACGCGCTTGTTTTCGAGCATCGTTAGCGCGGCGGCAACCGCGCGCCGCGTCGAACGTGCCTCGATGACATCGTCGATATAGCCGCGTTGTGCGGCGATGTAGGGGTTGGCGAAACGGTCGGTATATTCGTCGATGAGTTCGGCCATCTTCGCGGCCGGGTCGCTCGCGGCGGCGATCTCGCGGCGGAAGATCGTCTTTACCGCACCCTCGGCACCCATCACCGCAATCTCGGCACTCGGCCATGCGAGATTGATATCGGCGCGGATATGTTTGCTCGCCATAACGTCGTAGGCGCCGCCGTAGGCTTTGCGCGTGATCACGGTGATCTTCGGCACGGTCGCCTCGGCGTAGGCGTAGAGGAGCTTTGCGCCGTGGAGAATGATGCCGCCGTACTCTTGTTCGGTTCCGGGAAGAAAGCCGGGGACGTCTTCGAAGGTGAGGAGCGGGATATTAAAGGCATCGCAGGTACGCACGAAGCGTGCCGCCTTAATCGATGATTTGATATCGAGCACGCCGGCGAGCACGCTCGGCTGATTGGCGACGATGCCGATGCTCCGTCCATCGATGCGCCCGAAACCGACGATGATATTGCGCGCGTACTCCGGGTGAATCTCGAAAAAGTTGCCATCGTCGAGAACGGCGCGAAGGACGTCGTGCATGTCGTAGGGTTTGTTCGGTGAATCGGGGATGAGTGCGTCGAGTTCGGGAGCCTCTCGCTGCGCGTCGTCATCGCTATCGAAGCGCGGCGGATCTTCGAGATTATTCTGCGGAAGAAAGGAGAGCAACTCGTGGGTCTGCGCGACCAGGTCCTCTTCATCGTGTGCGACGAGGTGGGCGACGCCGCTTTTCTGTGCGTGCGTGCGCGCGCCACCGAGCTCCTCGAAGGTTACCTCTTCACCGGTAACGGTCTTAATGATCTCCGGCCCGGTGATGAACATCTGCGAGATATCCTGCGTCATGATCGTAAAGTCGGTGATCGCCGGCGAGTAGACCGCGCCGCCGGCGCAGGGACCTGCAATGAGACTGAGTTGCGGAATCACGCCGCTCGCCTGTACGTTGCGCCAGAAAATCTCCGCATAACCGCCGAGCGAAACGACGCCCTCCTGAATGCGCGCACCGCCGGAATCGTTGATGCCGATCATTGGCGCGCCGGTGCGTACCGCGAGGTCCATCACTTTGCAGATCTTTTTGGCGAACGCTTCGCCGAGCGAGCCGCCGAGCACGCTAAAATCCTGCGAGAAGAGGAAGACCGGGCGCCCTGCAATCGTCGCGTAACCGGTAATGACGCCGTCGCCGAGAAACTCGCGTTCGTCGAGGCCGAACGCCGTGGTGCGATGGGTAACGAAGGCGTCGAGTTCGTGAAAGCTCTCTGGGTCCACGAGTGCCTCAACGCGTTCGCGCGCGCTGCGCTTTCCGCGTGCGTGCTGCCGTTCGATCCCTTCATCGCCGGTGGGTTTACGGGCCAGGGCGCGTCGGTGCGCGAGGTCGGCATATTTTTCTTGCGTCGTCTTCATCGCCGATGGGCTTTGCGCGCTCGGCGGGTGCCCCCTCTCCGTGAGGCCGAATAGACGCGGTATGGATCGGCAACGCACGTACAGCTGGGGCGACCCCGCGGAGCTTATCGCGGCGATGGGGCGCGAGGAGAGCCACCTTGCTTGGATGCAAGGCATGCTCGAGGGGCGGCTCCCGGCGCCGGCCTTTGGGGCGACGCTCGAATTGCGGCCGATCGAGGCGAGTCTCGAACGGCTGATCTTTGCGATGCCGTTGCGGGAGTGGATGCTGAATCCCGCCGGGGGTATCCACGGCGGGGCCTTAGCGACGTTATTGGATTCGGCGATGACGCTCGCGGTGATCGCGCGGCTCGATCGCTCCAAAATTGCGACCACCACGACCCTTACGACGCATTTCGTTCGCCCGCTCGTCGCCGATGGGAGCGAGGTGCTGGCGGTCGCCGAGGTCCTCTATTGCGGGCGCACTCATGCGACCGCGCATGCGCGGCTCACCGATGCCCAAGGGCGTCTCGCCGCACACGGCGATGCTGCATTTGCAATCGTCGCCGCGCCGTTCGAGGCGCGCTAGAGTTTAAGCGATGCCAGCGGGTTCGCGCGAGCGTTGGTGCGCGAAGAGGCGATCGACGATGACGTAGAGCGCGTCGCAAGTTTCCAGAAAGGTCGAGATCTGCGGCGTAACGCGGCGCCAGGATTCGACAAAGGCAAATGGCTGACGGAGCAATACGTCGCGTTGCCAGCTCGGGAGCGATCGTAAGAGCGTCCGATGCAGATCGTCGCTCTCACCGAGGTGCGAGCGCCACATCGGCGTCAAGCGAAGGCTGGCGCTGATGCGCTCCTCCTCGGCGCGCAGCCGTGCGAAGGTTTCGAAGAAATCGTTGACGAGCGTGAGGCAATCGTCGATATGAATATCTTGCGAGCGTCGTGGAATCGTCGCCACGAGATGGCGCAAGTGGCCGGCGCAGGCGCGTGCGGCAGAGGTGAGCTCCTCGGTCTCGATCATCTCGGTCATGCCGCCACATACTTTGCCGCACCGAGCGAGATGCGGAGCGCATCGACGACATCGGCATCGAACAGCTTTCCGCGCTGCTCCTCGATATAGGCGAGGACTTCGGAGGCCTCGTAGGTCGGTGCACAGGAACGGGCGGTGGTCATCGCATGGAAAACGTCGGCGACCGCGACGACGCGGGCTTCAAACGGAATCTCGTGCGCGATAAGCCGATCGGGATAGCCCGAACCATCGACACGTTCGTGATGCGAACGCACGGCGAACGCGTACCGCGCCAGGAGAGGGTCTCGCGCGACGATCTCTTGACTATCGCGGACGTGATTCTCGACGATACCGTGCTTTTGGGGGTGTTGCACGGTACCGTCGAGAATGGTGTTCGGCAGACGAATTTTGCCGAGATCGTGAAGGCGGCCGACGTTCGCGCAATCGCGAGCGATATCGCTGTTGCAGCGCATCGCCAAGGCGATGCGCATCGCAAGCGATCCGACGGCGTTTAAATGGGCGGAGAGCTCCGGATTGACGACCGCGATCGCGGCGATCATTCCGTCGATATAGCTGCTCTCAAAGGAGGAATGACGCGCTTCGATCTCTTGAAGCCGCGCATCGACGGCGCTGCGCAATTGGTCGAGTCGCCGATTGACGAGCGAGCGACCGTGCGGAGCGACGCTGCGGAGATAGTCGGAGATTGCGGCGTCGAGCAAATGGGCGATATCCGGGCGCGAGGCGGCGTGCGCTTCGCGCGCCACCCACGAGAGGATACCAGCATCGTTTCCATCGCGCGCAACGCTCTTAATGCGCTCTCCCAGTTC
>JABEUX010000156.1 GCA_013044185.1 Vulcanimicrobiota bacterium | reverse complement strand
CGGCATTGGGCTCGCGCGAAAACCTTCGGTGGCTCCAACCCGATTCTCTCCGCTCAATACGCCGTTGCCAAGCGGCTGGTTCTCGATAAAGTGCGTGCGCGGCTCGGGCTCGATGCGATGAAGTTTTTCAGCAGTGGCAGCGCGGCGCTGCACGTCGATGTAGCGATGACGTACCTCGGGCTCGGAATGCCGATCATGCAAGGCTACGGCCTCACCGAAACCTCCCCCGTCGTCACGGTCAACTTCCCGGAGAAAAACAAATACGGAAGTGTCGGGGCGGTTATTCCCGGGGTTGACGTGAGTATCGCCTCCGACGGCGAGGTGCTCACGCGCGGGCGCCACGTCATGCTCGGCTACTATCGCGACCCCGAGGCGACGGATGCCGTGCTCGCAGGCGGATGGTTTCACACCGGCGATATCGGTGAAGTCGACGAGAACGGCTATCTCACGATTACCGATCGTAAGAAAGAAGTTTTCAAGACGGCGACCGGTAAATTCGTTGCGCCGGCGCGGGTCGAAAGCGCGATTAAACGATCGATGTTCGTCGCACAGGCGATGGTCTTCGGCGACGGACGTCCGTACCCAGGCGCGCTTATCTGCCCCAATTGGGAGAACCTACGCGCCGAAATCGGCCTCCCCGCCGACGCGACCGTCGACGAACTCGCGAAGCGCGACGATGTAAAGGCGTTTTACGCCGCCGAGGTGCGCAAGCGCACCGCCGATTTAGGGAGTTTCGAGCAGGTACGGCGAGCGGTCGTCATTCCGCGAGAATTCAGCGTCGAATCGGGCGAGCTTTCGCCGTCGATGAAGGTGAAACGGCGCGTTGTCGAATCTCGCTATGCCGGGGCAATCGACGAGTTCTACCGAAGCGATCCCAAAAATCAGTCGGTTGCATAGCCCGACGCACGAGGTTGGAGGAGGAAAATTTTGAGAAGCACTCGCTTGCTTGCGGGCGCCGTCGCGCTTGCAGTTTTGTTACCGGTCGTCGGCGCTGCCGCGCCGACGAAAGCACCGCCGAAGAAACCGCCGATGCGCGTTCCGGCGCGTTTCCCCGATTCGGTTACCCACGGCAGCGTCGTCGTTCATGGGAAGACCGTCCATTACACGGCACGGGCAGGCACGATCACCCTGCACGACCAAGCGAATCGCCCCACGGCGCGCATTTTTTACGTCGCGTACACGAAAGACGGCGCACAACCGACTCAACGACCGGTGACGTTTTTCTACAACGGCGGCCCGGGCAGTTCGACGATGTGGCTGCATATGGGGTCGTTCGGCCCGGTGCGCGTCATTTCGGGAAGCGGTACGCTCACGGGGCCGCCGCCTTACCGCATCGTTCCTAACGGGTACACGTTGCTCGATAAGACCGATGAAGTCTTCATCGATATGCCCGATAGCGGTTTCGGCCGCATCATCGGCGCCGGAACGCCGAAGATGTTCTTCGGGGTCGATCAGGATGCGCGCGCCTTTGCGCAGTTCGTACAAAACTATATTAGTAAATTTGGGCGCTGGAACTCACCGAAGTACCTTTTCGGTGAGAGCTACGGCACCACGCGCGATGCCGCTCTCGCCGCCGACCTTCAGCAGGACGGCGTCGGCCTCAACGGGGTCGTCTTCCAATCGTCGATCCTCAATTTCAATCTCGATTGGACCGTGAACTTCGGTTACGTTCCTGCGGCCATAGGCGGCGGCGATTGGGGCTTCGTGCTCTATCTACCGACCGAAGCCGCGACGGCGTGGTATCACCGCGCCGTGCCGAACCGCCCCGCGCACCTTCGCCCCTTCCTCGCGCGAGTGCAGCGCTTCGCGATGGGCCCGTACCTCACGGCGCTCGCACAGGGTGACGCGCTCCCACAATCGCAGCGGATGACGATCGCAAACAAAATTCACGAATATACCGGCCTCTCGCTCCAGTATATCCTCAACGCGAATCTCCGCATCCCATACTCTCGCTTCGAAAACCAACTGTTGCGCAATAGCGGCAAGATCGTCGGACGCCTCGATTCACGCTACGAAACGACCACCATTGACGGCAACCAGGCTTCGGCGCCATGGGATCCGACCGATGCCGCAATCGACGATCCGTTCACTGCCGCCGTCAATCAGTATCTGCGTGAGACGTTGAAATACAATCCTCCGATTCCATACCGGAGCAGCGTTTACAACATCATTGCCAAGAGCGGTGGTTGGAACTGGAAACATAACGGTATGCAGCCGACCAACGTTGCCCCCGATATCGCGGCTACGATGACGAACGAGCCGAGCATGAAGGTCTTCGTCGCTATGGGCTACTACGACTTCGCAACCCCCTACGAAGCGGCGCTCTACACCTTCGAACACCTCGGCATTCCGCCGTCGTTGCAACGGAACATTACCTACCGCTACTTTCACGTCGGGCACATGATCTACCTGAATCCACAGTCCCTCGCGAACTACCAACGCGATCTCGACGCTTGGTATAGCGCTCCGTAAGCTACTCGGCCACGCTTCGATACGTCGCGTTACGCGGCGTATCGAAGCGTGGCGAGACGCAGACAGTTGTCACGCCGAGTAGCGCCCCTCGACAGGCTCGGGGTAAACTCCGCAACCATATCGAGGCGCGCGTGCGCTCCCTCGATACGCCGCTTGCAGCGGCTACCCAGGATGACGGAGGTTGCCATCCCGGGTAGCCCGAGTTCGTTAGTGCGCGTGCTCGAGCGAGGTGAGCTTTGCGAGCGTTCTCGCAAGGATCGCGTCGAGTTTGCGCTTCGCGCTCTGCATCGTCTCGGTGATTCCGGGATTCTTTGCGTTGCGCGGCGCGGCCGCAAACGTCCCTTGTCCCGAGTCGACCGCCGATGCAAGCGCGCCGTACGCATTCGCCAAGAAGCCGAGGCTCGTGAAATCGAGCGAGGCCTTCCCGATCGAATCGTCGGGGCTCGAAGCCGGCGGAACGCCGATGACCTGCGTCAGCAGCTCGTGCTTGCGTGCGGTATCGAGTTTGCCGCCGTCGAGGAGCCGCTGTGCGGCGTACTGTGCGACGCGGATGCGATGGATCGTCGCGTCGAGCGTTTGTGCGAACGCAAACTGCGCGCGCAACTCTGCGTCGCTGGTGTGCGTGCGCGGATCGCGGAGCAGCGTCGCATTGCGTGCGTACGTTTTCCCGTCGACCATCAACACCACGCGGTAGGTGCCCGGAGGCACCAACGCTCCGCCGGGGCTCCCGGCCCGGAGATCCCACGCGAACCGGTGCGTTCCTAACGAGATGCCCGGAAGCGGCATCGCGCGTAGCCAGTACGCCGGAATATCGACCTTCTGCGGATTCGGTGCGCTCACGTGCTGGCTCGAACTCCAGCGCCGCAACACCGTGCCTTTCGCATCGCGTATCTCGATGACGACGGGCGTCATCGGCGTTTTCCCGATCGCATAATCGATCTGCATGCCGTAGGTGGGATTATCGAGCTGTGCCTCGTCGTAGGGAATCGGCGTTTCCTCATCGTTATACGGCTTCAGGCG
>JABEUX010000027.1 GCA_013044185.1 Vulcanimicrobiota bacterium | reverse complement strand
GTCGCTCTCCCCTGGCACCCCCGCCCCACCCTTCGATCGCTCGCCCTTTTCAGCGCTCGATCGTCGCCGCCGCGTTGAAATAGCTCGCCTGAGGATGGTGGATCACCAATGCCGCCGTCGATTGTTCGGGAACGATCTGAAAGCTCTCGGTCAACCTCACCCCGATCGACCCAACGGCATCCAACAGCGCAAAGACCACCTCATGCTGTGAGAGATCGGGGCACGCTCCGTAGCCCCAGGAGTAGCGCTTCCCTCGCTCGGGCGCCAAGCCCAGCTCGCGACGGATGCGTCGGTGGCTCCACTCAGCGAGCGCCTCTGCCGATTGTACCGAGAATCCGTGTAAGAAATAGGACTCGCTAAAATCACCGCGGGCGTGAAGCGCTTCGATCTCCTCGGCGACCTCCGCACCAACCGTTACCACTTGGAGCGCAACGATATCGGATGCGCCGCCCTCGATCGGTTCGCGAAGATAATCCGCGAGCGAGAGGTGCTCGCCACCGATCTGCCGCGCGAACGACATCCGCGCGATCTCGCGCGTTGCGTCCTTTGGATCGAAGAACAGAACGTCGTTCCCGATCCCGGCGGCGGGAAAGTAGCCGTAGGCGACCCGCGGATGCAAGATCCCACCGCGCTCCGCTTCTGCGCGATACCGGGCGAGCCGCGGCTCGAACTCCTCGCGCACGCTTTTTTCGAAGGCCTCACCCTTCTGATTGCTCGCACCCCACGAGAGACGGTAGAGCGATTTGAGATCGAAGCAATCCCAAAGTTCGCGCACGTCGATGCTCTCGATGCTTCGCGGGCCAAGAAAGGGCGCTTTCGGCGGCTCGACGACGACGCTCTTGACGCTCGAAATACGGAGCTCGCCGACGGGATGCGAAGGTTCGCGAACCTTGGCTTGCGCTTTTAACGCGTCGCTTTTAATCTGATCGATAAAACCGCGGCGCCGCTCCGGATCGCCGGTCAGCATATCCATAATGTCGAGCCCTTCGAAGGCATCCTTGGCGTAAAACACCCCCGGCTCGAAGGCCCGCTCTCCATCGTCGAGCAGCGAGATGCGTCTGCCAAAATCGCGATTGATCGCGGCGCCGCCGACGATCACGGGAAACTCCAACGCCCGTGCGTCCTGCTCTTGCACGCAGATCGGCATCTGCTTGCTGGTGGAGACTAAGAGGGCAGAGAGGCCGATCGCATCGGCGTGTACTTCGGTTGCCTTCTCGAGAATGACGTTCATCGGCACCTGTTTGCCGAGATCGTAAACGGTGTAGCCGTTGTTCGAGAGAATCGTATTGACGAGATTTTTACCGATGTCGTGAACGTCGCCGAAGACCGTAGCCAGGACGACCGTACCCTTCGTGCTGCCCTCGCGACGTTCCAGGAACTGTTCGACGTGAGCGACCGCACGCTTCATCACCTCCGCCGATTGCAGCACGAACGGCAAGATGAGCTCGCCCGCTCCAAAACGGTCGCCGACCTCTTTCATCGCCGGGAGCAACACCTCGTTAAGCACCTCGACCGGCGTTCGACGCAGTAAGACCTCGTCGAGCATCGCTTCGATGCCGTCTTTCTTACGGCGCAGAATCGCCTGATGGATGCGCGCTTCGGCCGGCAGAGCATCCTCGTCGTTCGTCCGATCTTCGTCGTCCCGAACGACTGCATTTTCGTAACGTTCGATAAAGCGCGCTAACGCATCGGGGCGACGGTTGAAGACGAGGTCGTCGCACGCTTCGCGCGCCTCGGCATCGAGTTCGGCGTACGGCGTGATCTCTTTGGGATGAACGAGTGCGAGGTCGAGCCCGGCTTCGACGCAATGATGCAAAAAGACCGAGTTCAGCGCGGCGCGGGCGGCGGGCTTTAACCCGAACGATACGTTGCTGACGCCCAGCGATGTGAGCACGCCGGGGAGCGCCGCCTTGATCGCGCGTATTCCTTCGATGCTTTCGCGCGCGGAATCGATATACTCGGGGTCGCCGGTCGCGAGCGTAAAGGTAAGGTCGTCGAAGATGAGCGCCCCCGGCGCCAAGCCGTATTCTCCAACGACGATATCGTAGATGCGTCGCGCGACATCGAGCTTGCGCTGGGCCGTCTTCGCCATGCCGTTCTCATCGATAGTCAGCGCGACCACCGCGGCGCCGTGCTCGATCGCCATCGGCAGGATCGCATCGATCTTCGTGCGCCCGCTTTCGAGATGAACCGAGTTCACGATGGCACGTCCAGGATAGTTTTCTAATGCACTCCGAACGACGGCGGCCTCGGTAGAATCGATCATCAACGGGGCCTCGACCGATTGCGCGAGTCGACGAACGACCGCACGCATCTGTTCGGGCTCGTCGGTCCGTTCGGTGAGCGCGGTGCAGACGTCGAGAACGTGCGCCCCGCCCTCGATTTGGTCGCGCGCGAGCTGCCCGATCGCTTCGTAATCGTCTTCGAGCAACAAGCGCTTCACCCGTCGCGAGCCCTGGCTATTAATACGTTCGCCGACGATGAGCGGGCGCGGCTCTTGTTCCAACGAGACGGCCGTCATCGCGCTCGCAACGAACTGCGGGCGCGGCGGCGCCGCGCGGTGGGGCGATCGGCTCTCCGGGATCGCATCGAGAGCGGCGCGTAGCGACGCGATGTGCTCGGGCGTCGTGCCGCAACACCCACCGATCGCGCGCACTCCGAACGATCGTACGAACTCCATGAGTTCGCTCGTCAGCTCGTTCGGCGTTTCGGGATAGATCGTCTCTCCCTTGGGCCCCATCAGCGGCAAACCGGCATTGGGAATGACGCTGACGTAACATCGCGAGGTCTCACCGAGATAGCGGATCGAATCGCGCATCTGTGCCGGACCGGTCGAACAGTTCAAGCCGATAACGTCGACCGGTAACGCATCGAGAACGGCGCAGACCGCAGAGATATCCGTCCCGAGCAGCATGCGCCCTTCGGTGATGAGCGTCGGCTGCGCCTGAATGGGAACGCGGCGAACGCCATCGCGAAAGGCGCGCCCGATCCCGACGATCGCGGCTTTGAGCTCGAGCAGGTCTTGCATCGTTTCGAGCAGCAGCAAATCCACGCCGCCCTCGACGAGCGCGCGCGCTTGCTCGCCGTAGAGAGCGGCGAGCTCCTGGAACGTTACCTTTGAAAGCGATGGGTCGCTCGAAGAGACGAGCATACCGGTCGGCCCCATCGAGCCGGCAACAAAACGCGGGCGCCTCGGCGTCGCGTATGCATCGGCGGCCTTGCGCGCTAACTGCGCCGCGTCGTGATTGACGGCGTACGTGTGCTCGCCGATGCCGAACTCATCGAGCTTTAGCCGCGACGCGGTGAAGGAATCGGTCTCGACGACATCGGCACCCGCTTCAAAATATCGTTCGTGAATCGAACGAATCAAATCGGGGCGCGAAAGCACGAGTGCTTCGTTGCAGCCGAGTTGGCGTGCGCCGCCGAAATCTTCCGCCGTTAACTCCAACGCCATGAGCTGCGTGCCCATGGCGCCGTCGAACAACAGTACTCGCTCGCGTAGAGCATCGAGGTAACTCGTCAATTCAGCCCGTCACTGCCTCCGAAAATATTTCCGTACGTGCGCGGATCTCGCCGGCCCGCGCGCCCTTGCGAGTATAAAGGATCGGCTCGGAGAAGTCTGTGAGTTCTGCCTGAGCGCTCTCCGGAAGCGCCGCGAGTGCGCGGAGCCCGGCGAGAGCTGCGGGCGGGCGCGCCCGTGAGGCTCCGTCGACCACTTTGAGGGCGAGGCCCAATCCTGCGCTCATCGACGCGATCCCCGAGACGCCTTCGGCGCCGACCTTCGAGGCGATCGCGCCCCCCGCCGCGGTCATCAATCGCGTGTCGAATTGCCCCGTGCCGGCGACGTACTCCGGGTGCGAGAGCATCGCATCGCGGACGACCAGCAACGCCTGCAACTCTCGGTCTGGGAGTCCTTGCAACGTTGCAAAACGCGCAAATGCACGTGCGGCGTTACGCAGAGGGGTTGCAAAGACCGGAATGCCGCACCCGTCGATCGCGAGCGGCCACGCTGCGGCGTCGTCGTCGCAGACGCGCGCGCAGAGATCGAGGATCGCGCGCTGCGCGGGGTGTTCGGCTTCGCGATAGCTCGAGGGGTCGGCACCAAGGAGCCGCGTCAAAGCGAGAATGCCCGCATGCTTTCCGGAGCAATTATCGTGCACCGCACTCGGAGAGAGACCGGCGCGGATCAATTCGTGCGCGCTGGCTTCGTCGAGCGGGAGATGCGTACCGCACTGCAACGCCGATTCGTCGAGATCGATTTTATGAAGAATCGAACGGACTGCGGCTACGTGAAAGGGTTCGCCGCTATGCGATGCCGCCATCACCGCAATCTCTTCCATCGTCAGCCCAAAGGCTTCGCGAACGCCCGCTGCAATTGCGGCCGCTGCGATGAACGGCTTCGCCGCCGATCGAAGATAGACCGGGCGATCGATCTCGCCCATCGCAAGGAGAATCCGCCCCGCTGCGTCGCTGGCACAGGCGGCGATGCGGTGCCACGATTCGACGTACGCTCCACGGCGCACTTCGACGGCAGCGACGCCGCCGAGCTCTCTATCGTTCAATTACACCGACTCCGCAGCAATACGTTCGTCGACGATGACCGATTCGAGTTCGGAGAAGACCGGGTTGCTGAGATAGCGTTCGCCGGTGTCGCAGCCGATCGTCACGATTCGTCGACCGCGCATCTCGGGGCGCGCCGCTATTTGGAGCGCCGCATGGATATTCGCGCCCGCCGAAATACCGACGAGCAAGCCCTCTTCGCGCGCGGCTCGCCGCGCCATGGCGATCGCCTCGCCGTCGGTCACGCGAAGAATCTCGTCGTAAATACCGGTATCGAGAATCGGCGGAATAAACCCGGTTCCCGCACCCTGAATCTTGTGCGGACCGGGTTCGCCACCGGAGAGCACCGGCGATGCGTCGGGCTCGACGGCGACGATGCGCACCCCCGGCTTTCGCTCTCTGAGCAGGCGCCCGACACCGGTGAGCGTACCGCCAGTGCCGACGGCGGCAACAAATGCGTCGACACTCCCGTCGGTATCGCGCCAAATCTCCTCACCGGTGGTACGCCGATGAATCTCCGGGTTCGCCGGGTTCTCAAACTGCTGCGGCATGAAGTAGCGTGCGGGTGCCGCATCGCGAATCGCGGTAGCGCGAGCGATCGCCCCTTTGATGCCCGTACTTCCAGGCGTCAATACCAGTTGCGCTCCGTAGGCTTTGAGGAGATTGCGCCGTTCGACGGTCATCGTCTCGGGCATGACGAGCACGATGGGATAGCCCTTCGCCGCTGCGACAAAAGCGAGAGCGATACCGGTATTGCCGCTCGTCGGTTCGACGATCGCCATCCCGGGGTGCAGTCGACCATCGGCCTCGGCGGCCTCGATCATCGCGATACCGATACGATCTTTTACCGAGCCGGCCGGATTGAACGACTCGACCTTGACGAGTACCTGCCCGGGAAGTCCCGCGTTGAGCCGTGGGATCCGCACGAGCGGCGTGTTGCCGAACGTATCGACGATCGAGTCATAGATGCGTGCCATAGTTCCACCTTCAACGCGCAAGAGCGTACGAGCGTTGCACCGAAGCGCCCGGGATATGTTCGCCAAGCGCGAGGCAAGCCTCTACCTGCCCGCCATCGATCTCTGGGTCGATGCATCGCGGCGCCGCGAACGCGGCTACGTCTCGCACGCCCATGCCGACCACGCCCGCGAACACGATCTCGTCCTCTCGACGCCGGAGACCGCCGCGCTCTGCGCGGTTCGCTTTCGTTCGCGGAAGCGTAGCGCGTTCGAGACCCATCGTTTTAACGAACCGTGGGAGATCGGCGAGTATCGCCTAACGCTCTTTCCCGCCGGACACGTGCTCGGGAGCGCTCAACTCCTCGTTGAAGGCGCGAACGGACGCCACGTCTATACCGGCGATTTCAAACTCGCAGCGTCGCGCACCGCCGAAGCGACCGAGTGCAAGAGCGCCGACGTGCTCGTCATGGAATGTACCTTCGGTTCGCCGCAATACGTCTTTCCCCCGCGTGAGCAGATCGAAGCGGAGATCCTCGGTTTTGCAAAGGCCGCAATCGAGGATGGAGCGATTCCGATTTTCTACGCGTACTCGTTGGGGAAGGCGCAGGAGGCGATGGCGATCCTCGGCTCTGCGGGAATTCCGATTCGCGTTCACTCCGCGGTTGCGAAGATCGCCGAAGTCTATCGCGCCTGCGGCGTTGCGTTGCCGCTGGAAGAGCAGGGCGAAGCCGAGGGAGGCTACGCCGAGATTCGCCCACCGGGGCGAACGAACGCGCCGCCGGCGCACCGTCCGACGCGCACCGCGATGCTCACCGGGTGGGCGATCGATCGGAGCGCGCGTTATCGTTACGGGGTCGATCGAACGTTCGCACTCTCCGATCACGCCGATTATCCGTCGTTGTTGCGAACGATCGAACTCGTTCGACCGCGGAAAGTGCTGCTCGTTCACGGTCGCGACGATTTTACGCATCGCTTGCGACGCCTCGGCATCGACGCGGAGTATCTCGAAGAGCACGCGCAGCTCTCGTTGTTTTAGGAAAAGGTCGACTCGGTGCCCTCTGCTGGCGTTCGTCGGCCGTTATAAATCCGGGGCCGGAGATCTTTTATCGGGAGAAACGGGGCTCATCAAACCGACGGCATTCCCGTCTGGGTCCGCTAGAATTGCATAGCGAGAGCCCCACAAAGCATCGTATGGTTCTTGCAAGCCGCGGTACCCCGATTCGGTCATGGCGCGATAGAGATCGTCCACCTCTGCGCGCGTCGAAACTGCAAACCCAATGACGACGCGGCCGGCTATCTCCCTTTGAGCGCTCCAAGCGCTGTTCCAATGTCGTGCGAATGCCTCGGAATCGAGATCGAAATGTATTTCCTGCCCGTCTCCCTGAGATATACCGCTCGCATGATGTCCGCCCGTAGGCGTGCGCCACACCCTGTCGCTGGGCAAATCGACGCCAAGTTTGCGGTAAAACACAATCGACGCCTCGACGTTTCGACAAACAAGGTTGATCTGGCTGAAGGTGGGTGCGCTCATATAGAGATCCTTTCCCCGAGAAACGGATTCACTTTCGCGCCGCCTACTCCCCGATATCCCAGAGCAAGCCGAGATC
>JABEUX010000155.1 GCA_013044185.1 Vulcanimicrobiota bacterium | reverse complement strand
GGCGAACGCGTTCGCCTCACAGGCGTGGCATGGAAGAAGTATGTTCATCAGTTACGGTATACGCATCAGGCGGTCATGGTTGGATCTGGTACGGTGCTTGTGGACGATCCGCAACTTACCATCGACAGGCGAAATAGATCGGTCCCATTTCGTCGTGTGATCGTGGCCGGTCGTCGGCCTATAAATCCAGCGGCTAAAATATTTTCATCGAAGAAGGGATACCTTCCTACAATCGTATTGTTTCCTGAATCGGCGGGAAAATCCAGCTGGGTTGCTCGCCTTGGTGAGGTAGGAGAGACACTTTCTTGCCCGGACCAAGACGGGAAACTTTTCCTGGCGGAAGCGTTAAGACTACTGCGAAATAGTTTTGGTATCGTGTCGGTGCTTTGTGAGGGAGGACCGCTTTTGGCAAAGAAGCTTCTCCTTGAGGATCAGGTAGAAACGATTTACTGGGCTCAGGCCCCCCGCCTGCTCTCGTCGCCTAGGTCGGTGGCAACGATCTCCCCAGATGCAGGTGATTTATCGAATTTGAATTTTATGCTTTCAGGAGTAAGGAATCTTAAGGGGGATGTCGCTTCGGAATACTGGCGATACAGGAGCGAGAATGTTTAGCGGACTCATCTCCTACAGCGGGCGGATCGCCGAGATGCAGCGCGACGAACGAGGCGGTATGCGGCTCGTCGTCGTTTGCGAAGGCATCGAACGGGAGCATCCCGAGGTAAAAGACTCTATTGCCGTCGACGGCGTCTGCCTCACGGCGACGGAAATTCTCGGCGACCGCATCGCTTTCGACGTGATCCCGGAGACGATCGAACGCAGTACGCTGGGGGCTCGTACCCCAGGAGATCGCGTGAACCTGGAATATAGTTTGCGCGTCGGCGACCGCATGGGCGGTCATTTTGTTTACGCACACGTGGATGCGCGAGCGCGCGTTATCGCACGCACGCCCGAAGGGCAAGGAGAACGTATGCGCATCGAGCGCCCGGCACGTATCGCCGACGGCATCGTCGAGAAAGGCTACGTCGCGGTCGACGGTGTGAGCCTTACCGTTGCCGCGACCGGCCCGGATTGGTTCGAACTCGCCCTCATCCCCGAAACGATCGGGCGGACGACGCTCGGTGCGCGCCCCGTCGGCAGCGACGTGAACCTGGAGATCGACCCGCTCGCGCGCTACGTGGCCGCCGCGCTCGGTGCGCGCGGATGAGCCGCTTTATCGACACGCGTCCGCCCGAAGCGCGGCTCTTTCGCACGCGCGTACGCGTTCAGTGGGCCGATATCGATGCCGCCGGCATCATGTATTTTGCTGCCTATTGGCGTTATATCGAGCGTGCGGAGATGGAATTTTTTCGCGATCTTGGTTTCGCATACGAAAAAATCTTCGAAGAGTACGATTTTTGGTTGCCGCGGGTGAAGACCGACGCCGAGTATTTCGGCCCCGCGTTGATGGACGATTGGCTCGAATTACAGACCTCGATCGAACACGTCGGGACCGCGAGCCTTCGGTGGCAGACCGTCGTTATGAACGAGCGCCTCGGAGAGGCTGGTGCGCGTTTTACCCTTACCTGTGCGTGTATGGATCGCGTGACGCGCACGAGCAAACCGCTCGCTCCGGAGTTGCGCGTCGCCCTACTCGCCGCACTCGCGCCGGAGCGGTAACCGATGCGCGTCGCGATGCTGGTGGCCCCGCGCAGCATCGAACTGCGCGAGGTCGCGATGCCCGAGCCGCCTCCGGGGGGAGCGGTCGTCGCCGTGCGCGTCGCGTTAACCGATGGAACCGACTTGAAGGCCTACCGTCGCGGGCATCCGCAGATGCCGTTCCCAACGCCGTTCGGGCACGAATTCTCCGGTGAGATTCTCGCACTCGGCGCGGGTGTGAGCGAATGGAGGGTCGGTGAAGCGATTGCCTGCGTGCATTCGGCTCCCTGCGGCATCTGTTTTTGGTGTGCGGCAGGAGAGGAGGAGCTCTGCGAGAGCGTCATGGATCGCAAAATTCTCGGGGCCTACGCCGATGCGATCGTCGTCCCGCCGCATATTCTTTCGCGAAACGCCTTTCATAAACCCGAGGAGATGACGTTTGCCGAAGCGGCCTTTCTCGAGCCGCTCTCGTGCGTCGTGCATTCGCGCGATCTGCTCGCCCTGCGCCGTCGCAGTAACGTTGCCGTCTTCGGCGATGGTGGCTTCGGCATGCTCCACACGTTGCTCTTCGCGCGCGACGGGCACGAGAGCGTGCTCGTCGGTCGTCGCCCCGAACGCCTCGCGCTCGCCGCTTCGCTGGGGCTGGCGACGATCGATGCGAGTGCGCGCGACGTTGCCGAAGCGCTGCGAGAGCGCACCGGTGGGCGCGGCGCCGATGCGATGGTCGAATGCACCGGCACCGCCGAGGTGTGGGAGCTCGCTCCTTCGTTGGTGCGTCGCGGCGGGGTGGTCTCGTTTTTCGGCGGCTTGCCCGCCGATGCAAGGGTCGCTTTTCGCGCAGCGAGGCTGCATTACGATGAGGTGCGCCTGATCTCGCCGTTCCACTTTACACCACGTGCGGTCGCAAGTGCATTCGCGTTGCTGCGCGAGCGTGCGTTCGACTGTACGCGCCTGATCTCGCATCGTTATCGCCTCGATCGAATCGTCGACGCGTTCGCCGCGCTCGACGCCGGGATCGGGCTCAAAGCCGCGATCGAGGCGTAGGGTGGCGATCTATCCGAACGAGATGCGCGTGGCGGTGCTGCGCAGCGTCGAGGATATCGCGATCGAACGCGTCGCCGTTCCGCGGCTCGGCGAGGGTGAGTTGCTGGTGCGTACGGAGGCAGCGGGCATCTGCAGCGGCGATATCATGGCGTGGTACGTCGAACGGAAGGCGCCCTTGGTTTTGGGGCACGAGCCCGCCGGAGAGATCGTCGCCGTAGGGCCCGGGGAGGCGCCGTGCGATGACGACGGGCGTCCCTTCGCAGCGGGGGATCGCGTCTTCGTGCACCACCATGCACCCTGTTTTTCCTGTGCGGCCTGCGCGCGCGGCGATTACGTGCAGTGTGCGACCTGGCGAGCGACGCGCATCGATCCCGGAGCGATCGCCGAATATTTTCGCGTTCCACGCGAGAACCTGCGCGATACCTTACGGCTTCCCGATGGGCTCTCGTACGTCGATGCGTCGTTGGTCGAACCGTTGGCCTGCGTCGTAAAATCGCTCCGTCGCGGCGAGCTGCAATCGCGCGACCGCGTGCTCTGCATCGGTTTGGGCGTGATGGGGCTGATGCACGTCGCGCTCGCACGCCATCGCGGTGCCGAGGTGCTCGGCAGCGACCCGCTACCGCAACGCCGCGAGGTTGCACTCGCCTTGGGGGCGCGCGTTCTCGCGCCCGACGGTTTGGCGGCGGCGCTCGCTACCTGGGGCGACGGAAGCGGCGCCGATCTTGTGATCTGCGGGCCGGGAAGCAGCGCGGCACTCCGTGCGGCGTTCGATGCCTGCGCGCCGGGCGGCCGCGTCGTCATGTTCACACCGCTCGAACCCGGTGCGAGCTTCGACTTCGACCCGGCGGCGTTCTACTTCGGAGATCGCCGCCTCATCGCGAGCTACTCCTGCGGTCCCGACGATACGCGGGAGGCGCTCGCGCTTCTCGCCTCCGGCAGCATCAGCGCCGAGAAGCTCGGCGCGACGCTGCGCCCCTTCGAGCAGGTAGCGGCCGCCTACGCCGATCTCCGCGCCGCGCGCTGCATCAAGCCGATCCTCACGTTTGCCGGCAGCACCCAAAAGTCGCTTGACAACTGAAAAGACTGGGCGTAGCGTTCGCTCATGTCGAGCTTTGCCGAACGGCTGAATGCCGCCCTCGAGAAGAGCCGTTTGACCGCCGCCGAGCTCGCCGCGCGCTCCGGCGTCACCGAATCGGCGATCTCGCTCCTGCGCGCCGGTCGGCGCCAACCCTCCTATCAAACCTTCGAACGGCTCTCCGTGGTGCTTCCCGAACTCGCCGCTCCGAAGGTGGAGCGCGTCTCGGTCACCGATCCCATCGAAGAAGCGATCGCCGAGATCCGCGCCGGGAAAATGGTCGTCGTCCTCGATGATGAGGACCGGGAGAACGAAGGCGATCTCGTGATGGCCGCCGAGAAGGTCAGCCCCGAAGCGATTAATTTCATGCGTCGCGAGGCGGGTGGATTGATCTGCATCGCGATGACCGGCGCGCGGCTCGACGAACTCGAGATTCCCATGATGGTGAGCGATAATACCGCCGTGCACGAGACCGCATTTACCGTCTCGGTGGAGGCGCGCGGCGTGACGACGACGGGAATCTCCGCACACGACCGCGCCGCGACGATTGTAAAGTTACTCGATCCTGAGGCGACGCCCGCGGACTTTCTACGCCCCGGGCATATGTTTCCGCTCCGCGCGCGCGAGGGCGGCGTACTGGTACGGGCCGGGCAGACCGAGGCCTCGGTCGATCTCGCGCGACTCGCCGGGCTCGCCCCGGCGGGCGTCATCTGCGAGATCATGGCCGAAGATGGAACGATGGAGCGGCGCGATGGGTTACGAGCTTTTGCCGATCATCACGGCATGAAACTCGTCACCGTCAGGGAGCTGATCGCTTACCGTATGAAAACCGAACAACTCGTCACGCGCGTCGCAGAATTTTCGTTGCCGACGACCTACGGTCTCTGGAGCGGGATCGCCTACGAGACCTCCGTGGACGAAAACACGCACGTCGCCCTGGTTATGGGAGAGATCGGCGACGGCAAAGATCTTCTCGTTCGCGTGCATAGCGAATGCCTCACCGGCGACGCGCTGCATTCGATTCGCTGCGATTGCGCGGCACAACGCGACGGGGCGATGCGCATGATCGCCGACGCGGGGCGCGGAGTACTTCTGTACTTGCGCCAGGAAGGGCGCGGTATCGGGCTCGCCAATAAATTGCGCGCATACCAATTGCAGGACAACGGTGCCGATACCGTCGAGGCGAACCTCGCGCTCGGCCTTCCGGTCGACAAGCGCGATTACGGGATCGGCTCGCAGATTCTCGTCGATCT
>JABEUX010000154.1 GCA_013044185.1 Vulcanimicrobiota bacterium | reverse complement strand
CCCTTCTTCGGCCTCCACGTGCCGCACGAGGTGCCCGGGGTTCCGAGCGAGGTGCTCGACCCGCGAAACGCATGGAGCGATAAAGCTGGCTACGATCTCCAGGCGAGCAAACTTGCGGCGCTCTTTGAAGAGAACTTCAAGCGCTTCGAAGCACACGCCTCACCCGAGGTGCTCGCCATCGCGATTCGCGCTCCCCGTTAACGCGTTTTTCATCGAACGCTCATCGAACGTTCATCCTTTCCTCGGTTGCTCTTCAGTTTCCGAAGGTAGGATGATGCTATGAAATCCCTCACCATCAAAGGCGCCCTCGGCGCCGCAATCATCGCAGGCATCGCCTTCGCCGGCATCGGCGTCTCGAGCGCTGCACAGACCGCATCGGGTTATCACCACGGTCACCATCGGCCGCCTATCGCTCGAGCGATGCGAGCCGCTCACCTCACTCCAGCGCAGCATCAGCAAATTCGCAGCATTCGTAAAGAGTTCCGCAGTTCGCTGACTCCGGGACAACGCCCGACCCGCGAACAAATGAAAGCGCTACGCGCTCGCGTCATGGCGGTTCTCACGCCGCAGCAACGCACCGCCGTCCAGCAGCGCCTCGCCCAGCTTCGCGCGCAGCATAAAGCGCGGCTCGCTCCTCGTCCGAACGCGACGCCGTAGCGTCGAAACCGACCGGCCCCTACAGCCGCACGCGACTGTCGGGGCCGACCTGTAACGCATCGCCGAAATGCACGAGCGATTTGAACGCGTGCGTCGCCGCGAGCGCGAAGCCGCGCTCGCGCCCTCGTAGCACGGCAACGACATCCATCCCGGCAGCGCGGGCGGCGGCGATGCCTTGCTGTGAATCCTCGACCACCAAACAGCGCTCCGGAACGATATCGAGGAGCTTTGCTGCGGCAAGATAGCCATCGGGTGCCGGTTTGTTCGCCTCCACGTCATCGGCGGTAACGAGTATTTCGAACGCCGGAAGCCCAGCATGGCGGAGCAGGCCGACGGCCAAGCCTCGGCCACACGAGGTCACCAGAGCGCGCTTATAGCCCCCAAGGCGCACCAACAATTCCGCTGCGCCCTCGATCGCTCTTCCCTCGTCGTCGACGAGCGTTCCGAAGAGATCGAAGAGGATCGCATCGTACTCCATGAAGTTCCCGTCTTCTGTCGCCGCGACGCAAAATCCCATAGTAATGGAGGTCATCAGCGACAGCATCTTCGGGGGGGCTCCTAAGAGGCGCACCTCAAAGGAAAATCCGCCAAACCTCGGCGCATGTTTCCCTCGATGTTGAAGCATAATCGCGCCGCAAGAGAGAATCGCTCCAAACGCTTCCAAGCACCGCAGATCGGAGAAACTAATGATTCGGAGCGTCGCGCGAAGCACTCTCATCGTCGTGTTCATCGCCCTCATGGCACCGATCCTTACGGCACCTGCGGGCGCGGCCAGCGCGCCCCCACCGGTCGGCAAGTACGCGTGCTACAACTACGGATTCAATTTTCAAGCCTTCTACAATGGCGTGACATTGATTCTTAAAGATGGTTCGCACTATACAACGCAGGGCGCAACGTACGTCGGACGTTACCGCTACCTTCAAAATGGGAGCATTGTGTTCGCGAGCGGAAAATTACAGGGACTAACGAGTCGTTTCCGCCCGGGCCCCGGCGGCAAAGCAATTCTCATCGATTTTCGAGATGGGCGCGCCACGAACACCGCCGTCTGCGGCATGCTTCACTAGCCGGTTGCCGATGAATAGAACGAGCGCCTCATCGTACGGGACCTTGATATCGGTCTTTGGATGATGTGTTGGAGCGGCAGATCGGATTTCCCTTATTAGCAGGACGGACGTGGCGACGACTCTTCACCTGTTAGGATATCCCACCGTGGAGCAGGACGGAACTTCCCGGGTGATCTCGACACGCCCCAAGACGCTCGCGCTATTAGGCTTGCTCGTCGCCGGTCATCGACGCCCTATTTCGCGCGAATGGCTTGCCCAAACGCTCTGGCCCGACGACGAGTGTGCCCAAGCCCGAGCAAATCTACGGCGGCATCTCCATATGCTACGCCAAGCGATAGGGAGCGATGCGCTCCTCCTCGCACGACAGACCGTACGGTGGAACCCCGAAAGCAGATTGGATGTCGACGTTTTCCAGTTAGAGCGCAGCGCGGAGGAGCCCGACGAGCGTGCCGCAGATTCCTACGGAGGAGAGTTTTGCCAAAGCGTTTATGATGAATCGCTCGAACCGCATCGCATTGCATATCGAACGCTCTACGAAAATTGCCTCGATGCACTCGTCGGTCAGGCCTTGGCACGCGAACGACATACCGATGTTGTACGGCTAGCAAAACGCGCACTCGCGCACAACCCTCTCAGTGAACCTACCGTCCGCGCGCTCATGCGTGCACTCGAATCCCTCGGCGACCGCATCGGAGCGCTCAACGAATACCGGGCACTTTGCGCGCGGCTCAGCTCCGATCTTGGCACGCAACCGGAGCCGGAGAGCGTCGCCTATTTCGAAGAACTCCTCTACGCGGGCGATACGGGACGATCGCCTACCAATTTACCACCCGAAGAAACGTCGTTCGTAGGCCGCGAGACCGATCTCGAACGCCTCGGCGCCACGGTGCGGGCACAGCAGGTCGTCTCGATCGTTGGAACCGGTGGGATCGGAAAGACGCGGCTCGCGCGCCGATTTGCCGCCCATCACCTCGGCCGATACACCACCGGCGCCTTCTTGATTTCGGTTGAACCCGGTGACGAGCCCGCGGATCTCTGGCGACGCATCGCCGCCGCCATCGGCTTCGCGCGTCCGGGCAATCCGAGCGCCCAGATCGCGAGCGAGCTCGAATCAAAACATATATTACTGATATTCGACAGTTGCGAACACGCGTCGAAAGCCGCGGGAGAAGTACTCGAACGTCTCAGCGAGCAAACGTCAGCTCATGTGATTGCAACGACACGACGGCGGCTGAGGATTCGAAACGAATGCACCATCGAGTTGCACCCATTAGAGCTCCCCGCGAGCGTCGAGGGCGCGTCCGATCTGCTCCTACAGTATTCGGCGTATCGTCTTTTCGTCGAACGGGCGGCCGCAGCTTCGCCCACCTTTCGCACGACCCCAAATACCACTATTATCGTCGAGCTGATACGAAAACTCGACGCCCTTCCGCTCGCAATCGAACTCGCCGCCGCGCGGACCAAGGTCGTTCCGCTCCACATACTACTTCGGCAACTCGGCACCTCGCGCATACCGGAGAGACTCGAAGACGCGATTGCATCGAGCTACGTCGTACTCACCCCGGAGCAACGGCGGGTCTTCTGCGCCTTGTCGACGTTCAGCTCTTCTTTTTCGCTCAACGCTGCAGAATCGGTCTGCGCGGTTCCCGTCGAAGAAACAATTGCCGAACTCGTCGAGGCATCGTTGCTTCAAACCATTCGCGAAGCTGAGGACGTGCGCTATCGCATGCTCGATGCGATCCGAGTGTTTGCCTCCGAACGGATCGACGGGAATCCCGAGCTGCGCTTGCGACACGCACGGTACTACGTTCAGCTGATGAATGAATACAAACCCCATTTTCGATCCGCTCGAGAGATAGACTATTTTCGACGAGCGGACGCCGATGCGGAGAATATTAACTCAGCGCTCCGTTGGGCAAGTGAGAACGATCCGGCATTAGCGGCCATGCTTGCGCGTTCGGTCGTGCATTATTGCGTCTTTCGCTGGAATTTGGCGGCCATTACCGATGTTGTTGAGCGCATCGGCGCCCTACCTCCGGACGCCGTCGGTGTAGAGACGCGCGCGGCAATACTATTGACGTCCGGGTTAATTGCGAAAGCTAAAATCGCTCCCGATCGTGCCGAGGCAGATCTTCGCGAGGCGCGCGAGCTATTTCGACATCAAGAAAACACTATCGATGAAATAGAGGCTCTTTTTGCGCTCTCGGTCGTGATATTCAACCAAGGACGTTTTGAGGAAACGCTTCCGCTCTTCGAGCAACTCATCTCTATGCAAAGCACGATGGGAGATGAGCTTGGCGCGACGCAAACCACACTCAACCTGGCCGCGGCACTGACGTCATTAGGTACATTAGAGAGGGCGCTCGAACTTCAGCAGCAGGCGCTCGATGCCTTCGAACGGCTGCATTTTGCGCGCGGTATGGGATACGCCTACCGCGCAAAGTCGCTTACCTTCAACAGTCTGGGGCGCGACGATGAAGCGTTGGAATCGGCGCGTGCGAGCGTCGCCGTTTTCGAGACGGTCGACGATTCGGGATGGCTTGCAGACGCACTTGCACTATTGTCGAATCAACTCTCCGAGGTCGGAAGATACCGGGAGGCGCTTCCATTCGTGCGCCGTGCGCTGCATCTGATGCTCGAAAACGCCCTCCCGCTTCAGACGCGCAACGCCTGCCAGGCCGCATTCGAAACGGCGGCGGGCCTTGGATACCCGAAAATAGCGGCCCTCGCGCTGGGCATAGCGCAAGAACTCATCCGCAAGCACCGCTTGTTTGTCACGCCGCACTATGAAGGTTACTTGAGCCACATCCAGGAGGGGGTATCCCGGCAGTTGGGCGAGGTGCAGTTCCGCGTGCTCTGCGCGGAGGCTGCGACGATGAGTTTGAAATCGTTCTCCGACGCGTTCGATGCGCTGGATGCCGACGCATAGAGTTCGTTCTCGCAAAGGAACAAGCCCCGGTATGCAGAGGAACCGGGGCCTGCCTTCGCCGCCGCACGACCCGTTCGTCGCGCGGTTACGCTTGCTTAGTTGTCGATCGCTATCTCCACCGGTTCGACGATGCCGTTGGTGAACGAGAAGGCCTTCGTGCTCGATGCGCCGAGCGGTTGGGCGAAGGCGTCGATCGAGCCGTTCTGGTCGCCGACATAGAGTGTGCCGTCCGAATTGTCGAAGGCGAGCGCGTGCGGGTTGGTCGCCGTGATGATGTAGGCCGGCGTACTGCTGCCGTTCATCGGCAGGTTGTACGCGTCGATCGCATTGCTCATTGCGTCCGCTCCGTACAGGCTCGCGCCTTGCGTTGCCAGGGAGTAGGTGCCAGGTGACGTTACGCTGGTCGGCGCTCCGGTGTACGGCGAGGCGAACACGTCGATCTGATTCATGCCAAGATTACCCACGTACAGGGTATTCGAGATCATGTCCATGGCCAGCGAGAACGAACTGCTGTCTCCGGTGATCGTCTTCGAGGGCGTGCTGCTGTTGCTAAACGGCGGTGAGTACTCCAGAACGCCCGCTCCCTGCGTACCGGTGTAGAGATTGCCGTTCGAGTCGAAGAGCAGGTTGGCGCCGTTCGCGGGACCCTGGAACTGCGCGACCGGCGAGGCGTTCGCGGCCAGCGGCGCGTTGAAGATGTAAATGAAGCCCGTGCTATCTTCCACCGCAACGTACGAGCTGTCCACGGCGACGCCCCAGACGTTGG
>JABEUX010000153.1 GCA_013044185.1 Vulcanimicrobiota bacterium | reverse complement strand
GCGTAGGCGAAGGACGCCGAATATCGAGCCAACGTTCTTCTCCAAGGCGCGCGCTATATCGCTTACCGACTCGCCCGCCTTCCATCGTTTCCAGAGTTCCGCCTTGCGGCGCGGCGACAATCCTGGCCGTCCGACCTGAGCCACGTTCTAACCCTCCATCGTCGGTGATCGGAGTGTTGCGTCGATCGGTTGAATCCACCGTTGCATTCGTCTATCTGAATTACGGATATGAAACCGAGCAGGCACAGGTGGAAGGGTCAGGCGCATTTCTGCAGTTTACCGAACGGGCCACGAAGGACGAACGCGCCGTCGCTGGGATTAACCAGTTCACACTTCAAAGTGACGATCCTATTTCGCTCACGTCGCGAGAGATCATTAACGTGCAGGAACACCTACTGAGTGTCGGATTAATGGCTGTCGGCTGCTTTACTAGCGGATTATCTATCCGTGAATAGTTGGCCGCAAAAACCTACGAGCAATTCGAACTGCAACACGGCGAGAGCGACGTTTGCCTCCGACGGGAGCCAATAAAGAGACCAGTTTCGTTAAGTAATGAGTGCGCGGAGGGCTCAGATCGCCGCTGTCACCTCTGGAGAACATGGGAAAGGTCGTCTTCGGAACGATGCAGTGGCTACGTTGCCGACGTCGACGGCGAGCTAGAACTGAAGCTGGCCCGGTTCCGTGGATATCTCTCGCCTAGCAGCGCGCGGCGCGATGGCCGAGGCACTCCTCGCTCACTTCAACGGGAGGCCTAACTGAAGTTCGCACCTCACGCGACGTGGAATGCCGTCGCCATGTCCTCTTGCTCGCTCCGTGAAAGCCCAACCGAATCCGCGATGTCGCGCCAGTCGTGCACCTGCTTCGCGATGCGATCGATGGTCGCCGTTGCCTGCGTGTCGCTGATCCGAAAATATGGTGCGACGGAGCGCACGAGGTCGAGATCGAGCGCATTATCGCTTTCGCTAATATTGAGGCAGAGCCCGGTAGAGCCGGGAACCGGGTTCATGTCGAAGGCCGGCGAGAGGCGCCAGCCTGCATCCGGTGTTAGTAAAAACCCGTGATTACGAAGGTGG
The DNA here is from genome assembly GCA_013044185.1 of Vulcanimicrobiota bacterium. GTDB lineage: Bacteria > Vulcanimicrobiota > Vulcanimicrobiia > Vulcanimicrobiales > Vulcanimicrobiaceae > JABEUX01. The sequence continues at coordinate 8,503 of JABEUX010000153.1, read as the reverse complement.
TCGTCCGTGTTCGAAACCATGACGTTGAAGAGAATCCTCGACCAAAGTTCGAGAAGGTCTTCGCGGGGCGCGGCCCCCTGCGACATGATGATTTCGGCGATTTCGAGATAACTTGCACCCGAGGTTGCGTCGTCGCCGTCGGTGTGCCCGGTGAGCGTCATCGCCGACGCAAAATGAATGCGCGCTCCCGATGCAGCGCGATCGAATCGTTGCGTCATGAAGGTGTGTTCGTCGCCGCCGAATATGCGTGCTTCGGCGGGGGGGACACGAAGGCCGCTACGCTCCGCTAATCGGTGAACGACGAGCTCCCATGCGCCCACGTCGTATCGGTCTCGAACGCTCGGAAACTTGGCGATCCAAAGGTGCCCCTCGGTATCGACGACGGTTGCCTTCGGGCGCGCTCCGCCAAGCGAGGCACCCGGGGCGAGGAGCAAACGAAGCCATTGGTCGTTCGCAGGGTCGTCGCTATCCGTGGAGGCTTCGATCGCGCGGCTCGCCGCCTCAAGTTCGCGCAGCCGAACGAACGGAGGCGCGGCGGTTCGATCGCTGTCGTCGAGAAAGGCACCCTCCGGCGCGCGCTTATAGCGCAGCGCTCCGGAACGAAACGCGTCGTGGACGCCAAGCAAGAAATCGGATTCCTGGAGGCGCGCGTTTTGCGGGATCGTGCCGAGGCGTTTGTTGCGTTCGAAGCGACGCCGAATCAACATCTCTCCCCAACGATCGGGGCTGGAGTCTTTCAAGAAGCCGAAAAGCGATCGCCCATCTTTGGGGAATTGCGCTCCGGTAAAATATCCCAGGTCGGGATCGATCCGGAATTTCAGCGGGGGCGAATCGGCGAGCACGTCGCTATCGAACGTGAAATCGAAGATTTCGCCCGTTCGCCCCGGGCGTACGCGCAGCATTCCCAGCCGCTTCGGCGGCTCGGCGGCGTCCCAAGCGCTGTAGACTTCGATCTCGCCGTTCATTTCGCCGCGCGTTTCTTGTGCGGTGCGTTGGGTAGGGCGGCATCCTGGAGATCGCGACCGAGCGGATCGGCCTGTGCGACGGCATCGAGGTCGCCGTCGAGTCCGAGAACGTGCAGAGCGGCGACGTAAGCGCCGATTGTCACCCCCATGCCGCCACGCTCGACGCTGCGCAGGGTCATCAGCGACATGCCTGTCCGCTCCGCAGTGAGTTTCGCCGAGAGCCGCCGGCGGAGCCGAGCCGTGCGGATGCGTTCGCCGAGGCGGGCGAGACGGCGCTCCAGCGGTGGCAGCAGAGGGGCTATACGCTTAGCCATGCTGTTATTCTAGCAGAAAATGGCACAAGTGGCTAAAATAATGTCAACATTATGTTCTGGGCCACGGCAGCCATCGTTCGACTGCTACGTCCCGGATTTACGGATGTCGCTGTAGCCCGACGATTGGGATAAGTGATGAAGGACGCGATGGCATCCTTGAATCCCGCTATGGAGTGACAGATTATGCTAAAAGTGCTATATTGTGCCTGAGGCACGCAGGGTTAAACCCATCGTCTGGGTCGCCTCGGCGAAGCGCGACCTCAAGGAGATGCCAGAGGACGTTCAGGACGAGGTCGGCTACGCGCTGGAGCAGGTGCAGCGCGGAGAAACTCCGGACAACGCGGATCCGCTCCACGGCAACCTCAGCGGTGTCTTTGAAATCAAGAGCGACGACGAAGATGGCGCAACCTATCGCACGGTATACACCACGAAAATTGGCGACGTGGTCTACGTCCTCGACGCATTCAAGAAAAAATCGAAAAAAGGGGACTCTACTCCGAAGACCGATCTCGACCGGGTCGAACAACGCCTGAAATGGGCGAGGGAACATCATGCAAAGCAAAAGTAACGAACGCGAAGTTGAGTTCGAAGTCGGAAGCGGAAACGTTTTCGCCGACCTTGATTTGGGAAACCCCGAAGAGCGCCGGCTCAAGGCGGCCCTCATGCGCGCGATCAACCGCGAAATCAAAACTCGCAAGCTGAATCAAACCGTGGCTGCGGAGTTCATAGGCCTGACGCAGCCCGACGTTTCCCGAATTTCTCGCGGTCAGGGGCGGACCTTTTCGGTGGAACGATTGCTCGATGTCCTTAAAAAACTCAATGTCGATGTCGAAATCACGATGCAGCACGGCACCGGGCAACTGCTCGTGCGCGAACTTGTATAACCGTTTCGTCGGTAGCTACGTGCTCGGATAGGTATTGCCGATGGCCGCGTTTTTGTCGTTGGCTCTCGCCGCCTACCGATTCCGAGGCTAAATCGCTCGATGCTCCTGTGACATCTGCACCATGCCTGGGCGGGAACTCCGCTTAACGACGGCCGGAAGGCGCTGACGGCCCCGCACCTAAGGTACGCCGAATGGAATTACCGTTATCGGTCCTGTTGTCTCGCGCGCTCGTCGCATTTGCCGTCGAATTCGAAAGCAAGATGCCGCCGCAAGCCCCGTCGCTTGCGATGTGGTCGAACGTGTTGCAATTCGTCGACGGCGATGGCGTGACGATGACGGAACTACTCTCGCGGTCAGGGCTGTCGAATGCGGCGATGAAAAGCATGGTCGCGTGTATGGAGCGCCACGGATGGGTTGAGAAAACGTTGCACGGCGACGCAGAGCGTATTCGACTGACGACGCGGGGTTCTGCTTTGCTGCCGAGATGGTCCGCCGTTGCGGCCGAACTCGAGCGCGATTGGAACGGACGCTATGGTACGGACATTGCGTTGTTGCGGACGTCCCTCGAGCGTCTTGTTGCCAATCTCCCGGATGGGCTCGCAAACTTTCCGATCCCGCTTCCCAACCGTGGGGCTCACCCCACCGGCGAATAGGCTCAAAATTCTCTTGCGATTCCGATTCCAACCACTCCCGCTGAGAGAAAGCGTCCGCGGACAGCTCCTTGAAAAGGGCGTTCAACGAAGGCATAGCGGATGAAATAGCTTCGAACACTTGGACCTAATGCGTCGGAGGTGCGAGAACATGGGAAAGATCGTCTTTGGAATGATGCAGTCCCTCGACGGCTACGTTGCCGGCGTTGATGGCGAGCTCGAGCCGCCGCTTCACGCGCCACCGGGCATTGCACTCTTTCGTTATTGGATCGATCACGTTCGCGAACTTACGGGCATGCTGTACGGCCGTCGCATGTACGAGGTAATGCGCTATTGGGACGAGGATCGTCCGGAGTGGGACGCGGCCGAGCACGAGTTCGCAAAGGCGTGGCGGGGGCAACCGAAATGGGTTGCATCCCGCACGCTGCGGTCGGTCGGCGCCAACGCTTCGCTTGTCGGCGACGATCTCGGCGGTTTCGTGCGTCGGCTGAAGACGGAGGTCGACGGCGTGATCGATATTGCCGGGCCCGATCTAGCCGCGAGTCTCACAGACCTCGGTCTTATCGACGAGTATCATCTCTACTTTCGTCCGTTTGTTCTTGGTCGCGGCAAACCGTACTTCGCCCGTGCCCGCCCCCACTCCGACTCGTCGGCACCAATCGTGTCGGCGAGGACGCGGTCAAGCTTTCGTACGTTCCTGCCTGACAACGCTTATCGCAGAGCTGGTTCAAGAACCTTGGTCTCGATGTGGTCGATCTCTTACTGAGTCCTTTTCCGGCACGGGCAATGGGGCGTTCAAGCGCGAAGCCGGCCTGGTTCCGCGCATATCGTTCGCTTATCAACGGACGCAGCGCGATGGCCAAGGCGCTCTTCGACCATAGTCGCCCTGCGTAGGAAATTGCGGGCATCTTGCGGCTGGCCGCAGCCGGTGCGAGGCACGCGAGAACCGGTAGCGAAGGGCTCCGCTATGAACCGCTTTGCTTTCGTCACGACATCGGCGGCGGGCGCTCTCGCAGCCTCGGCAAAATCGGTCTCGGCGCTCGCCTCCTCCGGCCTCGGTGGAGACTGGGAGTGCACCGCGAGCGGTGAAGGATCGTGCGGAGATTCCGTCGGGCGCTTTAAACTCACGCTCACGCAATCGGGCGATACCATTACCGGTTCGTACTACGCTGGGACCGCTTCGCTGGCGGGCGCGCTTGAAGGCAACGTGCTGCGCGGCACCTGGAAAGAGAGCGACGGAACCGGCAAGCTCCGGTTCATTTTTTCCGATGACGGCAAATCGTTCGAAGGGAGTTGGAGCATTCCCGGCTCGAGCTCAGCGGGCGGCTGGAGCGGCGAGCGGAGCGGGTAGCTCCTACGTTCCTGGCGACGTTTTCGCTGCTACGTCCTCGGAGTTACCTGATCGCGGGCGCCGTAATACCGAGCTTGCGAAGTTGTTCTGCAATCGGATTCTTCGAACTGTAATACCCCGTGATGTCGGCGCGGACGATTCCGTGCCCGTCGATCACAAACGTATGCGGCAGCTCGAGCGGCGCCGCGGAACTGCTGTTTGGAGGCGCGTTCGGCGCGGAGGTTGCGTGCGGCGAAGCAGTTGCGTGCGGCGCAACCGCGGTTCCCGGCGACAGCACGACGTTATGTGCCGAAGCGTAGGCGAGGCATTGGGCATCCGTGTGCCCTTTGCAATGGTTTACCACGTCCAAAAGAATCGATCGGGCTGGCGCTGGGATTTTATCGCCCATCGCTGCGATCTTCGCGGAGAGCGTCCCGGGCGTGATACCGGAGAGGTGGATCGTCAGGTTCGAATCGGCCGCGTTTGCATGGACCGGTGCGGGCGCGTTGTTCCACTGGCGGTCGCTCACCACAGGAAAGGGAATGCCGAATTTTTTAACGAGCGCTTGCCCAGCGATCGGATTATCTAAGTAATCGACGCCGAGAAAATCGACGCGGCCTTTGAAGCGTTTGTAGTCGGCGACAACTTGCGGCAGCTCTTCCACGCAACCGATACACCACGAAGCGAACGCGACGACGACGAGTGGCCGCCCCGCGGAGGCCGGAAGCCCGATTGCGGGCTTCCCAATCTGCAGCGCGCCGAGGTGAAAGGGAGCTCGCGGCATCGCTGCGAGAAGCAAAACGGTGAGCGATGCGATCGCTACAGAACGCAATTTCATGCGCCGATATTCGCCGGAGGGCGACGGGTTCCCGGGCGTTATGGGTGCGGCGTTTGCTGGGGGCGGATGACGATCCGCGTCGTGCTTCCGTCGCTCCCCTGTATCGTAATGCGCATCGTGCGCACGGGCCGTGCGTTCTCCTGAATCAAACCGAACTCCAGGCGTTCGCGCCCGTCGGCCGGCAGCGTGAGGCGGGCCTGCATCGGCATGCAGACTCTCTCGGTGCAGAACGCGGCGATCCAGCCGTTCGGAAGGCCCTGCGCCGATAGCGTTAGGCGCTCGTTTGCACGCCCGGCAACGCGCAGCTCGTAGCGATAGGCTTCGCCGCTCACCGTCGGGAGGTTTTTGCCGTGCCACGGAGAGAGCGTTAACGCCACCATCTACCGCGCTCCGTCGATCGTAATGTCGCCGCTTGCGGTGAAGAGCTTCACCGTGCTCCTCCCGGTACCGAGCCGAGCCGAGAGCCTCCGCGATGTGTACCTTACTCGCGCGTGAATTCCGAGATTCGTGCGGATGGATCCCGAGGACGTTCTCGCCTTCAGGAGCAGCGATGGGTTTCGCGGCAGGAAGAGCGAGACGTCGCCGCTGCTGCTCGAGAGGTTCGCCTTCGTCAGCGCACTCGTCGAGGCATCGCGCATGCTCACATCTCCGCTCGACGTGACGGCGACGACCGTGCCTTCGACATTTTGCAACGAGATATCGCCCGATGAGTCGGCTATCGAGACGGTGTCGTTGCGCGAGGCGGCGGCGCCGTCGATTTGAATGTCTCCGCTCGCGGTGGAGGCACTGACGCTCGCCGCCATGCCTCGAACCTGCACGTCGCCCGAGGATGTGTGCAGCGCGAGTGCGGTGTTCGCCGGAAGGGTGATCCGAAACGAGATATCGCCGCACGTCCACTGACATTTGGGCTGAAATATCGTTGCGAGATGAACCGCACGCGCGCCGATCCGTCGATCGACGTGCATTTGAGCGAGTTGTGCCTGCGAAGGCGCGCGTTTAATAACGGTCACCTCAATTTCGCGCTGCGTGCCGCCGACGACGGTAATATCGCCGCTATTGGTACGCACGTCGAGCGGAAGTTGCTGGCCGACCGGAATCGAGAAGTGTTCGGTCGATTTCACCATCGGCGATCCGCCGAAATGCATGCCGAAGATCGTAATAGCGAAGAGCGCAGCGGGTAGCGTCACAGTAGTCCTCCTAGCGTAGCGTTTCTCGATCTACGGCGCGGGAGCACATTTTGTTTCAAGAGGATCTCCTGGTTACGGTTGGGTGAGCGGGCGATAGCGTTCGAAAAAAAGGAGCTCGGTCGTTCCCGTTGCCGCGGCATCAAAGCGGAGAAAGCCGCACTTTTCGGCGACGCGAATCGACGCGGCGTTGCGCGCATCGATGAGGCAGACCGTGCGCTCCGAGCGAAGGTGCCCGTCGCCCCACGCCGTGGCTGCGCGCACCGCTTCGGTCGCCAAACCCTTGCCGCGTGCATCGTCGGCGAGCGCCCAACCCAACTCGGGGATCCCCTGCATCGTTGCGGCGATCTCGCGTTTGAAATCGGCGAAGCCGAGTTCGCCGATGAACCGTCCGGTCGACGTTTCTTCGATCGCCCAGTACCCGAAGCCCAAAAACTCCCAGAGCCCGACGTAGCCGCGCATGCGTGCCCACGTTTGCAGGCGCGTCGAGGGCGCTCCGATATACGCCGTCACCGCAGGGTCCGCCCACATCGCCGCGCACGCCTCGAAATCGTCGGGCCGGTGGGCGCGCAGGCGCAGGCGCGGGGTCTCGATGGTCGGCGCACGTTCGAAACGCATACCGCGTGACGTTATGGCACGAAAGGCCCGCTCCTATGCGGCGCTGCAAAAGGGAACCGCCGCCGCCCACCGCAAGTGCCGCCTATGAGCATCTCGGAGTTCTACGATCGCGCCGACGCCCTGGAGATGGCGCGCGCGGTCCGCGCCGGCGAGATTGCGCCGCGCGAACTGCTCGACGAAGCGATCGCGCGCGCCGAGCGCGTGAATCCGCATCTCAACGCCATCGCCGCACGCCGCTACGAAGACGCGCGCGTCGACGCCGAACGGAGCGGGCGCGACGGCTCCTTCGCCGGGGTTCCATTCGTCGCCAAGGATCTCGGCCCGCAGCTCGCCGGGTTGCCGATGACGATGGGGAGCCGCTATTTCGCGCGCTACGTGCCCACCGAAGATCATGAGTTTTTTCGGCGGGCGAAACGCACCGGAGCGGTCCTCTTCGCAAAGACGACGACTCCGGAATTCGGGCTCTCGCCGTTTACGGAAACCGTGCTCTTCGGTGCGACGCGCAATCCGTGGGACCTCACGCGCACGCCCGGCGGTTCGAGCGGCGGCAGCGCCGCGCTCTGCGCCGCAGGCGTCGTACCGATCGCGCACGGCAACGATATGGGCGGCTCGATTCGCATTCCCGCGAGCTGCACCGGGCTCTTCGGGCTCAAACCGAGCCGCGGGCGCACGCCCGGTGTCGGCGGCGTTATCGGGCACGCAAATATCGACCACGCCATTTCGCGCAGCGTGCGCGACAGCGCCGCGATGCTCGATGCGCTGCGCTCCGATGACGGCGCGCGCTTTCTCCCCGAAGTCGCGCGCGATCCGAACCCGTTGCGCATCGCGGTCATTCGCGGCCCGCTCCTCGGGCACGGCTACTCCGCAGAGTCGCTCGAAGCGCTCGAGACCGCCGCGCAACTCTGCGCCTCGCTCGGGCACAGCGTCGTCGACGACGAACCGCAGGGCATCGATTACGCCGCGATGTCGTACGCGTTGTTGCTGCTCTTCGCGAGCAATACCGGCTGGATTCTCGGCGCCGGAAATCCGACGCCGCAACGCCGTTTGCGCGGCGACGATATCGAGCCGATCGCCGCGGCGATGCTCGCGATCGCGCGCACGATCGCCCTCGACGAACTTACCACCGCCGTCGTCGACCAGCAAAAATTGACCGCCGCCTACGATGCGTTCCTCGAGCGCTACGACGTCGTGCTCACGCCGACGCTCGCCGCGCCGCCGGTCCGCATCGGCGAACTCGCGCTCACGCGCTTCGAGGTGATGCAGGTTGGGCTGCTCACGCATCTGCGCGCGCCGGCGCTTATCGGCAAAGCCGCGCGCGATATCGCCGGGCGCATGTTCGATTGGCTGCCCTCGACCCCCATCTTCAATCTCACCGGGCAGCCCGCGATGTCGGTGCCGCTGCACTGGAGCGCCGAGGGGCTGCCGGTCGGCGTGCAGTTCGCCGCCCGCCGCAATGACGAGGCGACCCTCTTCGCCCTCGCCGGGCAGCTCGAACGGGCGCAGCCCTGGCACGCCCGCCGCCCGCCGCTCTCCAGCTCTGCCACCCTGTTGGCACAGTAGGGCGAGAAAATGCCTCCATGAGAGGCGCAGGTCGCTTGCCGATGCCCCGGGAGGGTGCTAGACTCTTTGGGTTGCCCTTGTGGGCACTTGTACGTGCGTTTTCGCACGAACGCTCTTGCCCTGCCGCTAGAGGTCAGGGTCGTCCGGGTCTGCATCCGGC
>JABEUX010000152.1 GCA_013044185.1 Vulcanimicrobiota bacterium | reverse complement strand
GACGACCTGTGGTTTCTGAGAGGTCGCCGCCGAATCGAGATAGATCAAGGGCTTTCCACGTGAGGTGCGCTCCCTCAAAATCGGAAAATCCGCTCGAACGTCACGTTCGGTCGCGATGGTCGCGCTCGCCCCGCGGTTCATCGTAGCGTTTCGACGATTCGCTGCGTCAACGACTCGCGCAGCGCGGCGGTGGGGAATGCATCGACGGTCGGCTCGAAGAATCCGAGAGCAATCGTTCGGCGCGCTTCGCTTTCGTCGAGGCCGCGCGAGCGAAGATAGAAGATCTGCTCGTCGTCTATCGCGCCGATCGTCGCGCCGTGATAGGCTTTAACGTCGTTGCACGCGATCTCGAGTGCGGGGACCGAATCGATGTGTGCGTGCGGCGAGAGAATGAGCGCGTCGTCGCGGAGCGATGCATCGCTGCCGGCCGCGTGTGGAAGAATGACGATGTTGCCGAGAAAGCGCGCGATTGCATTGTCGCCGGCGGCGGCCTTCACCACGGTCTGCGACGCGGTGTGGCCGGAAACGTGGCGGACCGTGGCGGCAACGTCGAGGTGCCCGGCGCCGGTCGGCAAGAAGAGTGCGCTCTGCTCCAAGCGGGCCCCGGGTGCATCGAGCGAGGTTTCGCGATCGCGGAGAATGAGCCCGGCACCAAAATCGGCGCTGGCGAGAACGATCGATCCGTCGCGGCCGACGCGCGAGACGCCGCTCTCCAAGGCGATGCTATCGCTACCGACCTGCTGCGCGGTTGCGAAGTGCAGGTGGGCGCGCTCTTCGACGATCAGTTCGCTGGTACCAACGACGAAGGAACCGGCGGCGTTTTGGAATTCCACGATGACGGTCGCGCGGGCCCCGGCCTCCAAAAGCACGAGCGTGCGCGGAAAGGCCGACGAGGCACCGATGCGATAGGTGATGACGATCGGTTCGGCGACATCGTACTCTGCAGGAACGTGAACGAGTGCTCCAAAGGAGCTCAGGCCCATCGCGAGCGCGCCGAATTTCCAGCGCTCGATATCGACGAGCCGAGTGATGCGTGCGAGCGTCTCGGCATGTTCGCGTGCGGCCGTCGCGAGCGGAAGGGCGATCGCGCGACCGAGCGATCCGGTGAAGCTCACCTCATGCTCCGCATCGATCCCGGGGATTGGATCGAACGCCAGTGCATCGAGGTCGATCTTCCAGCGACGGTTGGGGCGCGTGCGCCCGGAGCCGTTGGTGAGATAGAGATCGACCGCTCGCGAGCGCATAGCGTGCGAAAGGATGCGTGCGTCTCCCGCGTTGGCGGCACTATGCAGGCGATCGCGGGTCGGCGGAGCGAGAACGCCTTCAGGCACGCGCACCGACCTCATCGCGAATCCCGTCGTATCCTTCGCGTTCGATGCGCTCGGCGAGATCGTGAGCGCCGGTGAGCACGATACGTCCGTCCATCATCACGTGGACGACATCGGGGGTTACGTATTTGAGAATGCGGGGATAGTGAGTGATGATCAGCATGCCCGCTTGGCGCCCCTCCTCGCTCGCGCGCAGCGCGCCGATGGAGTCGCCGACGGCGCGAAGCGCGTCGACATCGAGCCCCGAGTCGGTTTCGTCGAGGATTGCATATTTGGGCGCGAGCATCGCCATCTGGAGCATTTCGAGTCGTTTCTTTTCACCGCCGGAGAAACCGTCGTTGAGATAGCGGCCCATGAACGAGGGGTCCATGCCCAAGATCTCCATCTTTTCGACGAGCATCGCGCGGAAGGCCGCCGGAGCGAGCGAGCCCGGACGAACCGCTTGGCGTGCGGCGTGAAGGAAGTTTGCGACCTTCACCCCGGGGATCGCTGCCGGGTACTGAAATGAGAGAAAGAGCCCCGCACGGGCCCGCTTTTCAGGGGTGAGATCGAGCAGGGAGGCGCCGTCGAGCATCGCGCTCCCGGCGGTGACCTGGTAATGTGGGTGCCCGGCCAACGAGAGGGCGAGCGTCGATTTGCCGCTGCCATTCGGCCCCATGAGGGCATGGATCTTTCCGGGCTCGACGACGAGGTCGATACCCCGGAGAATCTCGGTGTTTTCAACGGTCGCGCGCAACCCTGCGACGCGTAAACCCATAGTTTCGCTCACTGCCAACCTGCTCCCGATCTCGATAGATATGTGCTTGCTCTCCGAATATCGTAGCCGCGCTTTCCTAGAAAGTCAAGGAAAAACTTTACTATCTAGGTCGCACATGCTAGAATCCGCTCTAGATGCACGCAGATCGTTTCTTCCAGAGCACCCGAGGTCGGATCGTTGAAGAGCTGCGCCAGCGCGGGAGCGCCTCGGCGGCGGATCTCGCTGCGTCGTTCAATCTCTCGCCGAACGCGGTTCGCCAGCAGCTCATCGTTCTCGAACGGGACGGCCTCGTCGTCGAGCGCTCCGTGCGCCGCGGCCCCACCAAGCCGACGCTGGAGTTCTCTCTCACCCCGCTCGCCGATCGCTATTTTCCGCAGGCCTACGACCGCATGCTCTCCGCCGTTCTTCGGGAGTTGCGCGAACAGCATGGCGCCGCGGCGGTCGAGCGCCTTTTCGACGGCATTGCGGAGCGGACGCTTGCAAAGGTGCGGGAGCGCATTACCGGCGACGATACGCACGAGCGCGCCGCGCAGCTCGGGGACGTTTTGCGCGAGCAGGGAGTATCGGCGACCGTCAACCTCATCGAGGGCGGCGTCGAATTGCGCGAGCATCATTGTCCGTACTCGGAAGTCGCAAAAGAGAACCCCGAGGTCTGCAGTGTGATCCATCGCGTCATCGATGAAACGATCGGCGAGCACGCCCAAACGGAATCGATCGCAACCGGTGGACGCGAGTGCCGGTTCGAAGTTCGTACGGCCTCGGCCGTCGCCGCCCCATAAGAGAAAGCGAAGAGATCGAAATGGATTTTCCAAAATTTCAACGGCTGGTTGAAGAACGGCGCGGGTTCCGTACGATGGATGACGCGACCGCGAGTGGTGAGTATTTCAGCGACTCTTGCGGCGATATGTATAATTTCTTCCTCAAGGTCGCGCCCGGTGCGAAGATCGAGGATATTACCTATTTTACGACCGGGTGTGGATTCGGTACCGCGACCTGCAGCTTGGTCGTCGATCTCGTGCGCGGGCGTACGATCGAGGAAGCCGCAGCATTGACCACCGAGGAGATCGAGGCGGCGCTCGACGGGTATCCGGAGAAGAAAAAAGATTATCCGCAGCGAGCGATCGAAGCGTTACACGTTGCGATCGCCGATTATCGTGCGAAGGTCGCCGCTGGGGCGATTCCCGACTACGCCGCGATGCCCGCGCAGCCGCGCGCGCCTCGCGACGTTGTGGCCGCCGCTCCGACAGCCGCGCCGATCTCCGATGAGAAAGTTCTCATCCGCCTGCATTAGCGCGTCGCTTACTCGGGGAGCGGCGCGACTACGATTGCGCTAAATAGGGGTTCGTGCGTCGCTCGTCTCCGATCGTGGTCGATGCACCGTGCCCTGGAACGACACGCGCGCCGTCATCGAATACGAGAAGCTTGCGTTCGATCGAATCGACGATGTCCTCCATCGAGGTACCACCCAAATCCCAGCGTCCGATCGACCCGGCGAAGAGCGTATCGCCGCTAAAAATGGTAGTATCGCTTCCATTTGTGAGCGAGAAACTGACGCTACCCGGGGTGTGACCCGGCGTGTGAAGGACTTCGAGCGCAAACGAGCCGACGACGAGACGGTCGCCGTCGAGGATATCGCCATCGAGTTGAACGGGCTCCGGCATCGAGAACCCGAAGGCGCGAACCAACGCGGGTTGCGCGTGGTAGATCGGCAGATCCGCCGGGTGCAAGAGGGCGAGCGCCCCGGTGCGTTCGCGCAATCCACCGACGTCGGCGATATGATCGAAGTGCGCATGCGTATGCACGAGATAGCGAGCGCGCAAGCCCCGAGCGGCGAGGCGTTGCAGAACCTCTTCACGCCCGTCGCCGCCGTCGATAACGATCGCTTCCCCCGTCCTCTCGTCGCCGAGGATCGTGGCGTTGCAGGATAGCGCTCCAACCGGAAAACTCTCGACGATCACGAGACGCGCTCCAGCGAGAAGGAGCGAAACGCACCGTCGAAATAGCCGAGCGGATCGCCGATACGATGTGCGGCTCGCTCGACCTCGGCGATGAAGATCGAGTGCGATCCAATCGCGTGCTCTTGAGAGACGGCGCATTCGAAGTGGGCGATCGCACCGGTGATGAGGGGGATCCCTTCGATTCCGCGCTCGGTGGCGAGGCCCTCGAATTGCAGCTCCCGCCGTTTGCCCGAAAAGCGCTCCGCGATCTCGCGCTGCTCGGCGGCAAGGACGTTCAGCGCGAAGCGCCGTGAATGTGCGATGTAGAGATAACTACGCGCTTGGCGGTTCACGCAGACGAGCAACGTTGGCGGCTCCAGCGAGACGCTGGTGAACGCGCTGATCGTTATGCCGCGCGCTTCGCCATCGCGGACGGCGGTGACGACGGCGACTCCGGTCGGTACGCACCGCAGCGCCGAACGCGTTGCATGCGCGAGCTCGAGCTCGCGGTCGTTCACCGAATGCGGGCTCCGATGCCGATGCCGTTTCCGAGCGCGAGAATCGTCGCGTCGAGATCGGGGTGGCTCAGAAAACGCTCGTTAAAGGCGCGAATCGCGCGCTCGTCCTCGCTGTCGCCTTTTGCGGGAGGTTCGGCGACATTGCCGAGCAAGCAATCGTCTACCACGATAAGTCCCGAGCGTTTTAACATCGGTACGACCAAATCGAGATAATCGATATACTCCGGTTTACGAGCGTCGAGAAAAACGATATCGAGGTTCCGATGCCCGAAATTCGGCAGCAGCTCGAGCGCGCTTTGGTTGAAGAGGGTGATGTAATCGCCCTCCCCCGAGCGTTGAAAATACGAGAGGGCGACCTCGGTTCGTTCGACATCGGTATCGAGCGTCCAAATCTTTCCCATCGGCGGCTGGGCGAAGGCCATCCATAAGGTTGCGTAGCCGTACCCGGTTCCGATCTCCAAAATACGATTCGCCTGCATCGCATGGACGAGGGTCGAGAGTAACCGCCCCGTGTCGCGGGAGACCAGCGGGACGCCATCCTTGCGCGCGTGCTGCTCGAGTTCGAGCAAGAGCGCGTGGATCGGAGGGTGCACGTTCTCGAGGTAGGTTATCGCATCAGCCACCTCGCAACGCTTCGCGCTGTGCGCCGATTCGGCCCGCTTGCCCGGCTCGGGCAGGAGGCCGCACGCCATCGGGGGCGAACGCCTCTCAGCCCATGATTGCGAGGCTGCGCCTCTTTCCGCTTCATGCGGTGCTCTTTCCGGGGGCAGCGCTCAACCTTCATATTTTCGAACCGCGGTACCGGCAGATGATCGCCGAGTGCCTCGCGACCGGCGAGGGATTCGGCGTCGCAGCGATCGCGCATGGGGCGGAGGCCGGCGATCCCGACGTAACGCCGTACGACGTCGGCACGATCGCCGAGATCGCGACCGCACATGAATTACCGCTCAATCGTTATTTCATTCAAACGATCGGCACCGAGCGATTTCGCATTCTCGAGGTGCTCGAACGCGAGCCATATATCGTCGTTCGCGCCGAGATATTCGAGGAAGCGCCGCCTTCGCGGGGTCTCGATGCCCTCGCCGATCGCTTGCACGTGGCCTTCGAAGAATATCTCGCGCTCATCGTCGAGTACTCCGGTAACGAGTTGGGAGTCGATCCTCCCGAAGATCCGGGGGCGCTCTCGTTTTTCGTCGCCGACGCATTGCGGGTATCCGAGAGTATCAAGCAACGCTTGCTCGAACTGACTGAAACGGAGATCCGCCTGCGCGCCGAGATCGACGTTCTCGAACGATTATTGCCGCAACTCCGCCGCGTCGTAGAGCGACGTCGTGCCGAGATCGAACTGCGCCGCGCGCGCGGTGAAGATATCTTGCATCGCACCGCTCCCGACCCGTTATTAGGAACCTACTTCAGTTTGAACTAGCGGCCGATTCTGCGGCTTCGATGACGTTGTGCAAGAGCGTCATATTGGTGACCGGGCCGACGCCTCCGGGAACCGGCGTGATCGCCCCCGCGACCTGACGTGTGCTCTCGAAGTCGACATCGCCGCGCAGGACGCCGTCGACGACGGTCGTGCCGACATCGATGACCGTTGCGCCCGGCGCAATATCGGCTCCACCGATGAGCCCCGGCACTCCGGTTGCAACCACGACGATCTCGGCGAGCGAGAGAAATGGCTGCAGACTCGCCGATTCCTTGTGCAAGAGGGTGACCGTCGCGTCGGCGGCGAGCAGCAGGAGTGCGACGGGGAGCCCAACGACGATCGAGCGCCCGATAACGACGGTCCGTCGCCCGAGCGGCGGCCAATGGGGGCTACGTTCGAGCAAGCGCATCACTGCGGCGGGAGTCGCCGGGACGAAGCGCGTGCCGCTTCCAAAGGCAAGATGCCCCTGGTTGGTGGGGTGGGCGCCGTCGACATCCTTCTCCGGTGGAATTGCGTCGGCGATCTGCCGGATCGAGAGCGATGTCGGCAGCGGTTGCTGCAGCATCACGCCGTGGACGCGTGGATCGGGGCCGAGGCGTTCGAGGCTCTCACGGACCTGCGCCGTATCGCTGCTTTCCGGAAGCCGCTCCACGCAGACGTCGACGCCGCATCGTTCGCCGCTGCGAACGAGGTTGCGGACGTATGCCACGCTCGACTCGTTCTCGCCGACGAAGACGATGGTGAGGCGCGGTTCGATCCCTTTGGCGCGCAACGCTGCGGCGCGCGCCGTTAGATCGGCGCGCATCTCGGATGCAAGGGCACGGCCGTCGAGAATGTGAGCGGGCATGAGCGAGCGCACGATTCGTTTTAACGGAGTCTCGCACCTGGAACGCGAGCACGCGCTCTATGGAGACCGATGAACATCGCATGGGTGAGGGGAAAGAAGGTCGTATGCTCGCTTCGATGACTCCGCTTTGGCGCTGGCTTCTTGTGCTCGCCGCGATCGCGCTCGCGGCCTTTTTGCTCGTTCCCTATTTTCGCCCGTCGACCGCCGCCGGCCCCGGAACGATGATTGGTTCCCCTCTCCCCGACTTGCCGCTTCTCGACGAGCGCGGCGCGACCTATTCGCTCGCCAGCGAACGCGGGCATATTCTCGTCGTGAATCTGTGGGCCTCGTGGTGTCCGCCATGCCGGGCCGAGATGCCCGATCTCGAACGCGTCGCTCGCCACGAAGCCGTTCGCGGCGTCCGCATTATCGGTATCGACCAAGGTGAATCGGGTGCGGTCGCACGTTCGTTCGCGCGCTCCCTCGGCATCACGTATCGAATCGTCGTCGATCCCACGCAGCGGTACGGGCGTGCGTTTGGAGCCTTTGGCCTTCCGACGACGGCGATCGTCGATCGTCGCGGTCTGGTAGTTCGCGCCTTCGACGGGCCGTTGACCTATCAGCAGATCGTTCGTGCTCTCGCACCGTTGTTGGAGTCAAAATGAAAATCGGCCTTATATTTTGTATCGCGATCTTCGCCGCGGTACTCGCCGAACTTGCGTTTCCAACAGCGCCCTTCGTACATGCGACGTGGTGGATACTGGCGATCGCCGCAATCGTGCTGCTCGGGAGCATCCGCGTGCTGCGCAGCCTGCGAAAGATCCCGACGCGACGTCGCACGACCGCCGCCATCCTGATGCTCGCCGCCATGCTCGTCGCCGGTGCGGCGGGTTTCTCGAACTCGCTCTTCGCTCCGGATCCAAGAACGATCGTCGCGGTCCCCGGTGCGCAGGTGGCGTTACCAGAACTCGGTGCGACGCTCGTCTTTCCGGATCTCGACCGCGTCGACGGTCGCGTCGCGCTCGCGCGCGGAGGCTCCACGACACCGATCTCCTGTCGTCACGGTCTCTACATCGCTTCAACGTTGCTGCGCTGTCACGAGCGAACGGTCGTCGCCGTTGCCGCCGATACGCTTGCGGGCGCTCACCTCACCGTCACCCAACCGACCGGGAGCACCTTTCTTTCGCCGGTGCTGTTGATGCAGCATACGCAGGAGATCGCAGGCTTCGATCTCCCGTTCGATTCATTTGCCGTACCGGCGGTGCATCGCGTCGTCAAGGTCGTGCTCTTTACCGGAGCGCAGGCGAAGTTGCTGCGCGGCGGCAGCGCGCACCGCTCCGTGCTCTTCGCCGTCGACGATTCGCTCGGGCGTTCGCTCAGCGATAGTCTTGGGTTAGCGGCAAACGGGCAGCGAAAACGTGTCGCCGACTTGCTCCTTCAGCCGCGCATCCATCGCTTTCCGGCGATCGTCGTGCTCGCCGTTCCCTCGCTGCCGACGCTCGGATTAGCGCTGCTGTTGGCGGTCGCGGCGCTCGGTTTATGGTTCTTCGGGAGCCGAACCGGCGACCCACGCGCGCAGGTTCGATAGTTCGATCCTCCCCGCGGAACGGTTCGCTCTCCCTGGGCCGAGCGCACGAACGACGTAGATGCCGGTCAGGCGCAATGGCGGCATCGCCGTTGGCGGAATAGCGACGCGCAACGACCGCAGCCCTGGCCGGTCGAGTCGTTCGGCGGTGAGTAAGACATCGTCGTTGCGCGCATCGCGCATCGCGACGCGGAGAAAGCCGCCATTCCCGGGCGAGCGCACGTCGAAGGAGAGTGCGGTCGTGTGGGGAGGCAAGGGCTGTTCGAGTAATGCAAATGCGGCGCGTTCCTCGCCGCTGAAATCGTAGAAAAGCTCGATGCCGCCGGTCGCATTCGCCGGTGCGACGCCTCCCGTTTCAGAGGACGGGACGCTCAGAAAACGAGCGATGCTCGCGAGATGGAGGGGGATGCTCCGCGAGCCGACCCGCACGGTTCTCACTGCGGCAATGCCGCCGATCTCCAGGCGCACGCTCGCATCGGAGCTCCCGGCGAGCAGCACTCCCGAGGGATCGATCCTCGCTCCAACGGCACGCCACGGAAGCAGATTCGGCATCGCAAGTCGTGCGCCATCGGCATCGCGTGCCACCGCGCGAAACCTCGCGCTCCCATTCGCTGCGACGGCGGCGAGCCGCGGATGAATCGTCAGCGAGGCGGGCCGTGCGAGGATATCGAGCGAGAGCGTCGTGCGGAGGGAGCCATCGCGGAGCGCGAGCGTGCCGTGCCCGGTCGCGCGCGCGACGAAGCTTCCACGTTCGAAGGTGCCGAGCTGCGAGGGCTCGACCCGAGCGTTGGAGATACTGCTCGCTCCGAGTGCGTGCAGTGCGGCGTCGACGCGAACGATCTGCAACGGGACGCGAGCCCCAACGAGCGCACGAATGCGCGACGGGCGCACCGCGAGCGCGGCCGCCGCCCCGATCGGTGCGGTATTTTCGATCGCGATTCCCTCGGCGACCCTGCGCTGCTTGCCGTCGGATGGATGCCCGAGAATGCGCGGGTGCGTGCTGCCGAGGGTGCGCGCGATCATCTCGGAGGATCCGCCGCCGTCGAGCGCCATTGCATCGCGCGCGCCGAGCGCAACCATAAATTCCGCCAGCTCGCGACGCGTGAGGCCGATGCTATAGTGAGGGTTCTTCCCGTCGATCTCGACGAAGAGGACGCGCCCCGTCGAGGTAATGCCGATCGCCGTCGTTGGAATGGGCACGGAAAAGGATGGACCATTCGGCCCCTCCGGGTCGTGCCGATATACACCAGCCTGCAGAAAGAACGGGCCGCCGCCGAACGCCGTGAGAAGAGGAGCGCGCTCGTCGGCCGCACCGATTCTGCCGGTGACCTGCAGCGTCGCGCCCGGCTTCGGAACGCCGATCTTCATTTCGTCGTCGAGCCCGTATGCGAGATAATAGCCGGCAGCGTTCGCCCGCAGATTATCGGCGGTGCCGAGAACGCGATAGGTGGTAAAGGGCGGCGTACCGGTGAGTGGTTCGAGCGCGACGAGCGTTTCGTTCGGAAGTTCGGAGATCGAACCATAGGACGGCAGAAAGAGTGCGTCGCCGTTGCGAACCCGGCGATCGATCGCCGCAAGCGGAAGCGTTGTAGCGCCAATGGAGAGCGATGCGTGAAAGGGGATATCCCCGATACGTGCGTCGCCGTTCGTATCGATCGAAAACATCGCGCGCGGATATGGCGAGCGCAGCACCCTCGCGTTGCGAACGAGCCCGCCGATCGGAGCGCCGTCGCCGGCGATCGCGAAGTAGTCTCCGTTCACGGCTGCCACCGCGCGAGGATGTACGGCGAGCATCGACGAGAGGCGCTCCCGAGCGCCGACGAGCGTATTATGGGCGAGAAAGGGAACCAGCGCGAGACGCGGATCGTGCGGATCGAACGCGAGTACCGCGGCATGAATCGGGCCGCTCGGCGTGACGAGCCGGTAGCGCGCGAGCTGAAGCCCCGGAGCGATGCGTTCGTGCGATACCGTTTCGGCGAGGATGCGCGGGAAGGGTTGGGGCGGCGCGATCGCGCCGGTGCCGAGGAGGAGCAGCGACGCCGAGACGGCGCGCAGCGAACCTCGCGCCGAGATCATCGCCAAATCGAGACGGCTAAGGGGTAGCCGGCGGTACGAACCGGCGCTCCCGGGGCGCGTGCGAGCGTGCTGGCATTGAAGATATCTAACCGGTCGTCACGAGCGCACGGGACGTAGAGACGATCGCTGCGTGCGTCGAAGGTGGGATCCCACGGCGTATGACAGGTAGGCAGCGGCGCGTGCGTTGCGCGGAGGCTTGTTGGATCGAGTACGTAGATGACGTCGGAGGCTTCGTCGGTGACGAAGAGACGATGCGCGCTTTGGTCGAGAGCGAGCCCGAGCGGAAGATCGAGGAGTCCGCTTCGAGCGACGATATGAAGGCGCGGTTGCGTCGCAATCTCGACGACATCGCCGTCGTCATTCTTCATGCCGCCATTACGAACGGCGTAGAGATGCGAGCCATCGGCATCGAGCGCGAGCGAGAAAACGCGCGAGCCGACCCAGAGGCGGGCAATCGGTTTCAACGTGCGCGCGTTGAGTTCGAGAACGCTCCCGTCGTTTACGTTGGCAACGTAGAGGACGTCGCGATGGGGGTCGACGGCGATCCCCTCGGCGGTCATACCGGTCTTGGTAATCTGCGGCGTCGCGGTGACGCTCGCGACCGCTCCGAGCCCTCGCCATTCGCGCAGCGTTGCAAAGAATCTGCCACCGGGAGCTGCGGCAACCTCATCGCTCGCGGCGAGCGGCCGGCGCGCGATGTGCCACGGCGCACGCTCGACCACCGTGAATGCCTTCCCGTCATTGTCGGTGACGGCGAGCCGATTCCCGCTGACCGCGATGTCGCTCGGCGAGCCGCCGGTGGCGAGCAGCCCGAGCGCGGTAAGCGTACGGGCATCGTAGAGAGCGACGCCGTCGTCATAGCAGGCTACCGCAATCAGCGTCGTATGCGCCGGAGGTGCCGGGAGAATCTGAACGGTGCGAGCGGCAATCGCGCGACCATCGCTTGCGATGACCTGAGCTCTTCCCGGACTTTGTAACGAGAGATAGCGCGAGCCGGCGATGGTGGTGATGTGGGCCGGCCCCAAAACCGACCAGCGAGCGTGCGGAGAAAGGCCGACCGCCTGCAGTGCGATGCGGCTACCGATGAAATACGGAAACGGCGCGAACGAAATCTTTGCCGGGACGAACCCTTCGGCGCGAGGCAACCAGATCGCGCCGACGAGCCCTCCCGCTGCGGCGCACGCGAGAACGATGGCACGAACGAGCTTCATGCATCGCTCCGTTGACGAAGCCGTTCGACGCGAGCGAGCGCGGCGAGTGCGTCGCTACTCGGCGCGAGTTCCCCCGAGTCGGTGCGGGCGAGATCGATACCGAACGAAATGATTCGTTGGTGCGGGCCGCTCGCGGTGAGGATCGCACCCTCGGGATCGACGGCGATGATCTCGTTCGATGGCCGATGAACGACGACGCCGTAACAGCGGAGTTCCGAAGATCGTGCGCGTGCGAAGCGTTCGCACCAGGAGCGTTCGAGATCGCTCTCACAGCGATATATCCGCATGCCGTGCATTCGCGCCTCTACCAACGCAAAGGGCGAGGTGAGGGCGGCATCGTCGATCTCCCACGCGTCGTCGATGCCGTCGGGCGCATCGAGAAAACGGCGCGTGCGGTCGCTCACCACACTCGAATCGGATGCCAAGGCGACGCGCCGACGAGGCGGCATCGCGCTGCTTGGGGTGCGCCCCGGTACTGCGAGCGCGCGTTCGCGTGTGGAAGCGTTCGGCGCCTCGATCTCCACCGTCGCGAGGATCGTCTCTTCACCGTTCTCTGCAGCGCGCGCGAGAATGCTGCCATCGGCGGCGACGATCGTGCTTTTCCCACAGTAGCGGGCGATGCCGGCCTCTCCTCCCGATTTGTTGGCGGCGACAAACGGGACGCGGTTCTCGCGTGCACGGACGACGGCAAGGAGATCCGCTTGGAGGTTTTCGAGTGCGTTGGGGTCGCGCCCGCTCGTCACCCAAGCGGTCGGCATGGCGAGGATCTGCGCACCGCGTTCGACGAGCGTCGCCGCGACCGTTGGAATGCGCCCGTCCGCGCAGACGAGTGCGCCGATCTTTCCCAAGGACGAGTCGATCGGTTCGATGCGTTCCCCTGCGGTAAACCAACGCCGGTCGAAATGCCAGAGGAAGAACTTATCGGCATACCCGGCAATGCTCCCGTCGCGGTCGATCAGGAGCGCCGCGTTGAATTGGCGATCGCCGGCGATCCGAACGGTGCCGGTAAGAATCGCGCTCTCGAAGCGCCGGGCGAGTGCCGATAATTCTCTCACCGCTTCGTCGACCTGCGCCGGGTCGACCGGCGTCTCGCCGATAATATAGGCCGGGATCGTCGCCTCAGGGAGGAGCAGCAGGTTGGGCTTCGCCGCCAGCGATCGCTCGACGGCATGACGGATGGCGGGCCAGCGCTTTACAAAATCCGAGCGATCGTGCGCTTGCAGCTGGAGTGCGGCGACCCGCAATTGGGAGCTCATACCGCAAGGGTTCGACGCCCCCTCGTCGCTAACCTCAAGGATGCAACTCGTCGCAGTGACTGCGGCGCGCAATCTCCCTCGACTTTATGGAGAAATGGAATAACGTGAAGATCTCTTCCCTGACCGGCGGAATCGTGCTTGCAAGTGCGGTCGCCCTTCTCGGTAGTGCAACCGCGCAGGCCGCCGAACACCCGTGCGCGGACAAAGCGAGCAAATGGCAGCGAACGGAGTGCCGTGAGATGGTTCGATCGGCGCCCGGCGATCAATACTTCGGACGCATGAAGCTGAGTTATCTCGGCATCAACAATACGTTTCGCGACGACGCTATTCGTGCAGGAGCCTATAGCACGAACTCGGGGCTGATATCCTCGGTGAATTTCGCCGATGAAGCGCTGCGCGATTGGGCGCATAGCTATCCCGGGGATCCGCAGCTCGCGCGGAGCTACTTCCTCGCGATTCAGGCGATGAGTAAACTCTACGTGCAACCCGAGCAGCAGCGGGCATATCACTATATGCTCGTTCTCGTAAAACAGTTTCCACACACGTATTTTGGGAAAGTGATGAAGGCGAGTTTAGCTCGCGGGTTCACCGAGCATTGGTACGCGCCCGCTCAGCCGTGCGGAGTCAGTGGGGTTTCATCGCCGGTCGCGACCCCCGCCGACTCGAACGTCCATATCGATCTTCTCGCTGCGCCCTGTATCCCGACGCCCGCGCCTTCGATCTCGCCCGAACCATCGAGTTCGCCGATGCCATGATGCCATAGCAAGATCTCGATAAAGAAAAAGAGTGCGCCCCCGTCATTCGACGGGGGCGCACTCTTCGTTCGTTTGCGACGAATCGCTTAGAACTTGATACCGAGTCCGAGGTACGGACCGTTCTCCGAGAAGCCGGTCGGCGCGTTGAGTTTCGCCGTGCCGCGGTCGCCCTGTATACCGAGGTCGATAAACAGAGGGCTCTTGAGGAACGAGTAGGTCGCACCGAGCTCGTAGCGCAGGATGCTGTAAGAGACCGTTCCGTTGAAGCTTCCATTATTGAAGTTGGTCTTCACGGTTGGGTAATCCCACAGGCTACCATAGATCGAGAACCGCTTGTTCAGGCTCGGAAGCTTCTCGACGCCGAAACCGACGCCGTTGAAGCGGCCGTAGCCGTAGTTGTTCGTACGAACCATGTAGCCGATACCGATGTAGATGTGCGGGTTCGCTACCCGAAGGCCGAAACGCGCATCGGCAGCGTAATCGCTGGCGGTGAACGCAGGCACGAAGTAGGAGCCGGTGCCGCCGATACCCGTGACGCAACCGACATCGCCGGAGACGCCGAGGTTCGCGCAGCTATTGTTCGCCGGGGTATAGGCCGTGGGCGTAGGAACGCCCTGGTTATGCGGGTAGTTGAACTGCCGATAATCGCCTTCAATCATCCAGGGGAGGTTGAAGAGATTGAACTCGACTGCGCCACGAACCGCGTACGAGAACGGGCTCGACTTGCCGGTATTACCCGGGCTAAACTCGTTGTAGATCTTCGGTGAGATCAGGTAATCGCCGACGACGAAGCGATCCTGGTACGGTCCAACGACCGGAGCCGGGGTCGGAGTCGGCGGGGGCGTCGCCGGAGCGGCCGTCGGCGG
>JABEUX010000026.1 GCA_013044185.1 Vulcanimicrobiota bacterium | reverse complement strand
TTACGCGAACTCTCCGCGTATCGTGCAATCGTCATTCGTGATGGGCGCCAAAGAACGATTGCGGCGCGCGAACTCGTTTGCGGAGATCTTATTGTCGTTCTGGAGGGCGACCGCGTGCCTGCGGATGCAGTCTTGATCTCCGGCACCAGCGTCAGCGTCGATGAATCGTTACTCACCGGCGAATCGGCCGCAGTGCGGAAGAGCGTGGTCGCGCCCACGCCCGAGCGCATGGCGAGGCCGGGCGGCATCGATCTTCCGTTCCTGTTCTCCGGAACGATGGTCGTGCAAGGGAAGGGCAGCGCGCGCGTCCTCGCTACCGGCGCGGCGACAGAGATCGGCTCGATCGGACGAGCGCTCGCCGGCGTATCGGTCGAGCCGACGCGCATACAGCGCGAGACCGCAACGGTGGTTCGCCGACTTGCTATTGCAGCAGTGCTGCTCAGCGCAATCGTCGCGCTCGTCTATGGTGGCTCGCGCGGTAATTGGCTGCAAGCGATTCTCGTGGGGATCACGCTCGCGATGGCGATCTTGCCCGAAGAACTTCCCGTCGTTCTCTCGGTCTTTCTCGGCCTTGGCTCTTGGCGAATCGCAAAGAAGAACGTGCTCACTCGGCGCCTTCCAGCGATTGAGATGCTTGGCTCGGCGACCGTCCTCTGCGTCGATAAAACCGGAACGCTCACGGAAAACCGCATGTCGGTCGTCACGTTAAGCGCGCCCGACGGCGAACTCTGCCGCTGCGATAACGAAGCGACGATCCCCGATCCATTTCACGACATACTCGAATTTGGCGTGCTCGCAAGCCATCGCGACCCCTTCGACCCAACCGAACGCGCGATCTCCGATGCGTTGGAACAACGGTTACCGGGAAGCGAGCACATCCATCGCGATTGGGTTCTCGCCGGCGAATATCCGCTCTCGCGAACGATGCTCGCGATGTCGCGGGCTTGGGTGCGCCCTGAGGAACGCGAGTGGGTCGTCGCTGCGAAAGGGGCACCCGAAGCAATCGCGGATCTCTGCCGTTTCTCCGGCGACGAAATGGCCGTGCTCGAAAAACGCGTCTCGGAGATCGCATCGCAGGGATTGCGGGTGTTGGGCGTCGCTCGCGCGCGCTATCGCGGCGAGCGCCTCCCGGAGGCGCAACAAGAGTTTGCGTTTCAGTTCGTCGGCCTGATCGCTCTCGCCGATCCGGTGCGCCCTCGGGTGCCTGCAGCGATTGCCGAGGCATATACCGCGGGTATTCGTACCATCGTGATTACCGGGGATTACCCAGCAACGGCGGTCAGCGTTGCGAATAGCATCGGGTTGAAGAACGCCGATCGCTATTGTACGGGGGCACAACTCGCGACGATGAGCGATGGCGAACTCGCGGCGATGGTTGCCGATACGAATATCTTTTGTCGCGTCGTCCCCGAGCAAAAATTACTGCTCGTTGAAGCTCTGAAGCGCAATGGCGAGATCGTGGCGATGACGGGTGACGGAGTGAACGATGCGCCGGCGCTTCGGGCCGCACACGTCGGCATTGCAATGGGAGCGCGGGGAACCGATGTCGCGCGCGAGGCAGCAGCTCTGGTTCTTCTCGATGATGATTTCGGTTCGATTATCGAGGCGGTGAAACTCGGTCGTCGCATTTTCGATAATCTCCGGAAGGCGATCGCCTTCGTGATCGCCGCACATATTCCGATCGTGGGAATGAGCTTACTTCCCGTGCTTTTCGGCATGCCGCTCGTGCTGCTTCCCGTGCATATTCTGTTTTTGCAGCTCATCATCGATCCGGCGTGTTCGATTGCTTTTGAGGCGGAGCCGGCGGAAGAAGATATCATGCGCCGCCCGCCGCGCCCGGTCGACGCAGTTCTTTTCGACCGCTCGCTCCTCGTCAACGCTGCGTTGCAGGGCACGATCGTCCTCGCTGCGGCGCTCGCGATCTTCGTCGTCGCGCTGGCAATCGGGCGCGACGAACGCGTGGCGCGGGCGTTGGCCTTTACGACGATGGTGTTGGCGAGTGTCGCCCTGCTCTTTATCAATCGCTCGACCGGTGGTAGCTTGGTTCGCGTGATGCGCGCGCGGAACCCCGCATTGCTCGTCATCGGGCTCGGCGCGTTTGTATTTCTCGCCGCCGCGCTCGCGATTGCGCCGCTCCGGGAGCTCTTTTCGTTCCAGGCTCTCCACGGACGCGATTTCGCGATGTTGGCCGGGGCGTGGGCGATCTCGATTATCGGGCTGCTCGTCCTACGGTTTCTCTCCGCCGCGTTGAGCCGAGGGCGGCGCGTTTCGGCCTAGCGATGCCCGCCGTGAGGATGGGGGTGGACGCCGACGTTGTCGCGGCCGCCGACCCCTGTTTGCGGCTTTCCGTGGTGCGGAGGTCGATGGGAATATTGCAGGTGCGCGGAATCGATGCAGTATCCCGCCTCCGAGAAAATCACCGTGTCGAGCTTCAGCGAGTTCAACTCTAGTTCGGTATAGATCTCACTGAGCCGTGCGAGCAGGTGTTCGACCGTGTGGCGAAGCCGCTCGCTCGCGACGAGAGAGCCGCGAGCGATCAGTTCGTCGACCATCGTCGTCGCTTCGAATGGCGTGAGCGGCATCAAACGCACCGCCGCTCCCTCGCCGATCCCGATGACGATCGATGGGCCGCCGGAAGCCTCGGGATCGATCGCGATCCGGGCCTTGGTTCGGTGTCGTCTTCCGAGCTCATCATGGGTGCCGTCGACAGGGTGGACGCGCAGGCCAAAGCGCGCAAGCTCGTCGAGGGCCTCGGTATCGCTTTGCACGTTCATGCAAAAATCCTAGATCCGGCGGAAGAAGAGCCGATGAAGGGCTTATGCCGATTCGACGTAGCGGCAGATGAGGTTGAGC
This sequence comes from Vulcanimicrobiota bacterium, assembly GCA_013044185.1. Taxonomy (GTDB): domain Bacteria; phylum Vulcanimicrobiota; class Vulcanimicrobiia; order Vulcanimicrobiales; family Vulcanimicrobiaceae; genus JABEUX01. Next base: position 2,216 of record JABEUX010000026.1, on the reverse strand, counting down.
ATCGCCATCTGCTCGACGGTCGTGCAACGAATATCGAGTAATTTGGGGCTGGCTACGAGGACGCTCATGCACTGCGCTCGCGATATGGCGACGTTAAAACGATTCTTCTCGAAGAGGAAATCGATGCCGTGCGGGGCCTCTTCGAGGCTCGAGGTCGCCATCGTATAGAAAACGATCGGCGCTTCCTGCCCCTGGAACTTATCGACGGTTCCCACGCGAACGCCCGGGAAACGAGCCTCGGCGAGCATATCCTCGAGGAGCAGCCGCTGCGCGTTATATGGCGTGACGACAAGGATGTCGGCGTCGACGATTGCCCGCGCCTTGCCCTTTCCAACGCGCACGCGACCCTTTCGCAGGTGCCGGATCTCGCTAAGGATGCGCTGCGCCTCCTCAATGGATTCGCGGGCGTTATCGCTATGCTCGATCGGCAGAAATCGAAGCCCCGCTCCTTCGAGCCCAGCGCTCTCAACAAACGAGTTTACGGTATCGGGCCCCGCCTGCAATCGCCCCGCATAGACGTGCGTGGAGATGAAGGAACAGATATCGGGGTGCATCCGATACGAGGTATCGAGAAAGATCCCGCGGTCGGGCGGGACGGTTGCATCGTCGCCGAGCAGATAATCGAGGACGGATCGCCCCATCCCCGCGGGGTGAACGCCTTGGGAGACCTGAGCGAGTTGGAGCGGGTCGCCTAAAAAGACGAGGTTTTTCGCGGCCGGTGCGACGGCGACGGCATTGGCGAGCGCGATCTGCCCGGCTTCGTCGATGAAGAGGTAGTCGAGGTCGAGTTGGATATCCTCGCGAGCGAAGAGCCATGAGGTTCCCGCTGCGAGTTCGCAGGAACCTAAAACGAAATCGGCGTTTTTGGTGGTCGTTTTGATGTAGGGCGTGCATGACGGCGATTCGTAGATTTCTCCGGGAGTGATTTTGTAGAGCCCGCGAAAAACGATCTTCTTCGCGCTCGCTGCAACTTCAATTTTATGGAGCAGATTTTGAATCGCCTTGTGGGTCGTCGACATGACGCCGATACGTTTCCCCTCGCCGAGGAGTGCGGCGATCATCTCCGATGCGACGGTCGATTTTCCCGAACCCGGTGGACCTTGAATAAAGAGATAGCTCTCGTCGAGTTGCCGAAGAACGGGCAGAATGGAGGCGGCATCGGTAATGACCGGCTGAACCACGCCGTTCTCGGCGACCCCACGAATGCGCGGGCGTCGCAGCAGGAGGTCGATCGCGGAGCGCGGCCGGGCCTCACGGACCCGCGTCGGGAGCGCTTCGGCGATGCGCACGAGTGAAGCGCGTTGCGCCCTCGTGTCGATCGGCGGTGCGGGAATCAACGCAGTTAACGTGCGCGCGCTTTCGATATCGCCACTGCGACGGATGCGAATGCGACGTCGATCGTCATCGATATCGACGATCGTCCCCGCAGATGTAATCGTGAGGGGATCGAGCATCCGATTCTCGGCGGTGTACTCTTGCTCCGGGAATTCATAGGTATAGGTACGGTTGCGTTCTTTTCCGTGAAGCGATGGCTCCGTTTTGTCGAGAAGGGTGAGCCCGCCGAGGCAGGCTCCATCCTCGATCTGCTCCACGAACGACATCTCCGCAGCATCGAAAATTTTCCACCAGAGTGGTTTCTCTTCCCGGCGATGATACGAGAGTAACTGTGCGAGCGTCCAACGGATGCGATCGTCGTTGCCGAGTGCCTCGATCTCGGAGATGCTCTCGACCGAGGGGATGCCCTCGAGGAGCTTGCGTTGCAGATCGCTGAAGGCGGCGAGCGCTGCGGCACGCTCCCCTTCAATGGCGGGCGGTTCGCGCTCCGGGCGCCACGGAATCGTGCAGCCGAATTGTTTCTCTGCTTCGTCGCGGCGCTGGAGCAGCCATTCGCGCAGAAAAAACGTCGAGCGGCAGTCCTCTTCGTTGTATCGTTCGATCGTTGCAAGGAGCTCGCGGTTGTTTTGGTCGAGGAGCCATCGTTCGAACATCACCACGGAGTCGTCGCCGCTGCGCAGATCGGCGACGCGCCGGAAATCATAATAGAGTTCGAGCTTTTTAATCGAGTAGCTCGGTTGCCCAACGCAGAGCGCCTGACGAACGACGGTAAAGAGGTCGACCAACAGCTCGGAACGGAGAATATCGTCGATCTCCGCCTCGCGCGTCCCATGTCGCGTGCTCAGTTTGCGCAGCGCTGTCTTTTCGTATGAGGCGTAGTG
>JABEUX010000025.1 GCA_013044185.1 Vulcanimicrobiota bacterium | reverse complement strand
CCTCCACCGAGCTCCCCTCCCGGTACGCCGGGCCCCGTTCTCGTGGTTTGGAGCGGCAATTGGCCACCGACGGGAGGCGCGGTCAATAGTGGATCGAGCGCCGGAACTCCGAACGCGATCGTCCCGCCGACGCTGCCTGCCGTGATAACGGTCGAGGCAAGTGAAACAAACTACAGCGGCAACTTTATCGTGGCGCCCTCAGGATCGGGCTGTACCAGTTTTACGGCCGCCAATGCAACGCTGACGGCAGGCGGTACCGACACGATAACCGCTGCGACCGGAGCCGCCGGAAGCACGTGCTCGTTCACGTTTACCGGTGCCACCGGTGTTGCGCCCGCGTCGATTACGATAGATGCAACCAACGCCACGCTCTCTGGAGGAGTGCAGTAAGATGAATCGCACGACATTGCGAAATGCGTTGGCCGTAGCGCTGACGACCGCATTTCTCGCCGGATGCCACGGTGGCGGCAACTCGATACCGAGCGTCGGAGCGGCGAGCGGCCCGCGCCACAATATCTCCATCACCATCACGCGAGGAAGCGCGACGGCTGCATCGACCACGCGTGCACCACAAACGATTCCAAATAACGCGCAATCGGTCGACGCGCGCATCTATTTGGGTAGCACCGCGACCGGTGCTCCCGTCTCAACGGCCTGCGTAAGCTTTCCGGCAGGGACAACGAGTACCACGCTAACGATCGGTTCGCCGACAGGGGCGCTAGAAACGATCGTCATTTCGTCGTGGAGCGGGACGTGTTCGAATAGCGAAGGCTCCGGCCAGTTACTGACCACCTTCTCGGGCACCGGCACCGTCAGCGCCAGCAGCACGACGGTCGCTCAGGTCTTTAACGCCGGAGCTCAGATCACGTTGCAGCCACCCTCAGCCCCGGTCTCGGGAACGATTCCGGCGGTGCAGTTCACGAATCTCGGCCCGGTCTGGCAGAACGTCCTGAACGCGACGACGATTAACGGCGATCTCGCCGGATCGGGAAAGATTCAGAGCGTCGTTCCGGTCGGCCCGAGCACGCAAACGAGCCCGGCGCAAATCATCTACATCGCCGGAGGCGATGGCAATGGTTTTGAAGTCAACGTCTCGGCGGGTATTTATAAGACGGTCGACGGGGGCCAAACGTGGTATCCGATTGGCTACGACAACGGGCTCACCGACACGCGGGTGAACGACATCTACGTCGATCAGAGCAACCCGAACGTCGTTCTTGCGGCGACCTACTTCGGTGGCGTCTTCCGCTCCACCGATGGTGGTTCGTCGTGGACGCAGGTCGACCCGAACGCACCCGCAACCCATTTTGCGCAACTGGGAAGCACGATCTACGTCGCCGATAGCGTCGGCGTCGAACAGTCGACTGACGACGGAGCGACGTGGAGCACCGCGGGTACCGGCTTCAGTTCGGCCGGGAATGCCTACGGCACCGGTGCAGATAGCATCGCGGCGGCGCCACCAAGCACGCTGATCGCCGGCGATTACAACGGCTATACGTGGAGCTTTAACGGCACCACATGGACCCAAGGCGGGCAGCTTGCCGCAACCGCGCTCGGATGCGGAAGCGGCGGCAATAGCGCTCCGGCCGCGGTGCATACGATCGCGATCGACCAAGCCACGCCAAGCACCGTCTGGGCGACGGGCTGGTCCTGTACGATGGGCGGCCAGGCCGTCTCGCAGGAGCTCTACCTCTCCACCAACGGCGGCGCGACGTGGAACGACGTTGCGACGCAAGCGAACAGCAATGGAGTCGGCGGAAACCCTGCCGGCTATTACGGCTCACAGATGCTCGCGAACAGCGTCAACTTCGCGCACAGCATCGATACGGGCGCGGAGTTTACTCAATGGAGAGCGACGCCGGATACCTCCACGACGCCGCCGAGCGCGAGTTATACGGCGGTCAACGGACAGACATCGACGACGCAAGGCAATACCTACGGCGATATGCGCGGACTCACCGTCGTCTCCAATGGCGCCGGAGGCGATGCATGCTATATTGCGTCGGATCAGGGTCTCTACTACGAAGGAACCTGCGGGCAGAGTGCGGGGCTGCCAAGGGTTCTAACCGGCGGACTCTCGACGAATTTCCTCTACGGCTTCGGCGTCGGTGGCACGGTTGGCAGCGAAACCATCATGACGACGATCCAAGATTTCGGGCCGGCTGCAACCGCAACCGCTGGCAACGGTGGCGGCCTCTCGGCCTCCGACTGGACCGGCACGTTCGGCGGCGCTTCCTCGCTCAATGAGGGCGGCGACGCCGAGATCAGCCCCTTCAACGCAAGCGACTGCGTCGTCTCGCAGACATCGAAACCGGCGCTGAATTACTCGACCGACGGCTGTCTTTCGTTCAACCCGTCGAGTCCGAGCACGCTCGCGAGCGTTTCGAGCCTTTCGTTCTCGCGGAAAACCGCAGGGCTACTTTTCATCGCCGACGGAAGCGGCGGGCTCTACAAATCGACCGACGATGGCGCGGTCGCCACGCAGGTAGCGGGAGCAAATGCATTACTCACCGGTGGATACGGTGTCAGCTTCATTCGCGTCGATCCCGAGAACGACAACAATCTCTTCGCGATCGTCACCAATGCAAGCACCGGCTCGGGGGCGATCGAGTACTCGACCAATGGCGGCGGAACCTGGACGGCTTCGCTGACCACGTTTACAACGGCACCGGCAGCACTCGCAATCGATCCACAAAACTCCAGCGACATCGTGGCGGTCGGCGGATCGGGAGCGCTCACCATCTACACGTCGACGAACGGCGGGGTGAGTTTTACCTCCTCATCTCCGTCAGGGCTCTCCGTTGCGCGGCAGGCGATGTCGGTACTCGCGAGGCGAACGCAGACGTTCCCGCTCCGCTTTGCTCCACCGCGCCCGCCGTGGCGTTTCGACGGAATCAATGGCCGCCTCTCGCCGCCGGTCGCGCCGGAAGAATGGGTCAAAGCGGCTATCCAGCCGCAGTACGCGACCGCGATCGAGTTTAACCCCAACGCACCGGCGGGTCAGGATCCGATCCTCGCCCTCTCAACCGGCTTCGGCCTCTTCGCTTCGCCCGATCTGGGGACGACCTGGACCCGCCTCGATACCCCAGGCTCGGGTGCGATCTCGCGTCGCTTCACCAAGGTGGAGTGGCTCGGTGGCTATCTCTACGCATCGACGGACGGGCAGGGATTGCTCCGCTCAACCGGACCGCTGCAGTAGAGCGCACGCAATAGCTCGCTACGCGTAGCGTTTCGCTCCGCAGAAAAGAACCGACCGCGTTTGCGCAGTCGGTTCTTTTTCTCTCCGCGCATGCGGCGCCTCGATACGGGCGCTACCGCGCCCTACAGCGCGCGCTCCATTTCGACGTGCGCGATGCCGGCATCGAGAAACTCCGGGCCGTGTGCGGTGAAGCCGGCACGCTCGTAAAATCCGCGCGCGTGCGTCTGCGCGTGCAGCACGACGCGCGCGTACCCGCGCTTCTCCGCCTCCGCGACGAGCGCGTCGAGCATCGCGCGCCCGTAGCCTCGCCCGCGAAATTCCGCACGCACCGCCATGCGCCCGATCTGCACCGCGCCGTCGGGGCGCGCGAAGAATCGCCCGGCGGCGGCGGGGCGCCCGTCGAGCGCGAGCAGCACGTGGCAGGCACTCGCATCGCTGCGATCGTGCGCGTCGATCTCTTCCTCCTCGGGGACACCCTGTTCGCGCACGAAGACTTCGCGCCGTACCTCGAACGCGCGTGCCATTCGCTCGTCGTCATCCACACCAAAGAGCTCGACCCTCATCACGGCGAACTTCCGCTCCTATGGCCGAACTCTTCTCGCTCGCACGCCATGCATGGGCCCTCGCCCAGCCTCCTTCGGCGGCACGATGAGCGAGCGCATCGAACGCGTCCACCTCGCTACCGGCCTCCTCCGTCGCGGCGACCGCGTGTTGTTGGTGGCATCGCAGTACGAGTTCCCGCTCGAGCCGCTCTGGGGGCTTCCCGGCGGTCACCAACAAGGGCGCGAATCGCTCGCTCGCTGCGCGGAGCGAGAGTGCTTCGAAGAGACGGGGCTCCGAGCGCGAAGCGGCGAGCTTCTCTACGTCAGCGAGAGTTTCGACGGGAACACGCACTACCTTAACAGCACCTTCGAAATCGAAGCCGAGGGCGTGCCCCAGCTTCCCGAGCACGACGAGCGCGTCGTTGCCGTTGAATTCGTGCCGATCTCCGAGATCGCCGCGCGCATGCTCGTCGCCGTCGTGCGCGATCCGCTCCTCGCAACGCTCGAACGCCCGGGCGAACGGCGTTACTTTTTCTTTGCTTCGGCCGACATCAGCGTGCGATTCGGGCCCTCGCGCCACTCCCGTGCTTCCAAGACGTGAGCGATCACGTCGACCGGCTGCCCGCCAACCGTCGCCCCACGCGGTAAGATCATATCGCGCGTGAATCCCAATCGTTCCAGCACGGCAATCGATGCGAAATTCTGGGGTACGCAATACGCGCAGAGGCGCTGCAGATGGACGGCGGCAAACGCTTCCTCGATCAGCGCGCTTACCGCCTCGGTGGCATAGCCGCGGCCGCGAAATTCCGCAAGCAACGTGTATCCGACTTCGGCGGCGCCCGGTTCGCGTTCGGGAATACGCAACGAGATCCAGCCCGCATTTTCGCCGCTCTCGCGCAGCACGACGAGCCATTCGTAGCGTCCGTGCTGCCCCGAGCCGAGGTGGAGCGGTCTCCGCGAGACACTCTCGACGAATGCCGTCAAGCGCAACCCGGGGAGATCCTGAAACGCTCGCAGATCCGCCGCTTGGAGAATCTGCCATAACTGGTCGGCGTTCAGCGCGCTCACCGGCTCGAGCCGCAACCGTTCGGTCAACATCACGCGCATCGGCGAGGGCCCTTGTCGGCGACACGTTCTTGCGTGAAGGAGGCGACGGAGGGTTTACGATGATACCGATTGCTACCGCCTATCACGCCAATGGCCGCTGCGAAGTGGCGTTCTCGGCGCGCGTTCTCGACGCACCGCACTTTTTTTTCGGCACCAATACACAATGCGAACACGAAGCGTTCGACGCGAGCACCGCGGCTGGCCCCGTCGAAATCGTCGATAACGTCGGGCTCGCGCCACGCATTCCGCTCCATGCCGGCGACCGCATCGACGTCCGTGGCGAGATGGTTCACGATAGCGACCGCCCCGAACCGATCGTCCATTGGACCCATCGCGATCCAGCGGGAAGGCATATCGACGGGTTTATTCGCGTTCACGGGCAGACCTACGCGTGACGGGCGCGCTCGCGCGCTAAAGTAACGTCGCGCCGAAACTCCTTGGGGCCGAACGCCTCGAAGGCGCGCACCATCTCTTCGTAGCGCGGATCGAGGAGCGAGCTGCTCTGCACCTCGAGCACGCCGTTCGTCGAACGCGCCGCATCGATGTGCATGGAGTGATACCGCGCGGCCGTCGTCGCCCAGAAATGCGGATTGCTAAACACGATCGTGCGGCTCCCACTCTTGCCGCCGACGCTCTGCTTGACGGCGAGCGTGTAAATCGGATCGCCTTTCGCACGCGGCGCCTTATTGGTGAGCTTCCAGAGCCCTTTCTGTTCGAGCGCTTCGAAGAAAAACGAGACGTTGTAGGTCGTGTGCGGCGGTTGCGTGACCTTCACCAGCAAACCATTGTAACTACGAACCTGGTAGCGATACTTCGATATGCCGTTGATATCGGTAATATGATAGCGCTCTTCGTAGAGCGGCGGCTTCGGGTAGCGAATCGTCAACGTCAGATCGATCGAACTGGGCGCGTGCGCGACGCGAACGACGCCGTTCCAGCGATTGAGCTCGTCGGCGGCATAAAAGTTCCATCCCCACACCACCAAAATCGCCGAGACGACGACCATGAAGATCGCAAAGCTATGGCGTCGCATCGGCTCGCTCGTTCGCCGAACGCTGCTCGGCATCGAGGACGCGATTTACGAGGGCGTCCGCGAGCTTATTGAGCTTGCGCGGTACGTGGCCGATATCGACGGATTGAAAGCGACGCAAGAGTTCGAGCGCCCGGCGATGTAACGGCTGGAGCGCCGCATTCTTTACACGATATTCACCCAAGAGCTGCTTCACCACGAGTTCGGAGTCGAGCCGTACCGTTAGATTTCGTACACCGAGACGCGACGCGGCTTCGAGCCCGGCAAGTAGGCCGTTCCACTCGGCGACATTATTGGTTGCGTGCCCGAGATAGCGGAAGGCCTCCTCTATGACCGTACCGCCATCGTCGATAAGAACGGCCGCGCCTGCAGCGGGGCCAGGGTTATTCCTGGCGCCGCCGTCGGCGAAAAGCGTTACGTGCTGGGGCCCCTGCATCTCCATCTCCCCTCGATTAGCCACAACGGACGCTTTTTCCGGCTGCCAGGGCACGCGCCCCGTGCCGAGAAACGTCGTCCGTTGTGGAAGGCAACAGCGAGAACAAAACCCTCGTCTTGCATATCGGAACGCATAAAACCGGCACGACGGCGCTTCAAGCGATGCTGATCCTCAACCAGCAGGTCCTCGCTCGGCAAGGAATCGTCGTCCCCAATACGGGGCGTATCCACGAAACCGAGGATTACGATACCCCGGGGCATCACGCACTCGCCTGGGAGATTATGAAGCCTCCCCCACACGAACTCATTGCGCGCACGATCGACGAATTAGCGGCGTCGGCAGCCCGTACCGCCGTGATCAGCAGCGAAGAATTCCACCCACTCCATCATCGCATCGACGTCATGTCGGCTCTGCGAGCGGAATTTGCAGAGGCCGGCTACCGCACGGTCGTGCTGCTCTATCTCCGCGCTCAGGCGCGCTATGCCGAATCGATTTTCCAGCAAAATATTCGCGACCATCGCAATCCGTCGTTCGCAACATTTATCGAGGAGATCCTCGCCCACGGTCGCATCGAATTCGAAAATGCTCGATTCGAATTCGAGTATAGCCGGATGCTCGAGGCACTATCCCTTTCCTTCGGGGCTGAAAATATCGTCGTGCGCCCCTACCTTCCCGACCGTGGCCCCGAACATCTCCATCAGGATTTTTTGCGCGTCGTCGGCATGTTGCACGGATCGTTAGCGATGGATTTCAAAATGACGATTGCAAACGAAAGCTACACCTTACGAGAGCTCTTGAAGGCGCTCCATCTCAATCTTCGCGGCGAGACGGCGATCGACGACGACGATCTCCTCGCGTTCGCGCGAGCAACCCAAGACAACCTCGATGAACGCATGCTCGACCACCGCTTTCTGCTGTTGCAATATGCCGAAACGCTCGCCTTCTTACAGCGCTTCGCGCCCGACAATGCGGTCGTAGCCGGACGCTCGGGAGCGCATATTCCCTTTCAATCGCCGGGCGATCTCCCACCGCCGGAGCATCCAATTTGGAGCGAATCCGCGATACACCGAGCGCTCTTCGAGCGGGCGAGCGAAGCCTGGGCGCAATAAACGAAAAATTCCTCGGTCGTGGATATCGCGCCATTACGATAGGGGCATGATGAACACCCTTTCGTTACAACGCGTCGCCTTCGCCGCCGTCCTTGCGCTCGGAGCGATCGCGGTTACGCCTCCTCAAACGAGCAGGGAGCTCGCCCAGAGCGCCCCCGCCGCAACGACGATGCCGATGTCCGGAATGCAGATGGGCTCGGGGATGATGGGTTCCGCGAAAATGCCCGCCGAGCGAGCGATGCTCGACGCCATGAAGAGCGGGATGGGGAATTCGGCCAAGATGGGCGGCCCCGGCGCGATGGCGTGGTCTGGGAATCCCGATCTCGATTATGTCACGATAGCACTCCATCACGCGAACGTGACCCTCGCCATTGCCAAGGTAGAGCTGACCTACGGGAAAGATCCCGCAGCTCGCGCAATCGCCGAATCGACGATTGCAGAGCAAACCGCGCGGATCGAAAAGCTGAAGGCGATTGTAGCGAGGCTCCATCACTAGGGAGACCGCACCGTTATGCGCGATCGGCGCCACCCCGCCCGATGCGCATCGCGGCGATCAGCGCTTGGAACGCAGCGACGTAATGCGGAGCGCTAAAGCGTAACGAGCGCCCGCCCGGGCGCATAAATCCGGGAATCAACGCCATATAATCGGCAGCCTCGACGCTCGCTGCTTCGATATCCAACGTCACCGATCCAGTGAAGCGAAACGGGCGCGCTTCTGCACGGCAGGAGACCGCTTCGCGTGCGGTTTCGGCGATCAGTGCGAGTGCGGCGGCGGGAGTGAGCGAATCGGTCGAATAGTAATCGGTCGAGCGCTTCACTTGCGCGCATCGAACCCAGGGAAGGTGCTTTCGCGCCGAGGTACAGAGCGCTTCATCTCCGGTGAGGAGCAACACGGGCACGCCGAATTCTCCAAGGTATGCCGCGTTGAGTAAAGTCTCGTCGCATTCGACGCCGTTGATGCGCACGCCGTAGAGGACGTTCGGCGAGTAGGTGTGTGCGAGCACCGCGCGTTCGACGCCGATTCCCGCGTGATAGCCGGTGAAGAACGCCCCGTCGAAGCCCTCATCTCCGCCTTGAACCATCGAGAGCGCCTTTCGATATCCCGAAAGCACGCGAATATCGCTCGGCAATTCATCGAAGAGAAGATTGTGCATCCGCGAGTGCGCATCGTTGACCAACACGTCGCATGGCTCGGCGGCGCGCGCTCCCTCAATCGCTGCGCGCACCTCCCGCGACATGAGTCGGCGGTAGATCGGATACTCCGTGGTGTTGTTCGGGTCGCATTGCTCCCACGAACAGAGTCCCGCGGTGCCCTCCATGTCGCAAGAAATATAGAGTTTCATCCTCCGAAGCGTTCGCGAGTGCTTGCCCGGCGGGCCTGCACAGGCGCCGCGATGGGCGCGCTGGAATCTCCGCCGCATGACGAAATCGGCATCGCGTACCTCCGCGAGACTATCCTTCTTTGGGGCGCTCGCGATTCTTGCGAGCGCGTGTTTGCTACCGCTCCGGGCCTCCGCCGTTCCGGTCTTCGCCAACGGGCAGGGCGGAGCGAACTGCGCGCTCTGTCACACCGTCGTCCCGCAGCTCAACGGGTACGGACGCTACGTGCTGATGACGAACTTTTCGCGCGGCCTCAATCGACATCTACAAATGATGCAGAATCGCTCGCTGCCGATCGCCCTCGAAGCGACCGCAAATGCATCGAACCCCGCGGCGGCGGGGCTTCCCGCGCTCTCGAGTTCGCTCGTGCAATGGCTCTCCGCGGGTTTTCTCGGCAAAGAGGTTTCCTACTTTGCGACCGTCCCGATGGTGAGCGGCGGTTTTCCCGCTCCCTCCGTCGATCAGCTCTGGATCGCCGACAACGCGTTGGACCGTGGCAACGGCAGCCTGCAACTCGGGCGCTTTCCGACGCCGGTCTTCGCGCCATGGATCTCCCAATCGCTCTCGCTCAGCGGCTACGGTATCGCGAGCATGCAGATCGGATCGAACGCAGCGACGCTCGCCGATAACCGTTGGGGGGCCTCCTACACGCAGGTTGGTGCAAACGGCCTGATCGGCAACATCGCCTATCTCGCCGGCAACGCCCCGATTGAGAACGCGCTCGCTACCACCGATGAGGGAAACGCGTGGAGCGCATCATTGCAGTTTCTTTCACCCGAGAAGCATTGGTCGGGCGGCCTCGCAACGCTCTTCGGCTCGAATATGAATTCCGGCGGCGCGATCGATCGCTACACGCGCGAAGCAGCGCTCGCCTCGTACGATATCGGCCGCTTCGACCTCTTGGCGATCGGGACGATCGGGCACGACACGCAGCCGCTGCCGCTCTCGACGGAGAGCAGCACCAGTAAGGCCTACTCGCTCGAAACGATCTACGCTCCGCTCTCCTGGCTCCATCTCGATACGCGGTACGAGCGCATCAACGACGGGCTGGGAAATGCAACGACGAATTACATCGTCGACGCGGCGCTCAATCTTCGCCCGAATATCGTGCTCACGATTGAAGATCTCGCTCGTCCCGGTGCGACGCCGATCACGCAGTATCAGCTACTCTGGGCGGGGCCGTGGTTTCGCAACCGCATGCCGCCCGGGACGATGCAGCCGGCGCCCGATCTTCACGGGCTCTCCGCCTCGCGTGCGCGCGCACTCGAAAACGGTCGTTCGATCTTCTATACCGGCAAAGATCTCGCCGGCGTACGCATTCACGGCCCCGATCCGTTACGCGTCTATCAGAGCTGCGCGGTCTGCCACCAACCAACCGGCGTCGGAGGCGTTCGCCTTCCCGACGGTGCGATCAGCGCTGAGCTTGGCCCGCACGCGCACATGCGCGACAACATGGGCGTATCGAGCGCGACGAACGCGATGGCGGGCATGCCCGGCATGAGCGCCCCGGCGAAACGCTGGGACGTCGCTGACTTCGAACGCGCGATCTCGCACGGCGTCGATAACACCGGCATGGCGTTAAGCCCGGTGATGCCCCGCTGGCAGATGTCCGAGCGCGACCTCCACGATATCGCACTCTACGTTCTCACGCAGTTACATCCTCACGGCTGAGGCGTCGCCGGCGGTATGAACCCGGGCCCAACGCTCGGCGGCTGCCACCCATGAGCGTGCCCGGGAACGAGGACGAAGCGTTGCTTTTGCCGGATCGTCGCGAAGCGTAAATCTCCGGCGAATTGCGCGACGAGCCGCTCGAAATCGGCGATCGTTTCGACCGATTCACCGTCGACCGCCGTCACGACGTCGAAGGATCTAAAGCCCTGCGCCGCGGCCCATCCGCCGCTCCCGACGTCGACGATCACGATACCGCGCACCGCGCGCATCGTCGGCCCAGCGTGAACGAGATAGAGAAAGCGCGGCGTGATCTGCATTGCCCTCATGCCGTAGGACGGCAGCGCAACGATGTGCGCGAGCATATAACGTGCGAGTTTCGGATGCTGCGTTGCGGCGGTCGCTGCGGGGGCGGGGGTGCTCGCCGCACGACCGAACGGCGGTGCCGTAAGAACGACGCGATAGGTGCGTCCCGGGCGCTTCAAGGTGACGCGTCCGACGGCGACTTTCGCACTCCCGGAGTCGATCACCAGCCAATAGGTGAAGCCGGCGGGTGCACAGAGCACCGTGTGAACGGTTCGTTCCGAGCCCGAAGCGGTGCGGTAGAACGGCCCTCCGCTGTGGCTCTTCAGAAAGCCCGCAAGGTTATCGCTCGCAGGGAGCAACTCCGCGATATTGACCCAGGCGCCGTAACCGCCGTAGGAAGCCGGTAATCGTACCGTCGCGTTCGCTGCCGCCCATCCCCCGGGGAGCGGAGCACAGCCGCCGTGATTGCCGCCGTGCTGCAGTGCGCTCATCATCACCCGGCGCGCCGCTGCCGAGGCGTCGGCGTTGAGCCCGGCTGCCGTCGCGGGGCCGAGTTGTTGTGCCGCCGCGGGGCCCGCGACGAGCAAGGCGAGTGCCGCAACGAGTGTCGGCGAAGTAACCGTACGCATACTAGCCTCCCACTCCCGGTATCGGCAAATCGCACGCAAAAAAAAAGAGCCTGCGATTCGGAGTGAATCGGCAGGCTTTTTCATGGTCGGGCTGACTGGATTCGAACCAGCGACCTCTTGACCCCCAGTCAAGCGCGCTAACCAAGCTGCGCTACAGCCCGAAATCTCCCTCCGGAGTGCGCGCTCCGGCTGGGGGCAATTAAGAACTCCACCCGTTTTTTCCTGTTTCGTTGCCGGTCGCATTAAAAAGGACCGCCGAAACGGCGGCCCTTCAGAGCTCGGCGATCGCGGTTAGCGACGGCCCTTTTTTGCCGCTTTCTTCTTTGCGGGAGCGGCTTTCTTAGCGGGGGCTTTCTTTGCGGCGGCTTTCTTGGCCCCGCCGGAACGTCCACCCGAGACGGCATCCTTCAGGCCCTTACCGGCGACGAACGCCGGAACCTTGCGCGCGGCGATTTTGATTTTCTCGCCGGTCTTGGGGTTGCGCCCTTCACGCGCCTTACGCGCGCGAACGACGAAGCTGCCGAACGGCGTCAGCGCAACGCGCTCGCCCTTCTGCAGCGCCTTTTCGATGTCGTCGAAAATCATGTTCACAATCTCGCCCGCCTGACGCTTCGAGAGCTCCGCGGATGAGGCGACATTTTCGATCAAATCGGCTTTGGTCAAACTCGTAATCTCCTATAAGCAACGGCGCGCCGGCAGCATCAAATGTGGGTTTCGAATGGCGCCGCTCGATGCCGTTCTATACGCACGATATCGGGCGCATCCTCTCGAAATTCACCCGAAAACCCCCGATTTTTCAGGGTTTTTTCGCGAGCGCCAACAGCGCGAGGCGGTAGGAATCGGCACCGAATCCGGCGACGACGCCCCGGCACGCCGCCGCGGTGACGCTGCGCCGCCGGAATTCCTCGCGAGCCGACGTATTCGAGAGGTGTACCTCGACGACCGGAATCGCGATACTTGCAATAGCATCGGCGATCGCATAGGAGTAATGCGCGTAGGCACCGGGGTTCAAAACTACCCCGTCACACTCGAGGCGCGCGCGGTGTAATGCCCGCACGATCTCCCCTTCGCCCTCGAACTGTTCGGTCGTCACCGAGAGGCCGAGTTCCCGAGCGGCACGTTCGATCTCCGCATCGAGCTGCGCGAGCGTCATCGTCCCGTAGGTCGCCGGCTCGCGCTCGCCGAGCAGGCTTAAATTGACGCCATGAATCACTGCGATACGCATGATCGCGCGTTTCGGCAGGAAGTCGGCGCACCCTGGACGAGACTCAGCCGAGGTATGCATCTCGATCGTGTCGTCTCCGCCGTCGCTCCAGGCTCCGGCCTCGCCTTTGCCGCCGTCGTTGCGACGCGTTCGGTCGCCGAAATGCGCGATCGACACGATTCGAGCCCGACGGCGACCGCGGCGATGGGGCGCCTTCTCGCTGCGAGCGCGCTCTTCGGGATCTCGCTCGCGCCGCGCGAATGGGTGACGCTGCGCATCTCCGGCGATGGGCCGCTGGGAACGCTCGGCGCCGATTCTCGCCTGCTCGATGAGGGAACGCTCGGAGCGCGGGGCTACGCCGCACATCCGCTCGCCGATCTTCCACCAAATGCGCTCGGGAAAGCCGATGTCGCCGGCATCGTCGGGAGCGGGACGCTTCACGTAACGAAATCCTATGCGATCGGTCAACCCTACAACGGCGTCGTGCCGTTAATGACCGGCGAGATCGCCGAAGACGTCGCGTTCTACCTCGCCAACTCGGAGCAAATTCCATCGGTCGTCGCACTCGGAGTGCTGATGGGCCCCGAGGGCGTTCGCGCCGCCGGCGGCGTCATGGCGCAGGTCTTACCCGGCGCAAATCGCCGTTCGGTCGATCGGCTCGAAGAACGAGCGCGCTCGTTACGCCCGGTCGCGCGCAGCATCTCCGAAGGCGCCGACGCGTGGGGGCTGCTCGCAATGCTCGCCGGCGAGGAAGCGCTCCGCTCGAAGCACGAACTCGCGCTCCGCTTCGCCTGTCCCTGCACGCTGGAGCGCGTCGAACGCGCGCTGGTCGGTTTAGGCGAAGAGACGCTCGTAGAGATGGCGGCCTCCGGCGAGAGCACGGAGGCGTTCTGCGATTTCTGCCGCGAGCGTTATCTCATCGAACCGAGTGCGATCGCGCGTTTGCTTCGCGAGCGCTAATCGGTCGGAAAGAGGTGCTGAAGATCCGGGGGAACGCGATAGGGCGCGATGCGCTGCCAATAGCTCTCTCGGATCGCCACGCCGTCGTTATAGTACCACCAGCCGCATTCGCAGCGAATCGGTCGCTCGCCGGGCTGCGGCGGATTATATTCGCGCTTGCAGCGTTTGCAAACGAATCGCGATCCCCCTAACGGCGCTTGCGACGAAGTGTAGGTCACCGGCGTAGACGACATCGTTCCTCCCTAAGAGATTTTCAGCAGACGCACGAATTTTCTCGATCCCACCGAGAGTACGGCGGGTTCGCCGTTCCATGCGGCGTTCGGCTCCGCGATGACGATACCATCGAGCTTCACCCCGCTCCCCGTTAAAAGTCGCTCGGCCTCCCGCTTACTCGCCGCAAAGCCCGCCGCAACGATGAGCGCGCTCAGGCGGGCAGGCGCGTGCCGCAATTCGGGCATCTCGGCGGGAGCCTCACCTCGCTGGACGGTCGCTTCGAAGTGCTCCCGCGCGCGTCGCGCCGCCTCGGCGCCGTGATAGCGCGTCACGATCTCGGCGGCGAGTTCTTTCTTGAGTTGCATCGGGTTTGCTGCGCCATCGCGGAGCGTCGCGGCGAGCGCATCGGCCGCGCTGCGCGAACGAAAGGCCGCCAGCCGTGCATAGATCGGCATAAGGTCGTCGGCGATCGACATCAGCTTGCCGAATTGCGTCTCGGCGCTCTCGGCGATGCCGACGTAATTCCCGATCGACTTACTCATTTTTTTAACGCCGTCGAGGCCGACGAGCAGCGGAACGGTCGCACAGATCTGTGGAGCTTGCCCGAATTCGCGCTGATAATGTCGACCGAGTAAAAGATTAAAAAGTTGATCGGTTCCGCCGAGTTCGACGTCGGCCTCTACCGCGATCGAATCGTACGCTTGCGCGACGGGATAGAGAAACTCGTGCAACGAGATCGGCGTGCCCGCGCGATAGCGTTGGTCGAAGTCGTTGCGTTCGAGCATCTGTGCGACCGTCGTCTTCGAGAGCAATCCGATGAGATCGCTCAACCCGAGCGTATCGAGCCACTCCGAATTATGGCGAATGGCGACGCGCTCTAAATCGAGCACCTTCCCCGCTTGCTCGCGATAGGTGCGCATGTTCGCGTCGATCTCCTCGGAGCTCAGTTGCGGGCGCATCGCATTCTTTCCGCTCGGATCGCCGATGCGGGCGGTGAAATCGCCGATGATCAGCGTCACGGCATGCCCCGCTGCGGCGAAGCGCTGGAGCTTCTCCAGCACCACCATAAAGCCGAGATGCAAGTCCGGGCTCGTGGGGTCGATGCCGAGCTTGACACGCAGCGGACGTCCCAGCGCGATTCTGCTTCGAAATTCGGCGACCGATTCGACGTGTTCGAAACCGTCGAGGAGCGCCTCGACACTCTGTGCATCCTTCATGTCGTTGCGAAAACTACGCGGTCGCGTTCGCGCTTACCCGCAATCGGCCTCATAAATGCAACGTCACGATCGTGACGCCTCCGCCGCCTTCATCGGCGTTCCCATAGCGAAGCGAGGCGACGGCAGGGTGCTCGCGTAGATACTGCTGGAGCCCGCGCCCCAGTAGGCCGCTCCCCTTGCCGTGGATGAGCCGCAACTCCGCGAGTCCGGAGAGCGCCGCATCATCGAGCCATCGCTCTACCAACGGCTCGGCCTCTACGAAGCGCTTTCCGCGTACGTCGAGTTCGCCGCTGCTCCGACTCGCGCTCTCGAGCTTCGCGGCCGCCGTGCTGCGCTCGACCTTGCGTTTCGAACCCGGCCTCCGTTCGAGATCGCCGCGCGCCACGATACTGCGCAGCGCGCCGATGGCGACCTGCACGCGCTCCCCGTAATCTTCGACGACGCGCGCTTCCTGACGCAAGGAACGCACGAAGACGATCGCGTCGGGCTCGAACGCCCCCTGCTCGGTGAGCGCGACCTCCGAGGGCTCGCTTGGGCCAAGTTCGCCGCGAAGCGCGTCGGCGGCACGCGAGAGCGCGCGCGTCTGCCCGGGCGTTACGCGAACCCGCGCCGAGGATTCGCTTGCGTTGCGCGCGAGTTCCGCGGCGAATTCCCGCAAGCGCGTCGCAAGCGCTTCGTCGGCGCGCTGCAGAAAACGCTCGCGTTCGGCGAGAAGCGCGCGTCGTTGGGCCTCGAGACTCGCGCGCCCACTCTCGAAAGCGGCGCGCTCGCCCGCGAGCATCGCCCGTTCGCTCTCGAGCTCCGCGCTCCGTTGCGCGAGTTGTGCGAGCGCGCTCTCGTAGTCGCGCTCCTGGCTTTCGAGCAGGCTCTGCGCGCGTTCGATCGTCGCAGCGGGAAGCCCCATCGTGCGGGCGAGCGAGAATGCAAGCGATTGCCCCGGCGCCCCGATATCGAGTTGGTAGGTCGGGCGAAAACTCTCCGGGTCGAAGCGCACGCTCGCGTTTTGAACGCCGGGAGCGGCGTGCGCGAAGAGCTTCAGCTCCGTTGAGTGCGTCGTCAGAATCGCTCGCGTACCGCGAGCGAGAAAATGCTCCATCGCCGCCCGCGCCAATGCCGCCCCCGCTGCAGGCTCGGTGCCGCCGCCGATCTCATCGACGAGCACGAGCGTCCGGTCGTCCGCGCTCTCCAACATGCTGCGTAGCCGTGCCAAGTGGGCAGAGAACGTCGATGCGTCGTTCGCAATCGATTGCGCGTCGCCAATATCGGCGATGATGCGCGTGAAGGAGCCGACGCGCGTCGCAGCTCCCGCTGGAAGTTGCAGCCCGGCATAGGCCATCGCCGTAAAGAGTCCTGCGAGTTTGAGCGCGACGGTCTTGCCACCCATGTTCGGCCCGCTAATGACGAGCATGCGATCTGCTTCGTCGAGTGCGAAGGTCTGCGCGACCGCTCGCTCGCCGAGTAGTGGATGGCGCCCGGCATCGATGGAGAGCTCGCAGATCTCGGAGATCTCCGGTTCGCATGCGTCCATCGAGAGGGCGACGCGGGCCTTCGCGGCGAGCAGATCGACGCGAGCGAGAAATTCAATATTGGCGGTGATTCGATCGCGCTGCGCTCCGACGGCATGCGAGAGCTCGGCGAGAATTCTCTCGATCTCGCGTTGTTCGGCGATACGCGCCGTCCGCACGCGGTTATTTGCATCGAGCGCATCGAGCGGTTCGACGAAGAGGGTCTGCCCCGAGCCGCTCGTGTCGTGCACGATGCCGGGAAATTCACCGGAGAACTCGGCCTTAATCGGGACGACGTAGCGCCCTTCGCGCAGCGTGACGACGCGCTCTTGAATCGCATTCTCGAAGCGACTCGAGCGCAGGATCGCGCCGACCCGTTCGCGCGCCTCGTTCTGAGCGCTCGCAATACTGCGACGAATGCGACCGAGCGCCGGGCTCGCGCGGTCGAGCAGCTCGCCGCGTTCGTCGATCGCCTCGCGCAGCGAACCGACGAGCTCTTTGAGCTCGCCGTGGAGTGCGAGGATCGGCTGCAGCGACGCTTCGCCCGTCTCTCGCAGGATCCGCGCCGCGCCCGCAGCAGCGGTGAGGGCATCGGCGACGCCCCGCAATTCGCTTCCCGCTAACGTTCGCCCGGCCGCCGCAGCGTCGGCCAACGGCTCCGGATCGATCGCCGCAGCGACGTAAAAATCGCGTTCGACGAGCGCCCGACGGAGCGCCGCCGTGCGCGCCTGCTCCACGCGTATGACGAGGATATCGGTCTGCGGCAGCAACGCACGGGCATACTCGCGCCCGCGTTCGGTCTGGCTCGCGCGTTCGACGCGTTCGACGATTGCAGAAAAATCGAGCGCCGCTAGGGTTGCCTCGTCGGCGAGAGCCCGCCTAGCCTCCAAGTCGTTCGCGCAACAGCGCGTTCACCGCTGCGGGGTCCGCCTTTCCGCGCGAGTTTTTCATCACCGCACCGACGAGAAAGCCGAAGACGTTGGTTTTCCCGGCACGATACTCTTCGACGCTCGCAGCATTGGCGGCGAGCACTTCGTCGACGAAACGTGCGAGTGCGGCGGGATCGCTCGTCTGTGCGAGTCCCTCGCGCTCGACGATCGCTTTGGGCGAGCCCTCTCCCGCCCACATGCGTGCGAGCAGCTCCTTCGCGATTTTCGAGTTAATCGTTTTCGATTCCACCAACGCAACGAGCTCGCCGAGAAGCTCGGGCGTGACGGGCGATTCGTGCATCGGCGTACCGCTCTCGTTGGCGAGCCTCGACAGGTCGCCGAGAACGAAATTCTGCGTTTGCTGCGGCTGCCCTGAGAGCGCGACGGAGCGATCGAAGAAATCGGCGATCTCCGGTGCGTCGATGAGTTGGGTCGCCTGTTTGATGTTGAAGCCGTACTCTTTGGTGTACCGCTCGAAGCGCTCGATCGGCAGCGGCGGCATTTTTGCACGCACCCCGGCAACGCGCTCTTCGGATATCTCCATCGGCACGAGATCGGGATCGGGGAAATAGCGATAATCGTGCGCGAGTTCCTTGCTGCGCATCGAAATCGTCGTTCCGTTCGCTTCGTCCCAACCGAGCGTCTCTTGCACGATCCGTTCGCCGGCATCGAGCAGCGCACTCTGGCGAGCGATCTCGCTTTCGATCGCGCGGCGCACCGAACGAAAGGAGTTCATATTCTTGATCTCGGTCTTCGTGCCGTAGCTCTCGCTGCCGACGGGACGAATCGAGACGTTGGCATCGCAGCGCAGCGAGCCTTCCTCCATCTTGACATCGCTCACGCCGATCGCCATCAACGTGCGGCGCAACATCTCAAGAAAGCCGACGGCTTCATCCGCACTTCGCAGATCGGGCTCGGAGACGCACTCCATCAACGGCACGCCGGCACGATTAAAATCGACGAGCGAATAGGAACTCCCCGCAATACGCCCATCGTTCGAGCCGGCGTGCGTCGATTTTCCGGTATCCTCTTCTAGGTGGATGCGCGTGAGCCGACACTCGCGAATCGTGCCGTCCTCGAGCCAATAGCGCACCACGCCGCCCTGCGTTAAAGGCATATCGTACTGCGATATCTGATAGTTCTTCGGCATGTCGGGATAGAAGTAATTTTTTCGATCGAACTTCGAAAACGCCGGAATCGCCGACTTAAACGCGAGCCCGGCGCGAATCATAAATTCAACGGCGGTGGCGTTCGGAACGGGCAGCGCTCCGGGCATCCCCAAGCAGACCGGGCAAATCAGCGTGTTCGGCTCGGCCCCGAATCGATTCGCGCAGCCGCAGAACATCTTGCTCGCCGTTTTGAGCTCGACGTGACATTCGATACCGATAACCGCTTCGTACTTCATCGGGGCACCTCGGCGATCTGCGCCCGATGCTTTGAGGCATGCATCGTCGCCCGTTCGTAGGCGTGCGCCGCAGCGAGCAGCGGACGCTCGGCGAAGAGCGGTGCGGTGAGTTGCAGGCCCAGCGGCATCGCACGTTCGCCGCCTTCGGGGGTGACCCAGCCGCAGGGAACGCTCAATGCGGGCAGCCCCGCCAACGACATGGGAATCGTGTAATAGTCCATCAGATACATACTGTAGGGATCGCTCTTGGATTTGAAGCGGAATGCAGGGGAGCTCGTTGCGGGAGCGGCGATAAGGTCGCACTTTTCAAAGGCTTTTGCAAAGTCGCGCGCGACGAGGGTGCGTGCTTTTTGGGCGCGGACGTAGTAGGCGTCATAGTAGCCGCTGGAGAGCGCGTAGGTGCCGATGAGAATGCGTCGTTTTACCTCCGGCCCAAATCCCGCGGCGCGCGATCGCTCGTTCATCTCGGCGACGTCAACGCCGTCGACGCGCAGCCCGTAGCGCACGCCATCGAAGCGTGCGAGATTCGAGCTGCACTCGGCGGGTGCGATGAGGTAATAGGTCGCCAAGCCGTAATCGGCGGTCGGTAATTCGACCTCGACGATCTCGGCGCCGAGCGCTTCGAGATCGTGCAGGGCGCGATCGTAGACATCGTCGATATCGCTCCCGAGTTTGTGGGTATCGAACTGCTTGACGACACCGATCCGAACGCCACGGAGATCTTCGCGCAAGGCGTTCGCGGTCGGTTCGACGGCACGGTCGACGCTGGTCGAATCCATCGGGTCGAAGCCGGCCATCGCATCGTACGCGAGCGCCGCATCCTCAACGCTCCGCGTCAACGGTCCGATCTGGTCGAGACTCGAGGCAAAGGCGATGAGCCCGTAACGCGAGATGCGCCCGTACGTCGGTTTGAAACCGACGAGATTGCAGAACGCCGCAGGCTCGCGAATCGAGCCTCCGGTATCGCTCCCCAAACCGATCGTCGCTTCGTAGGCTGCGACGGAGGCCGCCGAGCCGCCGCTCGAACCGCCCGGGACGCGCTCGAGGTCGTAGGGGTTGCGGGTAACGCCGAGCGCACTGTTCTCGCACGAGGAGCCCATTGCGAACTCATCCATGTTCGCTTTTCCGACCGGAATTGCGCCCGCCGCAAGCATCGATTGCACGGCGCTCGCCGTATACGGCGCGACCCATCGCTCGAGCATTTTACTGCCGCAGGTCGTCACGGTGCCTTCGAGCGCGAGATTATCTTTGACCGCGAGCGGCACACCCGCGAGCGGGAAGCGCTCCCCGGAAGCGATGCGAGCATCGAGCGCGTCGGCACGTTCGTGCGCCTGCCGTTCGAGCACGCTAAGATAGGCCCCGACCTGCGGCTCGACGCTCGCGATGCGCGCCAAGGTCGCGTCGACCATTTCGCGCGCCGAACACTCGCCTGCGTTCACCGCACGCGCGATCTCCGCAGCACCGCCGGAAATATTCGCCGGCATCGCTACGCCTGCCCGATAATGCGCGGCACGCGAACGAAGGCGCCCTGGCGTTGCGGCGCGCCGGCGAGGACGACTTCACGATCGAGCGACGGGCGCTCGAGATCTTCGCGCATGACGTTGCGCGACTCCACTACCTGCGCGGTCGCCGGTATACTATCGAGATCGAGGTCGGCGAGCGTCGCGACGTGGCCGAGCAGATCGCCGAGCTGTGCACCGAAGCGCGCGACCTCCTCCTCGGTGAGGGCGATGCGAGCCAGTTTGGCCACGTAGGCGATATCAAGATTCTCGGATGACAAAATCTGGGTACTCCGTAGGTGAGGATTGGTCGTCGTCTGGCCACTCCGGCGGGGGCGTGTCGGCGAATGCCGCCTCGACCGCCGCTTGAATCTCGCGAGCGTTACAGTAGAGCGTAACGAGCGTTTCGATGTGACCCGTCTGCGGAAACATATCGAATGGCTGCACGATTCCGACGGTGTAGCCATTTGCCGTCAGAAACTTTAAATCCCGGGCGAGCGTTGCCGGATCGCACGAGAGATACCAGATGTTGGGAACCCGCGCACGCACGATCGCACCGAGGGTCGCTTCGTCGCTCCCCTTGCGCGGCGGATCGAGGAAGAGAATCTCGGCGCCGCGTAGCCGCGCTGCGATCTCGGGGCGCTCGACCGCTTCCTCCACGCGCGCTGCAACAAACTCCACGCGCTCCTGCGTACCGTTGAGTTCGGCGTTCGCTTCGGCTTCGCGCACCGCAG
Source organism: Vulcanimicrobiota bacterium (assembly GCA_013044185.1). GTDB lineage: Bacteria > Vulcanimicrobiota > Vulcanimicrobiia > Vulcanimicrobiales > Vulcanimicrobiaceae > JABEUX01. The sequence continues at coordinate 4,338 of JABEUX010000025.1, read as the reverse complement.
CCGGATTCTCTTCGATGCCCAGTACGGTGCTGCCGGCCGCGGCAAAGTAGAGCGAAAAGGTGCCGGCACCGCAATAGAGATCGACGATTTTGCGCGGTTGCGCGAGCCCACCACGCATCAGCGCAAAAATCTTGGCGACGACGCCGGGGTTGACTTGAAAGAACGATTCCGGCGAGACGCGGTAGCGGACGCCCGCGATCGTTTCTTCAATCGTGGCCGTGCCGGCGACCGTGCGCTGCTCCCGCCCCATCACGGCATTCGCGCTCGCCGGATCGAAAGAATTAGCGATACCGCGCACTCTCGGCAATCGTTCGAGGAGTTGCTCGGCAACCCGTGCGATCTCCGGCGATTCGCGATCGGTCGTAATGGAGAGGACGCTCTCGCCGCTAGCCGCCGAGGCACGCGCCACGAAGTGTCGCGCGACGCGATAGAGCTCTCCGAGTCGATCCTCTAAGCGCAGCGAATTCAGACGTCCGACGATCTCGTCGAGTTCCGGCACGAGAATCGGGCAGCTCTCGATCTCGACGAGTTCGTGCGTCCGTTGGCGAAAAAATCCAAGCCCCGGCGGAGACTTGTCGCCGCCGCCCACGACGAGCCCGACTTTATTGCGGTATCGGCGCGAACGAGGGGACGGAATGACGTTGCGAACGTCGATACCTTGGAGTCCGCCGATACGCCGCAGGGCGTTGTGGACGACCTCCCGTTTCCACGAGAGCTGAGCGGGATAGCTCATATGCTGCACCTGGCATCCGCCGCAGGTCCCGAATGCCGCGCAGAACGGCACCACGCGATGCGGCGAGCCCGAGAGCAAGCGTACCTGCGTGGCAACGGCGTAGCGGGCCTTGAGGGTGGAAATCCGAACGAGCGCTCGTTCTTGGGGAAGCGGACCCCAACAGAAGACAGCAAGAGAACCGAGCCTTCCTACCCCTTGCCCGTTGACGAGCAGATCGTGGAAGGTCAGTTCGAATTCGTCCCCGACGCGCACGCGCGGCGGGTTAGGCGCTATTCCTTTGGTCGTCAAGCGTCTTCAACAAAGAGTTGGCCTCATCGATCAAGGCTTGTATACGTTGGCCGGTTGGGTCGGACTGACGACGAAAGAAGAGCACGCGCGCGGCGACCGCGGTGAGGGCGAGGCCGAAGCCCGCAACACCGATCCAAATCAGCGCACTCTTCATCGAAGAACGCTCGCTTCCGGCTTCGATCTCCGAGCCCGGTTCCTGTTTGCTCTGCTCGTTCATGGCTTCCTGAAGGTTTCGCTATGGATACGGTGTTACTCTGCATCGGTGCCCCGAAGTTATTTTAGCCCAACGACGCCCGCCGATCTGCCGGCCGCCCGCCGCCGCCGTGCCTCCCTGGCCGTCGCCGGGGCGATCGTGGCTCATCTGCTCGCCCTCTTCCTCGTAGCGCGCTTCGTCGTCGTGCATTTCCAGCAGCAAAAGGCCGAAAAGACGCAGATCGTCGCCCTGGCAACGATGCAGCATCTCGCTCCGAAGACGGTGCCCCAGCCTGCCTCGCCGCAGCAGCATCGGCAGCAGCCGCAGCAACCTCCACAGCCCGCGCGGCAGGCCCAACCTGCCGCAGCGCCTCGCACGATGGGGCCCACAAAGCGCCCGCGTCGCTTGCGCCCGCATGGCCGCACCCCACCAACCACCTCCCTCGACACGGCGCAGCAGTTCGTCGAGAGGCAGGAAGCGCAACTCGCACGCGAGGCCGCACGGATCAATGCGAACCGAGCGCCGCTCTCAACGGCGACGAGCGCTCCCGATCCATCCTCGTTTCGCCGCAGCATCGTCGATAGCGGCGGCGTCTCACGCACCAATTACGCCGAGGCCTATATTCTTCCGTTGCAGCACTGGTTTAGCGGTGGGCTCAGTTGCTATTACGTGCGCTATGCGGCGGCATTTTCGCAGGGCGGAAACGAAAAAGGTGAGATTCCATGGCCGGTCTGCTACCCGCGCGACCACGACGAACTCGCGCACGGGCCCTACCCTCACCGCTTGCCGGTGCCCTATCCTCAACCCGGCTATCGCTTACCGCGCGGTACCTATCTCACGCCGTTCATGCAGCAAATCTATAACCACCGCCCCGCGTAGCGCACGTAGGCGTTCGCCGGTTGGTATCCCCTCCCGCCGACAAACGCCTACGCTGCGCGCCCTCGCGCCGCGCCGTCGTCAGACGAGCGCGAGTTTGTTGTCGACCTCGGTAACCCCGGGAACCGACCACGCGGCTTGAACGGCTTCGCTGCGTTCGAACCAGCCGTGAACCTTGCCACTGAGAATCACTCTACCGCCGACGACACGCACGTCGATCGTATCGGCATCGAGCTGTGCTTGGCGGTGGAAGGCGCGCTTGATCGTCGCTTCGACGTTCTCTGGAGAAATGCGCGGGCGAAGCGCGATATAGTTCGTTACGCCACGAACGCCGCGGAGATTGCGCACCGTTTCGGCCGCGCGCTCGCGTTGATAGTACCAATCGACGGTACCCTCCAGCGTGACGTGCCCCTCTTCGACGACCGCTCGAATATCGCTCGGCAGCGTGACGTTCCAAGCGATGGCATTGGTGACTTCGTGAGCGATATCGGTATCGTCGCGCACGTGCATCGCCGGGAGATCGACGTCGAGCCGCTCGGCGACCGCTCTCACGCCTTTGACGCGCTTCGCGGCTTCCTCCGCCGCCCATTTTTCGGCGAAGCTGGCGACGCTTCCGGTGAGCGTCACGACGCCGTCCTCGGCGATGACCCCGATGCGCTGCGCTTCAATCTGTGGATCGAGATCGAGCTCGGCGAGCACGTCGTCGCGCAGGCTTTCGTTATGAACTTGTGACATGGCGAGGTTCTCCTCCATGCCTTATCCTAGCGAGCCGGTCGGCGATTTTGAGGAAAGACCGACGAGGAGCGCGCGAGACGCGTTCGCCAGTTCTTCCCAGCCGCCGCAAACCTCGACGGAGCGTTGCTATCGCTCGATTGAATGAAGCCACCCGCAAACCATAACGTACCGTTCGCTCCGAGCACCATCGCTGCCTTAATCGATAGGCGTCGTTATTGCCGAACCGGAGATCGGAACGGCGATCGTCCCAATCCCGTGCGGTGCGCTCGTATCTCCGAAAAATCCGGTCAACGTCGCACCGGGCGAGAAGCGAAAAGAGATGCGGGCGCCCGAGCTCGTGCTCCAATGCGTAAAAGTGATCGAACCGGAGGTTTTGTCGGCGGGCACGAGACACGGAATCTCAGGAAGGCCCGCTTTCCCATGCCTGAAATTGCAGATGTTCCGCAGCGACATAATAGGTGCGGCGTTGGAACCTACGTTCTCCATCAACTGAAGGCATCGATTTTTCAGACTGAGCGTCACGCCGCTGTGAATGCGGCAGCCCGACGCAGAGGAGATCCCAATGCCGAGGCCTCCGGTGCTCGAATAGCCGTTTGAGGAGCGCTCGCCGCTCGGTGAGATTTCCATCTGCGTACCGTTCATCACGCCGAGGGCGCTATCGGCACCGAAACAGTCGTAGTCGACGAGGACGCCTTTGACGAGGATGTGAACGGTGCTCGTTCGGCAGCCGGAGGTCTGCCGCCCGAGCCGCGGCATCGCCGCCGCGAGCGGTAGGGGCGCCAGTGTTGCCGCCACGAGCGATGCGAGAAGCATCAGGGTTACCACACGTGCATTGCGCATTTCATACTCCTTCGATCGAGGAATCCCGACCTAGCCGACGGTTTCGCCCCTGGGCGCCGCTCTCCGGCCTTGCGGGCTCCAACGGAGTGACGTTCGATGGTGGCGGCGAGATCGAACGCATTGTCGAAGGGAGTCTCACCCGAGGCCGTTCACGCCAATCCCGCGTCCATCTCGCTCCCGAAAGCTCTCATCGCCTTCCCCTAACAGAGAACAGATCGATCGCATCTACATCGCATCTAGATAATAAAGGAGCTCTCCACATGATCGTCCGTACGCTCCGTGCCGCTGGCACGCTCGCTATCGCTCTCGTTGCACTCACCGCAGTAACACAGCCTGCGAGACCCGCGCCCAAACCGCCGCAGTGGTTGTATCTCTCGGACTCCACGAAAACGATCCGCGTTTACAGGCTGCCGCTTTCACGGTCGCCACACGCCGTGGCGCTTTTGTCGGCTCCTGGCAATGGCCCGGGATACGGCATGGCCGTCGATCGCTACGGGCGTGTGTATGTCGCCGAGGCGAACGCCGATACCATCGGAGTCTTCGCCCCGAATAAGAAGACCGGGCGCATGGTAGAGATGGCCTCGATCCACACCACAAAACCCGCCTACGATGTCGCCGTCGACGCAGCCGGCAATCTGTATGCTGCCGAGCCGAGCGGAAACACGATCGAGGT
>JABEUX010000151.1 GCA_013044185.1 Vulcanimicrobiota bacterium | reverse complement strand
GCGATGAATCTGCTCAACATCGACTCCTATCTTCAGAAAGTCGTGCTGGGAGCAGTCATCTTGCTCGCCGTTGCGCTCGACGAGATTCGAAAACGGTACCTCGCCGCTCGTTAGCGACTCATTTAAGCATACGCCGTCGCCTTAGCTCATGGCGCCTTTCGCGCAGAGGCCTGGGCGCAACTAAAATCCCCCTTCTTTAGGTGCTAACCTGAAAGAGAATCGTATGGCTTGGAAATGTTTGTTCGCCCGTCCTCCGCGGTTGAGCGCAATAATTGGTATTTGAAAAAGGGCAAATTTAGGTGGCCCATGCAATCGCTGCCTGGCGCACGCAAGCGCTGCGCGGGCCGCTAGTCGAAGGGAGCTGTCCGAGGAGGGCCAATGGTAGGGCGTGGTTACATTTTTGGGGTTGAATGGGGGCTCGGCACGAACATGAGTTCGCTGCTCTCCGTCGAACCTCACTCCTAGAGGGACGGCGCATACGGGCTCGTTGCCGTATTGATGCAAGGCCTTGGAGATACGATTGATAGCTGAACGCATACATCAAGATGAGTTGCCCGACGGGCGCGCTGAGGGTGGTGCAACGGTGCCTCCTCGTCGCAAAGGGACGATGATTGAGAAGGCGCCGGTTGATGAACCGCTCGCGGCAACCAGTCATCTCCTCGTAGAAGGAGATGCCCGTGACCTGAGCTGGATCCCCGATGCTTCCGTCCATCTTGTCGTAACGTCGCCGCCGTACTGGACACTTAAGAAGTACAACGACCACCCTGCGCAGCTTGGGGACGTTGCCGACTATGAGGCCTTCCATGCTGAACTTGATAAGGTTTGGGCACACTGTTATCGCGTACTAGTTCCAGGCGCTCGTCTCGTCGTCGTTGTCGGAGACGTATGCCTTGCGCGGCGACGTAACAATGGACGCCACCTCGTCATGCCGCTGCATGCCGACATCGCGGTTCGTTGTCGTAAAATTGGATTTGATTACCTCACTCCAATCTATTGGCACAAAATTGCGAATGCTAGTTATGAAGTTGAAAATGGATCATCATTTCTTGGAAAGCCATTTGAGCCAAATGCGATTCTTAAGAACGACACCGAGTACATCTTGATGCTCCGAAAGCACGGCGGCTATCGTAAGCCAACCGAAGACCAACGTCGAAAGTCAAAAATGTCGAAAGAAGAATATGGCGTCTGGTTCCGCTCGATGTGGACCGATGTTACCGGCGCATCGACGAAGGAACACCCGGCGCCGTTCCCGGTAGAAGTAGCAAATCGACTCGTCCGAATGTTTTCGTTTGTAGAAGATACGGTGCTTGACCCCTTCCTCGGAACTGGATCGACGATGATTGCGGCGTTGCAAGCTGGTCGGAACAGCATCGGTACTGAGATTGACCCGAAGTATTTTTCAATGGCGAAAAAACGTCTAGAAGCGGTGCTCGCGAAGCGGTCACTCTTTGATGACCCACTAAATGCTGCTAGTACGCTTATCGTGCGACCAACTAAGCCTGAAAATATTTCGCGCCGTTCAAGGACAGCGAAGCATTGATTGAAGATTTCGATCGACGATTCGAGGAAGCTGTTCAAGGATTCTGGACGGGACGCAGAAAGCAACAAGAGAAGCAGAAGAGCAGTGGCCATGTCGATGCTGGTTCGCGTGGATCGGTAACGGGCGGAGGGCACATCGCTCCTCTTGAAGACTTAGTTAAAGAGGTGCTCGTTTCGTGCGGCGTTCCCGGGAATGCCATTTTTCAGAATCAGGGCCTTGAACTTCCGGGATATTATCGAGCCGAGAAGTGCTGGGATCTTTTGGTCGTCGCAAACGAGAAACTGCACGTCGCTATCGAGTTTAAATCTCAGGTTGGACCGAGCTTCGGAAACAACTTCAACAACCGTACGGAAGAGGCAGTTGGAAACGCGGTTGACTTGCAACGAGCGCTGCAGGAGCGAACCCTTGGGAATACGGTCGCCCCGCCGTTTCTCGGATATGTGTTTTTGTTGGAAGATTGTGGGGCCGTCCATAAAAGGGTCCGGCTCTCGGAGCCGCATTTTTGCGTCGACCACGCTTTCCTTGCGCCGCCGCCGTCGGTGCATGACAGGGTTGAACGTAAAAATCGATCAGGGGTCGGATACGCGAAGCGCTACGAACGATTGCTGGAGCGCCTCCTGCTCGAGCGCAAGTATGATGCCGCGTGCCTAACGCTCACGACGCGTGGCGATCCAACGACCGTGACGTTTCCGAATGAGGCGTTAGATGCGCGGCACTTTATCTCCCGACTTGTAGGATTTGCGAGCGGCGCAGTCAGGGCAGGGCTTTAGCCGTCTCGGTATGCAAAATGCAAAAAACAAAAAATCGTAGTGACGGAGGCCTATAAATGAGCGAAGATTCGGAAAAGAGCAGAAAGAAGCACGAAAAGGAGAAGCGGGCGACAGCGTTCGCAGTTCGCCTTGCGGCAACGGGCCTTTCACTGAGTGAGTTCGCAAAGGAGGCCGGCTTTACGCGGAATGTGATTTATAACTTGTCGATCGGGCAGAAGCCAAGTAGTGACAGCCACGCGCAAAAGCTCGATGCTGCGTTTGAACGACTCCGTGGCTCAAGTGCCCGTATTCCCAAATCGCGGTGATCGTCGAATCGCCGCGTCGCACCGAAGCCTCTATTACGAAGGGGATGGTCATAGTCGCGCTCGGGGAATGAGACTTTAGCTTGTTCGATACAAGGTTGAGGACCGCGGCCATGATTTCGGCAGTGGGCCTCAACCTTGCGATACCTTTGGTTAGATATCGTTTTTACCTTACGGCGCAGTATGGTTGGCCGTTAGAACGGAAAGTCGTTCTGCGTCAATCCCACGTTGAGGTGAAGGTTGAGAAAGGATTGGTCGAGGACGGCGGTCGCTCCTTGATACCAAATATTGCGCACCGGGAAGTGCGTTTTCTCCGAGAAATAGATCACCATCGAGGTGATCCCATCGTTCGCCGCCGGATCGGCGACTTTTAAGAAGACGCGTTGCGTCGGCACGCCGTCGACATCGCCGCCCGCTCCCTGCGAGAGCGTGCCCGCTGTGGTTTGATATTTGGCGACGATATTTTGGATGAGTCCGTCGGGAATGGTGTAGCCACGGAGCGAGACCGCGCGGCCGTCGTGTAGCCCCACTTTGAGGTGGATACCCGAGAGGAAGCCGCCTTGGTGTCCGCTGACCTGGTTGCCACCGGCCCAGACGCCGCCCGAACCCTGCCCGTCACCCGAGATGATGAGGGTCTTGGCAAAATGGGGTTTCATAAACGAATATTGGTAGACTCGATTTTGCGTTGCCGAGCCTTTCACTTCATGCGAACGGAGTTGCACCGTGTAATCGTGCACGTGTGAGAACGCTGCGTCGAAGGCAGCGAGAGCCGGTGCTTTGCCGGCAGCGAGAGCCGAGAGCGGCAGAGTTGCGACGGCGACGAGCGCTACCGCAGCGGCGCCGAGCCGTAAAAACGATTTCATGGGATTGGGATCCTCCTCAATGATGAGAACGTTCCCAAGCGCGTTCGCGTTATGGAGCCTTCTCGCCCTGCTCGAACTGTTCGAATCCTACCTGGTCGACGAGAAGATTGCCGTGTTTGCCCTCGACGCCGATGAGCACGTCGCACTTTGCCTCCGCGGCGATCTCTTCGATCGTCCGGCTCAGGGGCGCCCCGGTATACTTCCCTTCGCGGAAGGAGCCCAGCACGATGAGATTCGCACGCTCGCGCTTGGCGATATCGAGCACCGCCTGCTTCGTGGAACGTGCCTTGACCGTCTCGGTGCGGAGATTGATGTCCGCCTTCGCCGCGATCGCCTGGGCCGCCCCGAGAGCGTCGAGTGCTCGACGCTCCTCGTCGGTCATCTCGGCATCGGGGGGTAACGAGTAGGGAACCGAGACGACGTAGATCGCTAAGAGTTCGGAACGTTCGCCCTTCGCGAGCTTTGCCGCGAGTGCCATCATATGCTGCGAAGCGATGTTTTCCGCAAAGACGACGATAATCGAGCCGACCATTCGTTCGAGCTCGCTCTCGGCGTCGCGCGCGATCTCCTGGACTTTGCTGATCGGCGGATGGAGCATCCACCAGAGCGTCGCAACGACGGCGACGACGAGCGCGACGGCGATGACTGCGCCGACGGGATCGATCGCGATCATGGGTGTTTCGCCCAGACGCGCAGGATCTGCCGCAGACGATAGACGCCTAACGCGATGACCGCCGCACCCAATACGAGTCCCGGAAGCTCGGGGAGGCCGAAGCCGAGGTGGAACATCCGCACCAGGACGATCGCGCCGACGATGACGAGCGCGAGAGAGATTGCCGCACGATAGACGAGCATCGTTTTATCGTGCCTCCGCAGCGTGCGCCGGTTCGCGTGCTTTGAGGCAGGCGACGTACTCATCCATCAGTTCGAGCTCGCCAGCATCGCGCAGGATGCCGATCTGTTCGTGTCGCCAATCGTGCGGGGCCGATCCGAAGACCGGAAGGCCCTTGTTACGGCGGTAGACGACAAAGATGATAAAGCCGAGGATCAGCCAGGCGGGGCCGGCGATGCGCCCGAGATCGTGGGTGAGGATCGTGAAGACGAGAATCGAGAGGATGCCGATGAACCCGAGGACGCCGATGACCGGAAAGAGTACGCGTTCGCCTTTGTAGGTCATCGGTATATTGAACGGGATACGGAACTTGCGTGGGCTCAGCGGATCGTTCATACGCAACGCAATCAGCGCCAAGAAAACGAACGAATAGCTCGTCGCTGCACCGAAGGCGTAGAGATCGCCGAGGAAGCCGATGCCGCCCTCTCCGTGGAAAAACTTCGCATAGAACGCCGCCGCCCCCGGATCGAGCGATGGCCATGCGGCGAAAATCAACTCGACCACAGCGATAGTGCAGAAGGCAATAATCGAGACCGCGGGGGTGCGAAAACGTCGATTGACGCGTTGAAAGATCGACGGGAGTAATTTCGCGTTCGCCATCGCATACGCGATGCGCGAGCTGCCGAAGACGCCGGAGTTCGAAGAGATCAACAGCAAAATGGCGCCGAGAATTGGAACGTAGAGGGCGGCGAGGGCGCCGAAGTAGGGCACCTCTTTCGCCAGCAATGCGACCGCCTTGCCGTTGTTGTTGTTATTGCCGAGCCATTGCCAGAGCGTCTGTGCGTGCCCCATCGCATCGAGTGGAATTTGGTGCCAGGGAACCATGCCGAGCGCGAGGTTCGAGTAGGCGAGCGCGTAGATGAGAATCGTTAGAATCAACGCAATAGAGGTGCGCGGAATCACCGAGGCCGGGCGCTGCGTCTCTTGCGCGGCCTGCGAGATCGATTCGAGGCCGACGAAGGAGATGATCGCATACGAAGCGCCGAGCATGAGGTTGAAGGTACTCGGCCACTGCGTCGTCATGGTGTGGACGAGCAACTCGGGACGAAACGCGAAGAGAAAACCGAAGAAGAGAATCGAGGTCTCGCTGATGACGTCGAGCGCCGAAACGACGCCGTTGAAGGTCGTGCTTTCGCGGACGCCCAGAACGTTGAGAAGACAGAGCCCGGCGATCAACCCGAAGACGGCGATGAAATGGATCCAGGGATGGATGGGATTGAGAAGTACCGGAACGACTTCGCTGAGGTAATCCACGCAACTCCAGGCAAAGAGCGTGACGTCGATCGTAAAGTCAAGGAGCACCGCCCAGCCGGCGATAAAGCCGAGAAAATCGCCGAGCCCGCGCATGACGAAATACTGGCCGCCGCCGGCAACCGGATAGGTCGCCGCGAGTTCGGTATAGGCGAGCCCGATGCAGACGTAGACGATGCCGGCGAAAAGAAAGGCTACGTTCGAGGCGCCCGCGGCCGCGCCCAAAACCAAGCCGAGCCCGACGAAGATATCGGCGCCGACATCGGAATAACCCCAAGAAAAAGAGCCCCAGGGCGTGACCGAGCGTTTCAGTTCGGGTTGGTGTTGGTCGGGCATAGTCGTTTCTAAAAAATGATGCCGATCGCAGTACGTTCGAGCGCGTTGATCGTGTACTCCGCTTGGGCCAATTGTTCGGTTAATTCGTAATCGCGAAAGATCTTGCGAGCATCCATAAGGCGGTTGACTGCATTGCGCAACTCGTTGCGCTCCCGCATGCCGTCGGCGCTTTTCTGCAAGATCATCGTCGCATACTTGATTGCGGTCTTTGCATACTCAACGTTATTGCCGATGGCCTGCAATTCGTGCATCGCCAGTTCGTAGGCCTCGGTCGCTTGATCGTAATCCCTCCGGCGCGTCGCAATCATTCCTTTGAGGACGTTCTCCAGTGCGTCGCTTCGGTTGCGGGTCGGCGCGAGTGCCTGGTCGATCGCTTGGCGTAGGTCGGGGTCGCTCGCGATGTTGGGTGAGGTAGCAAAGGTTCGCGGTGGGCGCGCGACCTGGCTCGGCACCGGAGCGGCAACGGGCGCCACCTGGCCGGTTCGCAGCATGTCGACGTCGATATAGAACTCGTGCGCGGTCTGATAGCGCTTGCCGGGATCTTTTTCGATGGAACGCAGGATCACGCGCTCGAGCGCTTCGGGAATGTTGCGGTTGATCTCGCGCGGCGGAGTAGGCGTATCGTGGACGTGCGAGTACATCGTCGCAACGATATCCTCGCGATCGTTTCGGAAGGGTAACGTTCCGGTGAAAATTTCATACATCAGAATGCCGACCGAGTAGAGATCGGAGCGGACGTCGGCAGGTTTGCTTAAAAAGCGTTCGGGCGCGAGGTAGGAAATGGTTCCGATAATTTGCCCCGTACGCGTCGTTTGCGTCACGTCGCTCGCGCGGCGTGCGAGCCCGAAATCGGTGAGCTTCACGCGCTCGGAATTTTCGTCGAGCATGACGTTCGAAGGCTTGATATCGCGGTGAACGATCCCTTGCGATTGGGCGTAGTCGAGCCCTTCGAGAATGTCGCAGATAAACCCGAGCGCCTGTTTATATTTCAATTCCCCGCTGCGAAGGTCGGCAAGATTACGCCCGCGCATGAGCTCCATGATGATGTACGGGTAGCCTTCGTCTTCGCCGGCGTCGAAGACGGCGACGATACGTGGATGGTTGAGGCGCGCCATAGCACGCGCTTCACCGAGAAGACGCTCGATCGTGTCGCTCGAACGCTCGATCAACACTTTGACGGCGACTTCGCGCCCTAATTTTTTGTCGAGCGCGCGATACGTATCCGCCGTGCCGCCGCGTCCGAGCAGTTCGCCGATTTCATAGCGCCCTGCGAGAGTCCGTCCTTGGAGTTCCACGCAACCGTCCCTATATCCTAAAATGCATTCCGATAATGCGTCATGCGTTCGCCGTCGATCGCAACGACATCGAAACGCACGCAAGCGTGCGGCGCGACGATTTGCGCGTAGTCGGCGGCGATGCGACGAAGGGTCGCTCGCTTGGAGCGCCCGACGGCCGCGAGCGCCGAGCCATAATCGGAGCTTTCACGCCGCTTCACTTCTACGACAACCAAGGTGCTCCCATCCAGGAAGAGCAGGTCGATCTCGCCGCCGGGCAGACGGAGGTTTCGGGCGAGGAGACGGTAGCCAGCCTTGCCAAGCAACATTTCGGCACGTTCTTCGCCCGCTCGTCCGATCGCCTGCCGCCGCCGACTCATGGCCGCTCCAAGGCTGCGGCGACCGGCGCAAAGCTGCGGCGGTGGTACGGCGAGGGGCCGTAGCGCCGCAGGGCATCGAGGTGCTCCGGGGTGCCGTAGCCCTTATGGCGAGCAAAGCCGTAGCGCGGATCGATGGCGTCGAGATCGCGCAGCAGGGCATCGCGATGCTCCTTTGCGAGGATTGAGGCCGCAGCGATCGCCGTGCAGCGTGCATCGCCACCGACGATCGATTCGACGGTCAGGCCGAGCCCCGGGAGAGGCATGGCATCGATAAGGAGGATCTCGGGGCGTAGCCCCGTCGCTTCGAGTGCGCGGCGCATCGCCAATTGCGTCGCTCGGTAGATGTTGAGCGTGTCGATCTCCTCGGGCTCGGCGACCCCAATGCCGCAGGCCGCGGCATGGCGCCGAATCTCGAGTGCGAGCGCTGCGCGCCGCTTGGGGCTTAAGCGCTTGGAATCGTCGATCCCGGCGATCGGCAGTAGGGCCTTCAGGACGGTGCAGGCGGCGACGACGGGGCCGGCGAGCGGCCCCCGACCCGCCTCGTCGATGCCGGCGATGATCGTGAAGCCGCTGCGGCGCAGCTCGATCTCGCGGGCCGCGAGGTCGAGATCGCGACTCACGCGCGTTCCTCGGGCGGGCGCTCGAGCGAGATGCGCCCGAAGGTTCCATCGTTGAAGCGGCTGATATACGAGCGGGCGGCATTGTGGAGATCGAACTCCCCGCCCTTGCGTGCGAAACCGCCTTTGCGCGCGAACGCCTCCAGCGAGGGCACGCCCTCGAGGGCGAGGTGCGTCGCCCACGCCGTAAAGCGTTCGACGATCTCCTCCGGATCGTAGCGTTCGACGGGAACGCCGCCGCAGAGCGCGAGGTGCCATTGGGCATCGGCGTTGGGAATCTTCGGTACCAAGATCCCCGGCGTATCCATCAGCTCGACGTTGGGAGCGAGACGAAACCACTGCAGCGAACGCGTGATGCCGGCGCGATTCTGAACGCGCGCCGCCGCGCGCCCGAGCAGCGCGTTGAGCGCCGTCGATTTCCCGGAATTCGGAATGCCGACGATCATCGCGCGCGTCGTGCCGTGAACGCTCTCGGCAAAGCGAACGATCTCGTCGCGAACGAAGGTGCAATCGCGGCGGCTGTGGGCGTTAAATGCCAGCGCGCGAACGCCCCGCTCGCGAAAGCGTTCGAGCCATTCTTGGGTGATCGCCGGGTTTGCGAGATCGGCGCGCGAGAGCAGCAGCATACGCGGTTTCTCGGCAAGGACACGCGCGAGATCGGGGTTCGCGCCGCTGAGCGCGACGCGGGCGTCGACGACCTCGACGGCGAGATCGACCAGCGCGAGGCGCTCTCCGATTCCGCGCATAGCCTTGACCATGTGCCCCGGGTACCATTGGACGACGCGGTCGAGTGGATCGCTCATAGTGGCCCGAAGCGAGCGAAGGGCCAAAGAATCCACCAGGCGCGGCCGATCACGTGCGACTCGGCGACCGGGCCGAAGAAACGTGAATCCTCGCTGTGCGGCCGGTCGTCGCCGAGCACGAAGAGTTTGCCGACCGGCACGACGAGCGTGGGCATGGAGCGAGTGTCGTGGAGATGGACGTATGGCTCATGTATTCGAACACCGTTCACGAAAACGGCGCCGTTGTCAATGCGGACGCGGTCGCCGGGGCGCGCGATCACGCGTTTGATATAGGTCTCCTGCCTCGAGAGATCGAGCGAGAAAGCAACGATTTCGCCGCGCTGCGGAGGCGCGAAGTCTCCGCTGAGGCTCTCGGTGATGACGATTGCCCCACTCGGGATCGTTGGAGCCATCGAGGCGCCATCGACTTGGGGAATGCGAACGAAGATCGTCGCGAGAACGATGGCGAGAAGAACGATCGACTCGCCGAGAAAGATCGCCGCTCGGCCCACGCGTTCCCACACGGGATAAGAGACTTTTACCCCGGGAGAATTCTTGCCTGCGAGAATGGCCAGAAGATCAGCACCGCACGCCCGGTAAACGAGGCGGGCTTGCCCGCGCGCGGGCCGGTATAGAAGCGCCCGCTGTCCTGAGCGAAGCCCCAAATGTGCGAGTCTTCCGAGTCGTTGCGATTATCGCCGAGCATGAGGTAGCAGTGCGGCGGAATGCGGTTGGGGGCGAGCCAATCTTTGCGCGGAGGGATATTCGCTTGCGCCGGGTCGAGCGCTTGCCAACCGAAACCGTCGTTGACGTAGATGTCGTAATTTCGAATCTGCAACGAATAATCGGGCGGCTGCGCGATGTAGGGTTCCTTGAGCGCGACGCCGTTACGGAAGACGGTCCCGCCTTTAATTTCGATGGTGTCGCCGGGGCTTCCGACCACGCGTTTAATAAAGTCATCGGGGCTCGGCAGCGGCGGCGGAAAGACGGCGATATCGCCGTCGTGCGGCGGATGAAAACGATATTCGAATTTATCGACGACGAGGAGATCGCCGATCTGCAACGTCGGCAACATCGAACCCGACGGAATAAAATAGGTGCGCCCGATGAACGAGGTCACGAACCACGCGGCGGCGCCGGCAAAAATGAAGACGTCGAGATATTCGCGCGCGATGGTTCGGCTCTTTCCGTTTGTGCCCGCGATGACGGGGCGCAGCGAAAAAATAACGCGTACGACGATGAGGATAATGACGGCAATAACGATTAACTGCGGAGTGATCATGCGTCTTTCATTCGAGGCTAAAGAGTGCGATGTGCGATAACGGCCACACGACCGCTATCGCTTGCCCGACGATATGCCCTCGTAGCTTCAGAAAGCCCCAGAGGTGCGAATCGTCGGAGTAATTTCGATTGTCGCCGAGGACGATCGCGTACCCATTCGGCACGCGGTCGCCGCTCGCCCACCGCGAACGAGGGGGAATGCTCGCAACGTTCCCTGGCAAGGGCTCGCCGTTGAGATCGAGCGCAAAGCCTGAAACCGCAAGATCGTAGGCCGGAGGGTTCGCGAGATAGGGCTCCGGGATCGCGCGTCCGTTACGTTCGGCGATGCCGTCAACGAGCGAGAAGGTGTCGCCGGAGCGAGCGACGACTCGCTTGACGAAGTCGTTGCTCGCGACTTTGCGCGGCGGCCGAAAAACGACGATACTGCCGTTGGAGGGTGCGAGGCCGACGAGCGTCTGCAAGCGATCGACGAGGATCACGTCGCCGACGCGTAACGTGGGTTCCATCGATATCGATGGAACGACGAAGATGCGGATCGTAAACGGGGTGAGAAAGAGGGCGAGCAACCCCGTTACGAGTGCGAGGTCACCGCAAAAACGAAGCGAGCGTCGCCGAAACGGCAACGCTCGTAATAGAGCGGCGAGGAGCAACGCGATGAGGGCGAAGAACGCGAGCAGCGTCGCGGCCCTA
Source organism: Vulcanimicrobiota bacterium (assembly GCA_013044185.1). Lineage (GTDB taxonomy): Bacteria > Vulcanimicrobiota > Vulcanimicrobiia > Vulcanimicrobiales > Vulcanimicrobiaceae > JABEUX01. Next base: position 7,779 of record JABEUX010000151.1, on the reverse strand, counting down.
GCGCGCGGTCTTTCTCTCTTTGATGCGCGCGGCTTTGCCGACGAGATCGCTGAGGTAATAGAGCCGGCTGCGTCGGACGATGCCGCGCTTGCTAATCTCGATTTTCTCGACGCGCGGGCTGTGAAGCAAGAACGTCTTTTCGACGCCGACGCCGTGGGCGACGCGGCGAACGACGATGCACTCGCCGAGGCCGCCGCTCTTGCGAGCGGTGACGACGCCTTCAAACATCTGCGTGCGCTCTTTGCCGCCTTCAACGACCTTGGAAAAAACTTTTACCGTGTCGCCCGAGCGCATGTCGGGGAGCGCGGGTTTGAGCTGTTCGCGTTCGAGGGTATCGATGACGTTCATGGCATCCTGTCCGTAACAATAGAGCGGCGCACTCGTGCGCCGAGACAACCCCCGGACTATATCACGGGCTCACTCCCCCTGCAACTCCGGACGGCGCTCTCGGGTGCGTCGGCGGGACTCCTCCCGGCGCCACTCGGCGATTCGGGCATGATCGCCGGAGAGCAGGACCTCGGGAACCGAGACGCCGCGAAAGCGGGCGGGGCGGGTATAGCTCGGATAGTCGAGCAGGTCGCCCGAGAAGGACTCTTGCTCGCGAGACTCCTCGCGAAGCGCGCCCTCGATCAGGCGGACGCTCGCATCGATCGCGGCCAAGGCGGGCAATTCGCCTCCCGTGAGGACGAAATCACCGAGCGAGAACTCCTCGATGGGGTAGAGAGCGCCGAGCCGCTCGTCGATGCCCTCGTAGTGCCCGCAGATAAAGACGAGCCGGCGATAGCCCACAAAGCGCCTGGCGCTGCCCTGGGTGAAGCGCGCGCCGCTCGGCGAGGGTAGGAGCAGCAGCCGCTCCTCGGCGGCCTCCTTGGCCCCGGCAAGGATGGAATCGAGGGAACGTGCGATGGGTGCGAGCCGCATCACCATGCCAGCTCCGCCACCGAAGGGGGCGTCGTCGGCGCGCTCGCGCCCCTCGAGGGCGTCGAGCAGGTGGTGGTAACGAATCTCGACGAGCCCCGCCTCCACCGCGCGGCCGATGATGGAGAGGCCGACGTAGGGTGCGAAGAGCTCGGGGAAGAGCGTGATGACGTCGATGGCGAGCACCCCGCCTCTTTCGGCACGAGAGGTGCGGCGGCATCTACGCGCAAAGTGCGCCGCCTATGCCCGAAGCGCAGGATCAACTCCCGATCTCCGACGAGCTCTTCACGCTAATGCGCGGTGCCGCGGCACACGCAAAACGGATGGGCGAACGTTTCGTGAGTTCCTACGCGCTCTTGCTCGCACTGATGGACGACCCAGTGGTCGGTGCCGCGCTCGCCGAGGTCGTCGATCGCGAAAAACTCGACGGACTCTTCGAAGTGCGCAAGGCCGAACGCGTGCGCGCGATCGCTACTGCCGCCGAAGCGAACCAAGCGCTCTTCGGCGCGGGGATGCGAGCGAGCAAACGCGAGGATGCGCTCGAAGATCCGCGTGGGGTCGCCGACCCGGTCTCCGAACCGGCGAGCAGCCGTGGCGAGCCGGCGCCGATGCAGCGCTACGATACGCTCGCATTTACCTGCGGCGAGGGTGACGAGCGCATCTGGCTCAGTCACGAAGCATTCGCGATCTTTGCCGAAGGTGCGCGCCGTGCCGATGGGCGTTTGATGCCGCAGCACATCGGGATCGGGTTCGCCGCCGAGGCGGTCCGCTCGCCCGGCGTGCTCGCGCAATTACGCGTCGAGCCGGGGAAGGTCACCGACGCGCTCTTTACGTTGTAGTTCTTTCGACGGTTGTAATATCGCGAATGTAATCGAATAACTGCGGCAGAGAGATGCGTTCGAGCCCTTCCCCTTCGGGGGGAAGCGTCTCGTCGGCGCCCTCTTCGCGCAGATAGACGCGCGTCTCGAAATCGCCGTTCTCGCAGACGAAAGAGACCGCAAAATTACGGTCCGGGGATTCGTCGTAGATGCGCATTGCCTGCGGATTGATGATCTCGATCGAGCGTTCGTGCTTGCGCGCATCGAAGATAAGAATCTGCAGGTGTTCGCGATTGCTCACCTCGATCGCGCCGACCGTGAAGGTATCCTTCGCGGAGAAAAATTCGTGCCCCCGCCTGCTGCGGCTGCTGATCTCGTAGAACACGCGGCGGCGCACGAAGCGGTTGAGAACCTTGCGTAAGGTGCCCAGCGAAGCGAGCGTCTCCTCGCGGTTGCCGCGCGTGTAAATAATCTTCACGGTATTGGAGTCGCTTGCTTGCACGGGTCGTGGGAGGAGGCCTGCCGAATCACCTTGGAGAGATGTTTTCCGTACCCGATATCGCCGTCATCAGCATGCTGGCCCTCCTGCTCTTCGGCCCCGATAAACTCCCCGGCATGATGCGTCAGTTCGGGAAGGTGACGCGCGATCTCCAAAACGCCTCGGCGAACTTCGTCGCGGAGATGGAGCGGGCCGCCGATGTTGCACAGGAAAAGGCTCCGCCGCCGGCACCGAGCCCGGCTCCGGCGGTTCTGCCACACGAAGAACCGCTATCGCCTAAAGATTGAAGTTTTGGCGGATATCGTTGATGCGCGCGCTGACGACGGTCCGCACCTGGTCGTGCAGGCGGTCGCGCTGCTCGTCGGGGAGACGGCGGTAGATCACATAACCGACCGCTGAGAGCACTCCCCCGAGCACGCCGACGAGCAGCGCTTTTCCAAGCTCGTTATCGTCGGGTTGGTTCGATGGAGATTCGGCGTGTTGATGCAATGAGTCGGTCATGGGGTACCCTTTCTAACGGACATCGCTTCACTACTGCTCGACGGGCGCTTCAGTTTCGCGCCGCACGGCGACGGCGTCGGGATATTGCGCGGCGATCGCGTCGCAGGCGAGCAGGGCCGTGCCCAGGATCGCCCGGACATCTTCGCGATCGCGATCCTCGGAGGCGACGGCGAGCTCCATATCGCCGCTTTGCTGGCGGATGGTGAGCCCGGCCGCGGCGTGCTGCTCGAGCCCGAGCCGGGCTGCCTGGAGGATCGCCGAGATCGCCGCGCAGACGATATCCTCGCCGTGGGCGGCGAGCTCGGTGTGCCCCTTAGCAACAAACGAGGACAGCCGCTGCCGGCTGTCCTCGTAAAACGTAACGCGGAGCATACCGCTCCTACGCGAGGTTGATCTTGGTGATCTTTATCTCGGCGAAGCGCTGGCGGTGGCCGATCAGTTTACGGACGCGCTTCTTGGGCTTGTAGCGGAAGACGAGAATCTTCTTGTCCTTCGCCTGGCGAAGCACCGTGCCGACGACGCTCGCACCGCTAAGCACCGGGGTACCGATCTTGACGTCGGCGCCGGAGCCGGCGAGCACGACGCGGTCGAAGGTGACATCCGCACCCACTTCGGTTTCGATGAGATCCGTGCGAATAATATCGCCTTCAGCGACGCGGTACTGCTTACCGCCGCTCTCGATAACTGCGTACATAACTATGGGACTTTACCGGAAGCCGCGAGCCCTGTCAACGACTCCGCCGGGGGGTTGACGCTAGAAGAGGGCTACTGTATAACGGAGTAGTCTATAAAATAAACTAGTCTGAAACGGAGAATTTGGGATGATCGAAGGTACCGAGGCTCGCGAGCACCTGGAGATGGTCGACCGCATCGTCGAGCGCACCTCGACGCGCCTCAACGTCGGGGCGGAGTATTTCGTCGTCTGGGGGCTCGCCTCGGCGTCGATGTCGCTGATGTATCAACTCGTCGGTACGCAGCTCGCGCCAGCGAACGCGATCTGGATCGCGTGGGGGGCGGCGCTCGCCGCGATGGCCTTCTCGATCTGGCGCGGGAGGAGCGCCCGGCTCGAGCGCCTCACCTTCTTGGAGCGCGAATTTCTGACCGTCTTGAAAGTCGCGATGATGGTGACATTCTTCGTCTTTATCATCGAGATTTTTGGAGCGAACCTCTTCGGCGTCACCGGGCTGGGGGCGATCTGGAGCTTCGCAGCGAGCATCGTGCTCTTTTATATTGCGATGCATGGCAATCGTCGTGCGCTCGTCGGCGGCATCATTCTCTTGCTCTCGCTCGCGGTAGCGAACTATAAGCCGGATTTCGTCGGCTATGCGCTCTCCGCCGGCATGTTCGTCGGCTATGCCGGGTTCGGCGCCGTCGAACTCATCGCGTCGTCGCGTGCCGGCGATTGATGGACGAGCTCTTGCTCTCGAAAATTCGGCTAGCGATCGTCGCGGAGCTCTTAGCCTCGCAATGGGCGAGTTTTAGCGAACTGCAAAAAACCGTTGGGACGACCAACGGCAATCTCAGCGCGCATCTCGGAAAACTCGTGGAACATGCGTATGTCGAGGAAGAGAAAAGTTTCGTCGATCGTCGCCCGCATTCACGCTATCGCCTCACCCCGCTCGGCCGCGAGCGCATGATCGCCCACGTCCGTTCGTTGCAACTGCTTCTCGAAAAGGAACCGCAGCCATGAAACATCTCGCTATCCTCATCCTGGTTATCAGCTTGAACGTGATCGCCGCCTGCATCGCTTCTGCGGCGCCGCTCCCTGCTCCAACGCGGCTTCCCGCCGGTTGCAGCAACGTTCGTACGCCGTTTATCGGCACGATCTGTGTGCCCTCAACGCCCGGGCGTCACCCGGCGCTGCTGCTGCTCGGCGGCTCGGAGGGCGGGAACTCAACGATGCCGCACGTTGCGCCGCTCTTCGCCGCTCGCGGCTACGTCGCCGTCACGGTCGCGTATTTCGGTTTGCCCGGGTTGCCGGCGCATCTCGTGAACGTACCGGTGGAAACGATCGGCCGCGCGTTACGCGCGGTCGCCGCACGTAAGGATGTGAACCCGAAGGAGATCGGTATCCTCGGTGGCTCGAAGGGCGGGGAATTTGCGCTCCTCGCGGCATCGACCTATCCGCAGATTAAAGCGGTCGTCGCCGACGTGCCATCGCCGGTCGCGTTTATGGGCCTCGGTGCGAACGATATGCCCTCGGGATGTTCGTGGAGCTATCGCGGGAAAGCGCTGCCCTGCGTCCCCGTTTCGCAGAGCGCGAGTTCGGCGATTGGGATGCAGTTCGAGCACGGCGGCCCGATACAATTGCGGGTACTCTACGACCTCTCGCTCGATGCCGATCCGGCGCAAGTACGGGCTTCGTTCTTCCCGCTTCAGCGCATTCACGGCCCGGTTCTCTGCCTCGCCGGTGCCGACGACGAAATGTGGGATTCGCCGCGCCAATGCGCGATGGCGATGCGCTATCTCAAGGCGCACCACCATGCCTATGCCGACCGCAGCATCGTCTATCCGCATGCGGGGCATACGTTTCTCTGGGCGATGCATGGGCCGCAGTCGGCGATGACCTCGTATCGGATCGGTGGAGGCACCGTGATGGAGCTTGGCGGGACGCGCGCCGGCGATGCTGCGGCGTCGACGCGGGCGTGGAAGACGATCTGGACGTTCCTCGCGCACGCGCTTCCGCAGGCAACGCGATGAGTGCACGCATGGACGAGGACGCCGTCGTTTTTCGCGGCGTCTCCAAAAACTATGGCGCGCTCGTCGCACTCGATGCGATCGATCTCCGTATTCCGCGCGGCCAGAGCGTCGCCATACTCGGGCCGAACGGTGCTGGGAAGACCACCGCAATATCGTTGCTTCTCGGGCTGCGCAGTGCGACTGCCGGCTCGATATCGGTGCTTGGAGGCAATCCCTGCGAGCAAGCGGTGCGGGCGCGCGTCGGTGCGATGCTGCAAAGCTCGGGGCTCCCGGAGTACCTGCGCGTCGATGAAGCGATCGCGCTCTTTCGCAGCTACTATCCCGCGCCGCTGCCGATCGACGAGTTGCTTGCGCTCGCGGGTTTGAACGAGCTAGCGCGTTCGCGCATCGCGCGTCTCTCGGGCGGCCAGGTGCAGCGGCTCTATTTCGCGCTCGCGCTCTGCGGGAACCCCGAACTCTTGGTGCTCGACGAGCCGACGGTCGGGCTCGATGTTGAAGCGCGCCGTTCGTTGCTCGCGACGATCTCCGAGATCGCCAAGCGCGGGCGCACCGTCCTCATGAGCACGCATTATCTCGACGAGGCGGATGCGATCGCCGACCGCGTCGTGGTGATCGACCGCGGGCACATTATCGCCGACGGAACGCCGAGCGAGGTAAAGGGAACGGTTGGCCGCAAGCGAGTCGCGTTTACGTCGCGAGTCGCCCTCGACGACGAACGCTTCGTACGAAACGGCGAGCGCTATGAGGCCCTGACCGAGTCGCCCGAAAGCTTACTGCGCGAACTCTTCGCGCGCAATGTTGAAATCGAAGAGCTCACGGTTACCGGCGCGACGCTCGAAGAAGCATTTGTCGCACTCACTGCAGGGGAACATCGCCATGTCGCTTGAGATCGCTCCATTCGCACCGATGCTGCGCGCGCAGACGAAGATCGAATTCATTCGATTGCTGCGCAATCCGTGGTTCTCTATTGCCACGGTCGTGTTCCCGATCATGTTTTATGCGTTTTTCGGCTTAGCGCAGGCGCGGATGCCGTATATGAATGCGACGGTGGGGCTCTATCTTTTAGCCTCGTTTAGTGCCTATGCGGTGATGAGCATTTCGTTGTTTTCATTCGGCGCGAGCGTGGCCGCCGAGCGCGGCAACGGGGCAACGCGATTGATGCGGGCCGCACCGCTACGCCCGCTCGCCTACTTCGCCGGGAAGTTCATCGCTTCGATGGCCTTCGGCGGGATCGCGGTCCTGCTGCTGGTGCTCTTCGCGCGCGTTGCCGGCGGCGTCGCCCTCCCGGCGCCCGCTCTCGTTCTACTGCTCGCAAGGCTGCTGCTGGGGAGTCTGCCGTTCGTCGCACTCGGCTTTGCGGTCGGCTACCTTGCGGGGCTCAATGCGGCGGTGGCGATTCTCAATCTCATCACGTTGCCGCTCGCGTTTGCCTCGGGGCTCTTCGTCCCGCTCGATCAACTGCCGCCGTTCGTGCAATCGATCGCCCCCTATCTGCCGAGCTACCATTTCGGACAACTGGCGTGGGGTGCCGTCGGCGCAACGAGCGAGCCGTGGCAGCGCGCCGCGCTCTGGTTGCTCGGCTACTGCGCGCTCTTCACGTGGGTAGCAGTACGGGCGTATTACCGTGAAGAGCGCAAGGAGTTCGCGTGATGGGGAGTGTTGAGGCTACGGAAGGCTGTAGATGCTTCGCTGTAATGCGGGCAGGTGCGGGTTCTTCCATATCGACCCGTTCGTGAAGGTAACGCGGAGCGGAACGCACTTCGGGAAGCTGGTACTCAATGGAAACGCGTTTGGACTCAGCCCGAATACGTGCCGAATCTGTGCGCCCGGCGAAAAGGTGCCGACATCGCGAACCTCCGCGACCAATCGGCCCCTTGCAAGGAGACCGAATTCGATCTCTCTCATCGGGTGGTTGGTGGCGTTGCTATAGGCAATCGCGAGCCTCGGGTCGCTACGAACGGGAGGCTGGTCGAAACGATTTCCATACACGTCATCCCAATAATAGGGATAACCCGGATAGTAAGCATCGCTAAATCCGCCCGTTATCGCGGTTCCGCGCGAGGGGCGACAGATGGTGATTTTGACGGGATGATGGTACGTGCGAGATTTTATCGCTGACGCGTGCGCTGCCGCCATCGTGCAGAGGAGCGTAAGAGCGAGAACCGATACCGTTTTGTTCATGATGGTCTCTCCATCAATAAGAACGCTTTGGTCTCGGCGATCGTTATTGCGAGCCTATGTATTCCCAAGCTGTTCGCGCGAACTATGGACGCAAGGCTAGCTCGTATCGAGTTGCCGTTTCGACTCATTGAAGCGAGGGCGACCGAATGGTCGCCCTCGCTT
>JABEUX010000150.1 GCA_013044185.1 Vulcanimicrobiota bacterium | reverse complement strand
TCGTCGGGCATCGCTTCGCGTTGCGCTTTGTACTGCGGCATCATCTCCATACGATGTGCGGGCAGGCCGCGGTCGAATGCCGCAATCGCATGCGTCGGCCGCTCGTTCTCGAGAATTTTTACCAGCGTCGTGGTAAAACCATAAGCGGCATTGATCGGCACCCCACCAACGGTCGTCAACGGCGGCAACGCGAAAAAGGCACGATAGACGAGGCCGTAGGTATCGAGCAAGAGCAGGCGACGTTCGTCGGCCATCAACGCACCTCGAGACGCATCGAACCGGCGACGACGCGGCCGTCGTCGCAAATCTTCAGAATCGAGAGCGTATAGCGCCCCGATGCACCGGGCAGATGGAACGGCAAAATATCGCTCGTCGACGGTTCGACGCTCCAGGATACCGTCGAGGTATCGGATTGCGCGATCGTGAGATCGCTCGGCGGTAGCGCAACGCGTTCGAAGCCGAGCACTTCGGGGTGCTTCCCGGTCGAATCGACCCACGGATGCCACGTGGTTTCGGGCGGCGCGCTATTTTCTGTGAGCGTCGCGCCGACCGCGAGTAATCCCGGTGCGTCGTCGAAGAGCGCGCTCCCCGACGGAACGCCGCGACTGATCCGCAGCACCACCGTTCCCGCGCCGTCGGCAAAGGGGCCCATCGCGAGCTTCGCCAGCGTTCCGGGGCGTGCGTCGTCGCCGAGCACGCGCAACGTTGCCTGCGCGGGGCGCCCCGGCGTATCGAGCGGCAGCGCGATGGTGTTCCAGGCGATCGCTCCGGCACGTACCATCGCCGCACCGATCGAGACCGTGCCTAACGCGGTTCGCGCGGTAAAGGCTCCGTGCGAGAGACCGTTCCCGTCGCCTGCAACATCGGATTCAACACCCAACGCACTCTCCAGCGTGAAGAGCGTATCGCCGCGCGCTCCCGGCGAGCGTGCGGTGACCCCAATGCGTTCGCCTTGCATGAATCGCGAGCCGGAGAGCGCGAGCGAGACCGCAGCACTTCCGACCTCACCGGTATCCTGCGCCTGAGGAACGACGTTGATCTGGTCGGCATCCTTCGCCTTCTCGCCGTTTCGGTCGATCTCGGCGATAATGAGATTGGTACCGAGATCGGGCGTACTGAACGCACCGCGCACGAAGCCATTTCCACCGAGCGTCAACACCTGGCGTTGTACCGAGGCACCGTGCGAGAGCGTAACGACGACTCTCGCACCGCCGAGCGGTGCGAGCGTATCGACGTTGTTGGCATAGATATCGAAACCGAGCGGAGTTCCGAGCGATTGACGGCGATGAAACGGCCGCACGCGAATCGTAAAGGGCGCCGTCGGCACCGTGACGCGCGTCTCGGCGCTCGCCCCGCCCGAGGAGATCGTCACGCCGTAGGTCGAAGCGAGGCCGTCGGTCGGCATCGGAATCGCCACGTTTGCCACACCGTTTCCGTCGGTACGCACGGTCGTTTCGAGCCATTTCGAGATCGCCCACGGTCGGCGCTTCTCTTGGAAGCCGACCACGACGTGTGGCGAGCGAACGATATTCACCGCGACGAGAAGATCGCCGACGGGGCGGCCGTCACGACGCGCTTCGATGCGTATCGGAATATTGGCGTTCGCGGGGCAGCGCCCGTTGCACACCGAGTGGACGCTTAAGGCAACGCCGTTTGCGTCGGCATCGACGTGCAACGTCGCGCCCGCTATTCCCGAAGCGCCCTGGGCGAGCACCGCGTAATCGCCGCTAGGTGCATTGGCCGGTATCGCGACGGTGGTAGAGAATGCGCCGGCGCGATCGAGCGGAACTCGCACGTCGGCGACCGAGAGCGGACCGTTGCGAACGCTCACGGTGACATCGCCGCGCGCCGGGCGCAAGAGCTCGCCGTCGCGCGTACGCGCGAAGCCGACGATACGCACGCTCTCACCGGCGTGTACGACCGCGCTCTCGAGCCGCACGCCCAACACCTCCGCCGGAAGCGGCGCTTGCGGTAAGAGCGAGACGAAGGCATAACTGCCGCCCCATTGTCCGAGCGCAAAGACCGGCCACGGTGCGCGATCCCAGCGCACGATACCCTGCGCGTCGGTGTAACGCACGACGAAGCGGCTGTTCACGACGAACATCACGCGCATGTGCGGCCGCGGCTTTCCCGTACGCAGATCGGTGGCGTAGATCATCACTCCGCCCGGCGTCTGTTTGGCGATCATGCCGACATCGGTGCGATTGATCCAGACCTGTTCGCCGACGCCGCCGCGTCGTGCTTCGACGACGTAAAAGCCCGCTCGCGATCCGAGCGGCACCTGGACGACGTTCGCCTGAAAACGATACCCGCCGGGCGGCGTAAAATTCCACCTTGCAACGGCTTTGCGGTGGCTGACGTCGATCGCACGCGGACGCGAGTTGCTTCCGGCGGTAAGGACGTCGCCGGGGTCGACCGGATAGGCCGCAAAGCTCACCGGGGCGCTCGAGTAGGTGTCGAGGCGCACCACGGTCGGCTGCCACGGCACGTCGCTATCGTGAGCGAAGAGCGCGAAATACCCATCGAGCCGGTGGAGATCGACGATAGGGCGCGCCGCCCCGGCGGGGGCGAGCGAAAGGACGAGGAGAGCGCAGGCGAGCCCGAGCGCGCGAAAACGACGTACCATGAGCAGAGCGCGCTTCGGAGGCGGAACCCCCAGCCCCTACGAATCGTTTACCGCACACTCATGAGAAAACTTCGCTCTCTGCTCGTCGCCCTGTTGGCGACCTCCGTCCTTACCCTGCCGGCGCTCGCTCCCGTCGCTCGCGCTGCCGCCGCGCACCCGCTGATGACGCCTCGCCCACCCTCGGTTCCACTCCATACCGAGTTCGTCGTCGAGGTGAATAGCCTCGGCCAGGTCGTGCGCGTGACGCAGAAGCATGGCTGCAAAGACCTCAACTTCAACGCGCACACGTTGGGCAACGTCCTGCAGATGTGGATTCGCCGTCCCGACGGCACCGCCGTGGTCGGGCTCTATCGCGTGACCTTCGATTACAACCCGCACACCCATGGAATCGACCGCCACGTCGCACTCGTTCGCGCGGGCGGGAATTGGGGCGACGATCCGGGCGCGGCGAACCAGATGATCGACGATGCAAAGCGCTTGCAGCAAGAACACGAGCATCCGAATCTTCCCAGCTTGAAGAAACTGCTCAAGCCGACGCCCAAACCGACGCACCATCCTTCGCGGTAACGCCGCATGGAGCGACCGCGCAGCGAGGCCGACCGCGATCGGAGTTGTGGAACGAAGGATACCTTCCAGAGCGAAGCGGAGGCGCGCGCGCACATGCTGATGAACGGTACCGCTGCGATGTTGCGAACCTACGAGTGCCGCTACTGCGGTTTTCTTCACCTCACCAGCCGTAAGGGATAACCCATGCGGCTGATTTCCTTTTATGATGACGACGGGACGCTGCGCCCCGGAGTCTTGCGCGATGGCCTCGTAGCGCGTATCGATGCGCCCGATATGCGCGCGTTCGTCGAACTCCCTCCGGAGCGACGCGAGGAACGCATCGGTGCGCCGGAGCTCGATGCCGCAGCGCTCGTCTACGGGCCGCCGATCGTTCCCCCGCGCAACGTCTTCTGCGTCGGCCGTAATTACCTCGAACACGCACTCGAAGGGGCGCGCGCCGCAGGGCGCGATCTAAAATTGCCCGACGTGCCGACGTTCTTTACCAAAGCGACGACGGCGCTCATCGGCCCCGATGCGGTCGCGCACTTCGACGCATCGATCTCGCACGAGTACGATTTCGAAGCCGAACTCGCCGTCGTGATCGGCGCGCGCTGCCGCGACGTTGAAGAGCGCCGTGCTCGCGACGTGATCTTCGGATACACCTGCTGCAACGATCTTACGGCGCGCGATCTCCAACGCGCACACGTGCAGTGGATGAAGGGAAAGAGTCTCGACGAAAGTTGTCCGCTCGGCCCCGCAATCCTCACGCCCGACGAAATCGGCGACCCGCAAGCGCTCGATATTGCGATGTACGTCAACGATATCGAAAAGCAGCATAGCACGACGGCGAAGATGATCTTTTCGATTCCGCGCATTATCGCCGAGCTCTCGCGCGGGATGACGTTGCTCCCCGGCGACGTGATCGCGACCGGCACCCCCGAAGGTGTCGGCTTCGCTCGCACGCCCCCCGAGTTTTTACGGGACGGCGATCTGCTCGAAGTGCGGATCGAACGGATCGGCTCGCTGCGAACGCGCATCGCGCTCTCATGATCCTTCCGAACCTCGGCATCGCGCTCTCGGCACTCGCAGCCTTCGCCTTGCTGGGGATCGGTGCGCTCGCGCTCGTTGCGCCGGAGCGGCTCGCGCAGGCCTACGGGCTTCCGGTACGCGAGGGGAACGCGCTCGGTTTCGTCCGGGCGACCGGGGCGCGCGATGCGATCCTCGGTGCGGCGATCCTCGCAACGGCGGCACGGCACGACCTTTTCGAACTTGCGATCTTCGCGGCGCTCGGCATCCTGCTCTCGGCGTTCGATCTCGCCATCGCCTACGCGCATCTGCGCCGGATGCGCCGCGAACTACTCGCGCACCTCGGGGGCGTCGTCGGCTTTTCGGTGCTCCTCATAATTTTAATCGGCGAATTGCGATAGGAGTCGCTACGTGGGAGCCGTATGCCCCGCAGATGATACTTGCCGTACCGCGTGAGAGCGCCGAGCGCGAACACCGTGTCGCACTCGTCCCCGAAAGCGTCTCTAAATTTAAAAAACTCGGGCTGGAAATTCACGTACAGCGCGATGCAGGTCGCGCCGCTTCTTTTCCGGACTCCGCTTACGAATCCGCCGGCGCTCGAATCGTCGCCGACGAAACCGAACTCCTTTCCTCCGCCGACGCACTACTCTGCGTCGCTCGACCGACCGAAGAACAGATCGCGCGCCTCAAAAAAGGCGCGCTTCTCGTAGGCTTCCTCGATCCGCTCGGGGATCCGGCGTACGCCGCACGCCTCGCTTCGGCGGGAATCGAAGCGCTCGCCGTCGAGAAAATCCCGCGCATCACGCGCGCGCAGAGTATGGACGCGCTCTCCTCGCAGAGTAATATCGCCGGATACAAAGCGGTCTTGCTCGCCGCGAGTGCGCTACCGAAATTTTTCCCGATGCTCACCACCGCGGCGGGAACGATCCCGCCGGCGAAGGCGCTCGTGCTCGGCGCCGGCGTCGCCGGGTTGCAGGCGATCGCTACGGCGCGCCGGCTCGGCGCGGTCGTCAGTGGCTACGACGTTCGTGCCGTCGTCCGCGAGCAGGTGCAATCGCTCGGCGCGAAATTTCTCGAATTCGATCTCGGCGAGAGCGCCGAGGGTTCGGGCGGCTACGCCAAAGAGCTCACGGCAGAACAACAACAGCGACAACGCGATTGGATGGTCGAGCAGATCGGCAAGAACGACGTCGTGATTACGACCGCGCTGGTTCCCGGCCGTAGGGCGCCGATTCTTATCACCGAAGCGGCGGTCGCCGCGATGGCGCCGGGAAGCGTCATCGTCGATCTCGCCGCCGAAGCGGGCGGCAATTGCGCGCTCACCAAAGCCGACGAGATCGTCATCACCGAGAACGGCGTGCAGATCGTCGGCACGACGAACCTGCCCGCAACGATGCCCTATAACGCGAGCCAACTCTACTCGCGTAATTTGTTCGCCCTGCTTTCGCCGTTCGCTAAAGAGGGTACGCTCGCACTCGATTACAAAGACGACGTAATCGTCGGCGCCTGTATCGTCCACGACGGCACCTCACTGATTGGAGCGACGCCGTGAACGATATCACACACCTCATTCAACTATTGACCGTCCTCTTGCTGGCGGTCTTCGTCGGTTTCGAGGTCATCTCGAAGGTCCCGACGACGCTCCACACGCCGTTGATGTCGGCGACCAACGCCATTCACGGCATCGTCTTTATCGGGGCGATCCTCGTCGTCGGCAAGCTCTTCGTCGGCCCCACCTCACCGCTCTTAGCCATTATTAGCGTCGCCGCTCTGACGCTCGGTGCGATTAACGTCTTCGGCGGTTTCGCGGTGACCGAACGCATGCTGCAGATGTTTAAGAAGAAAGAGGGCCCGCGTCCATGAGCGTTGCACTGAGCCTCGCAAATCTCGTCGCGGTCGCACTCTTTATCTACGGCCTCCACCAACTCAATTCACCGCCGACCGCGCGCGCGGGCAACCGCCTCGCGATGCTCGGCATGGCGATCGCGTTAGTTTCCTCGCTCCTACAAACGCAAGGAATCGGGTGGTGGGCGATTCTCGTCGGCGTGATTCTCGGCGGCGCGATCGGCATCGTCGCCGCGCTGCGCGTGAAGATGACCGCAATGCCGCAGATGGTCGCGCTCTATAACGGCGCGGGCGGCGGCGCGGCCGCGCTGATCTCAACGCTCGAGTTCTTCGTCCTGGCAAGCGGGAAGGGCGAGAACGCCGTCGTCTCGGTCTCGCTGGTGCTCTCGGCGATCATCGGTTGCCTGAGCTTCGCGGGCTCGATCATCGCATTCCTCAAACTTCAAGAACTGATGACCGGGCGACCGATTACCTATCCGGGGCAACAGGTCGTCAACGGCGCGATCTTACTCGCAATTCTCTTCCTCGCCGGTTGGTTTATCGCGACGCTGGGAACGATGCCGATCCTCGCTTTCCTCGGATTATTGCTCTGCTCGCTGCTCCTCGGCATCCTCTTCGTGCTCCCGATCGGCGGCGCCGATATGCCGGTGGTCATCTCGCTGCTCAACTCCTTTACTGGCCTCGCCGTCGCCGTCACCGGCTTCGAGATTAACTCGCCATTGCTGATTATCTGCGGCGCGCTCGTCGGTGCGAGCGGTACGCTGCTCACGGTCATGATGGGGAAGGCGATGAATCGCCCGCTCACCAACGTGCTCTTCGGTGCCTTCGGTTCCGGCGGCGGCAGCGAACCCGATGCGGGAAGCGGTGGCCCGCAACAGATCCGCAGTGCGAGTGCCGACGACGTCGCGATTATGTTGGCGTACGCATCGAAGGTCATCTTCGTTCCCGGATACGGCATGGCGGTCGCGCAGGCGCAGCACTCGGTAAAAGCGCTCGGCGATCAACTCGAAAAGCGCGGCGTTAAAGTGCTCTACGCCATCCATCCCGTCGCGGGGCGCATGCCGGGGCATATGAACGTCCTGCTTGCGGAATCGAACGTTCCCTACGAACAGTTGCTCGACATGGAGGATGCGAATCCCGAGTTCTCGACCACCGACGTCGCGTTGGTGATCGGTGCGAACGACGTCACCAATCCGGCGGCGCGGAACGTCAAGAGCTCGCCGATCTACGGCATGCCGATTCTCGATGTCGACAGAGCCGCGAACGTCATCGTCTTGAAACGTTCGATGCGCTCGGGGTTTGCCGGCATCGATAACCCGCTCTACGAGATGCCGAACACCTCGATGCTCTTCGGCGACGCAAAGGCGAGCGTCGACGCCCTCACCTCCGCGGTGAAGGCGCTCTAGGCGATGAAGCGAGCGTTCCGACGGATTCTCCCGCTCCTCGTTACGCTCGCGCTCTTCGGCCGGGGCGCAGCCGCCGAGCCACGCAGAACCACGACGCCGGTCTCCTACGTCGACCCGTTTGTCGGAACATCGGGAACGCCGGTCGGTGGCCCGATCGACGATTTTCCCGGCGCGGACGTGCCGTTCGGCATGCTGCAATGGAGCCCCGATACGCCTTCGCAGAACGCCGGCGGCGGTTACGAATTCAACGACACCACGACGACCGGCTTGAGCCTCACGCATCTCAGCGGCCCGGGCTGCAACGTCTTCGGCGACTTCGCGGTGTTGCCGCTGCTCGGCGCTCCGCCGAACGCACTGCAAGGCATCTCGCAACCGTTTTCGCACGTCGGCGAAATTGCAGTGCCGGGATACTATGCCGTCACGCTCGGCAAGCCCGGTATTCGTGCCGAACTCACCGTGACGTCGCGCAGTGGGCTCGCACGTTTCACCTTTCCGCAGTCGCACGACGCGCTGCTCACCATCAATCCCGCCTCCGATCAGGCCGGCGTCAGTACCGCAAGCATCCGCATCGTCGGCACGCACGAACTCGAGGCGAGCGCTCGGAGCGGACATTTTTGCGGCATGCCCGACCGCTTCACCGTCTATATGGCGGCGCGTTTCAATCGCCCCTTTGCCGCATCGGGGCTCTACGAGAACGGCGTCGGGAGAACCGCCGGTGCGTGGCTGCGTTTCGACAGTACCAAACGGCGCAGCGTGCGCATGCAGGTCGCGATCTCGTTCGTCAGCGAACGCGGCGCGTGGCGGAACCTTCGCGCATCGGCGCGCTCCTGGAGTATCGTCGAGGTTCGCGACCGTGCGCTGCAGCGTTGGAATCGTGCGCTCGGGCGCGTTCGCGTCTCGGGCGGAAGCACCGAAAATCTGCGCACCTTTTACAGCGCGCTCTACCACACGATGCTCCAGCCCAATCTCTTTAGCGATGTCGATGGGCGCTATCGCGGCTTCGACGGCAAGGTGCATCGCGTCGCCCCGGGGCACGCGTTTTACGCCAACTTCTCCGATTGGGATATCTATCGCACCGAGATTCCGCTGCTCGCCTTGCTCTTTCCGCATCGTACGAGCGACATGATGCAATCGCTCGTCGACGCCGCGACACAAGATGGTTGGTTGCCGCGTTGGGCGCTCGCAAATTCGCCAACGAGCGTGATGGGCGGAGACTCCGTCGATCCGGTGATCGCCGGTGCCTATGCATTCGGCGCGCGAGATTTTTCCGTGCATCGTGCGTTGGCCGCGATGGTGAAAGGCGCGAACGATACCAACGCAGCACCGGCATTCGGATGGTACCAAGAGCGCCCCGCCGGTGGCGATTTCAACGAGCTTGGGTATATTCCCAACGTCTACACGACCTCGGTCTCGCCGGTTCCCAATGGCGCCTCGGAGACCTTGGAATATAGTCTCGACGATTTTTCGATCTCTGCGTTTGCGCGTGCGTTGGACGAACCTGCGGTCGCCGATGCGTTTCTAAAAAGCAGCGCGCATTGGTCGAACCTCTTCGACCGATCTCTCGGCGAGATCGCTCCCCGCGGCCCCGGTGGCGCATTCGAGCGCACTCGGATCGGCGATAATGGGCAGAGCGGCTTCCAAGAAGGCAACGCCGCGCAGTACACCTGGATGGTGCCGCAGGATCTCCGCGATCTTTTCCGCGGCATGGGCGGGCGCGCCGCCGCACGGAAACGGCTCGATACCTTCTTCACCCACCTCAACGCCGGGCAGAGCGCTCCCTATGCCTGGCTTGGAAACGAGCCGAGCATCGGTAGCCCGTGGGCATATCTCTCGGCGGGCGCACCCTGGCGCGAAGAGCGCGTGGTACGCGCGGCGATGTCGCGCCTCTGGGGCGATCGCCCCGACGGGCTTCCCGGCAACGACGATCTCGGCACGATGAGCGCGTGGTACGTCTGGAGTGCGCTCGGCCTCTACCCGCAGAATCCCGCCGAACGCTATCTCGATATCGGTGCGCCGCTCTTCACGCATGCGGTCATCACGCCGTCACACGGCCCGGTTCTGACGATCGACGCACCGCAGGCCGGCGCCGATGCACCCTACGTTCAACGTGTATCGGTGAATGGCCGCGTTTGGAATCGCCCCTGGATCGCGCTTCCGCAGGATGGAACGCTCCATCTCTCCTTCGCGTTGGGAGCGCAGCCGAATCGTTCGTGGGGGAGCGCGCGCGCCGACGCACCGCCATCCTACGCACCCGCACGCGTGCAGTTTCCGGCGTCGACCGCGATGACGCTCGTACGCGAACCCGGCGGCTTCACCGTTCTCAATCCCGGCGCGCACGCGCACCGCGTCACCTGGAGCACGGCGATCGCCGCACCCGCTCGCGTATCGCCGCGCAGTGGCTCGCTCGTCGTACCTGCCGGCGGCCGCGCGAGCGTAGCACTCAGCGTTGCAAGCGCCGGGGCACCCGCCGGACTCTACGATATCCACGTCATCGCACGAGCGGGGAATGGCGCTCGCTTCCCCGCGTTGCTGATCTATCGCACCGCCGCGAACGGCGTCGATCCCGATACGCTCGCCTGGCTGATCGATCGTGCCCACGACACCGCGATTCCTTTCGATCTTCGCACGCAGGCGCGCGGGGCGGCGGTCGCGGTCGGGAAAAATCCGCTCGACGCCGTGCTCTCGCGCGACAATCGATTGCTCTTCGTCGGTAACCGTGGCGGCGACAGCGTGAGCGCGATCGATACCACGACGCGCCGCGTCGTCGCAACGATACCGGTAAAAAGCCCCGATGGGCTCGCGCTCTCGGCGCACGGGAACGGCATTTGGGTTGCGAGTTACCGCGCCGATACGGTGGAACGAATCGACGTTGCAACCCTGAAGGTCGGCGCGCCGATCGCGGTCGGCAAGCATCCGCGGTGGATCGCCGTCGCTCCCGACGGTTCGCGCATCTACGTGACCGACCAGGCAGCGAATAGCGTGACGCCGATCGACCTGCAAACGCAGCGCGCGCTTCCCGCCGTCGCCGTCGGCCGCGAACCGACGGGGATCGCGATCTCGCCCGATGGGCGTACGCTCTACGTTGCGAACAATCGCAGCGACGACGTGAGCGTGCTCGATGCCGCCACGCTCCAAACGCTCGCCGTTCTTCCTGCGGGCGCGCAGGCGCAGATGGTCGCAATTTCGCCGAATGGGCGGCTCGCCTACGTTCCCAACCTCGACGGAATCTCCGTAACGCCGATCGATCTCACGGCGCGCAAGGTCTCGCCCGATATCGTCGTCGGCGGGGCACCGTTCGAGGCTGCATTTACCCCCGGCGGCGCGAGCGCCTACGTCATCGATATGCGCGACAACGCGCTCGTTCGCATCGATGTCGCACGCGGCAGCGCCGGCTCTCCGCTCCTCTACGCTCCGGGGATCATCACGATCGCGATGCCGCACGGATCATCGACGCTTCTTCCCCTGCCCTGAGGGGGCGGCACGTCGGTACGCCTCCAACTCCGTATCGAGCGTCATGAGGCGAGCGTCCTCAAGCATTGCCTGAACGACGATGAGCCGATCGAATGGATCGCGATGGTGGAGCGGTAGCGCTTCGACGGCAGCTGCGTGTCGCGCCGAAATCGCGATGATGCGGCCATCGAGGGCCTTCATGCGGCTACGTACGAATTCACCGACCGGCATCGGCAAACGAAGTTTTCCAATCGAGCTTTTAATCGCCATCTCCCAGAGCGATGCAACGGAGAGGAGCCGCTCGTCGGCACCCTCGATGCTTCGCCGCATCGACGCGGGAATGCGTTTGGGCTCCGCAAGAAGGCTGAGAAAAACATGGGTGTCGAGCAGGACGCGGCCGCTCACGAATACTCCTTAAAATCGGTCGGAGTCGCGTCGAAATCATCGGCGATAAAAATGCGCCCGGCGTCCATGCCGAGAGCGTCGGCAAATGAGGCTTTCTCGACCGGCGTGAGGCGGACGAGCGGCACCCCATTGCGCGCGAGGACAACCTCCTCACCCGCAAGCGCCTCGGCAACGAACGCCACGGGTGGCGGTTAGCGGTTCTCCTCGCGCGCGGCGAAGGCGAGCCAGGCCAAGAGCAGCGGCATGATGATATCGTTGAGCCAGAGCATCATTCCCGCGTTGTTCGGTGCGAAATTGTGTTTCGTCAGCATCATTGCGATATGTTGCGCGGCGGCGGCGAACGAAAAAATCACGATGGGAACCGTTAACGCCAAACGGTATCCATAGTTTTGCCGACGGGCGAAGAGCGCCGCGATGCCGATGCCGATCTCGAACCATCCGAGTTCGTACTCGAATGGGCTCGGCCGCCAACCGATGCTCGCGGCGGCGATATGCTGTTCGTAGCCGTGAAAGAAGCCCGCCCAGATCAGCGTGAGGCCGCCGTACCAGAAAAGCAGCTCGCCCCAAAAAACGAAGGCACTATCGAGCGCGCGGTGCTCCAGCCGTGCGCGGCGCATCGTTCTCCACCAAAGAATCACGGCGAGCGCATAAAAAAGGAGATAGATATGGGAGAGAGCGGCGCCGATGGCAGCGGTCATGCGTTACCTCCGAGGTGCGGCCGAGCGCACGCGCCAGGCCCAAGCAGTTGCAGTCGGAAGAACCGGATTCGGCGCAAAGCCCTCAAGCCTTGCATCGTACGCGTAGAGATAGGATGCATCGAAGAGGACGAGTAGCGGCACCTGCGCGGCGACGCGCGCCTCGATGCGCGCGTAGAGCCGTTTTCGAGCGCGCCGAGAGCTCGTCTCAAGCGCCAGGCGTTCGAGGCGGTCGACGAGCGGGTCGCACCAGCGCATGTAATTTTCCGGGGCCCCGCACCGTAAAATCGACGAGTCGTCGGGATCGATTCCCATCGTCCACGGAATATAGGCGAGGTCGAATTGCCCGCGCGCCAGCGTGCCGTCCTTCGGTAAAAACAGCTGCGCGTTGCTGACGCTCTTTAACGTGACCGCGATGCCGCGCGCTTCCAACGCCTGCTGGATGAAGGTTGCAACGAGAACGCCGGTCGTCGATTCGGGGAATTGCACGTAGAGCAGGTGCAGCGGCTTGCCGTTCCTATAGCGCATGCCGCCCGCGCCGCGCAGCCAGCCCGCCGCCCGGAGCGATGCGTCGGCGCGCTGCGGGTGGTATCCCGGCGCGCGCACCTTCGGATCGAGCGCCCACGAATAGCTCGGTTGCAGCGTATCGGCGACGGGGTAGACGCCGAGAGTAATCTTGCGCGATATCGCCTTTCGGTCGATACTCTCGGCGATCGCACGCCGCACGCGCACGTCGCGCAGCGCGCCGCGGGAGACGTTCATTGCGATTCCCGCGATCACGCTCGTCGGTACGCGTTGAATGCGAATCTGGCGCGCGCCGCGCAAGGCGGCCTGCTGCGCGGGAGCGATCAGGTTCCAGTCGAGTTCGCCGGTGCGCAATAACGTCAGATTGGTACCGGGGTCGGCGACGACGCGCGCGACGATATGCTGGAGCCGCGGAGCTCCGCGCCAATAGCGAGGATTTGCGGCGAAGGTCAGCTGGTCGCCGCGCTGCCACGAAACGAAACGATATGGACCGTCGCCAACCGATGGATCGCCGTTAAAGCGCGCCGTGCGCAGCGAACGAACGTGCGCGAGAATGTGTTTCGGCACCACCGCGTACGGCTCGATACCGTAGGAGAAAAACGTGGCGACCGCCGGAGCCCACGGCTTGCGGAGATGCAGAACGACGGTGAGCGCATTCGGCGCAACGGCCCGATCGATCAAATCGTAGCCCTCGCGCGTCCGCACCGGATTGCGCGGGTCGAGAATGGCGTGCAGCGTGAAGAGCACGTCGGCGCTGGTGAGCGGAACGCCATCGCTCCAACGCACGCCGGGGCGCAGGCGGTAAACGATCGTGCGACCGTCGGCAGAGATGCCGCCGTTCGCGCGTGTGGGAATCTCGCGCAGCAGGATCGGCACCAAATGCCCGCGCGCATCGAGATCGACGAACGGCTCGAAGAGCAGGCGCGCGACCTGCTGATCGACCGAGGCGGCGTCAGGGGTGAGAAAGAGCGGGTTCAGGGTCGTCGGGTCGGCGGCGATCGCAAAGCGCACCGTCCCCGCCGGGGCGTTCGAACGCGCTCCGCGCGAGCAGGCCGCTACGACCAGCAGCAACGCCATTACCGATCCATTCCTCGCGCGTCGCTCCATTTCGGCGCCTTTAGCTGCAAGGGCATCGCTCCCTTCAGCACGAGCAAGGCTACGGAACGCTTCGCTCCGCCCGGAGCCGCAGGCGTTCGAGCGCCTCGGGGTCGTTGACATCGGCGTACGCCCCGATCTCTTCGAGCTGCAGCGCTCGTCGTCGCAAGGTCGCGTCGTCGCGCAGAAGATGGAGCGTATCGCCGTGCGGTAGCCGCGCGATCCGTTCGCGCGCACGCAGCGAAAAAAAGACCGGATGCCCGCCGATGCCCTCGTGCTGAGGAAAGCAGATGTCGAAGCCTTCCGCACCCTCGAGCACCGCATCGACGAGCGCGCGCGTCACGAGCGGTTTATCGCCGAGCAGAACCAGCAATGCGCTTCCGGGATCCGCTGCAGCGTCGGCGAGTGCGAGCGAATGCGCCATTCCCGCTTCCGGCATATCGTTGGCGATGTAACGAACGCCGCTGCCTTCGACGAACGAGCGCAGACTCGCTGCGCCGACGACGAGCGTCGGGAGGTGCGAGCACGCGCGGAGCACGCGCGCGAGCATCGGCTCGCCGCCGATCTCGAGGAGCAGCTTTTGCTCGCCCATCCGTCGCGCTTCGCCGGCGGCGAGCACGACCGCGTGCACTTTCACGCGAGCGTGCGCCCGCGAATCGCACCGGTTCCGCGCGAGAGGCTTCCACCCGAGCGCCCTCGCTCCACCGCGACGATTTCGGCGAGAACGGCGAGCGCCGTCTCCTCGGGCGTGCGCGCGCCGATATCGAGCCCGACCGGCGCGCAGAGCCGCGAGAGTTCGGCATCGGTCATTCCGGCCTCACGGAGCGCGGCGATACGATGCGCGTGCGTCGTGCGGCTACCGAGCGCGCCGACGTACCCGGCGCGCGAGCGCACCGCCGCCAACAGCAACGGTACGTCGAATTTTTCGTCGTGCGTAAACGAAACGATCGCGCTCCGTTCGTCGATCGGCGCGGATGCGAGAAATTCGTGCGGCCAGCCTACGACGATGCGGTCGGCATTCGGAAAGCGTTCTTTCGTCGCAAATGCCGCGCGGGCGTCGCAGAGCGTTACGACGTACCCCAGCACGTGCGCAACATCGATTGTCGCCGCAGCGAAATCGAGCGCACCGAAGAGATACAGGTGCGGCGCGACGCGTTTTGGAGCGAGAAAAATTCTCGCTCCTTCGAGATCGATCTCTGCCGCCTCCCGCAACGGTAGTTCGCGCGCACGCGCCGCGAGCGCGCGATCGAGATTGGGGTCGCCGAGCGTTCCATAGCAGCGCTCGGCATAGATCGCCATGCGCGCGCCGATCGCTTCGCCGTCGAGCCGCAGGGCATGGGCCACGATCTCGTCGCGCGTCCGTTCTACCTCCGCGCAGTAGCCTGCTTCGAGCGAATCCAGAAGAATCGTCATCTCGCCGCCGCACCGAATCCCCAGATCTGCGGCCTCGCGCTCCGAGACCTGATACGCGAGCGTGCGCGCCCTCCCGCTACGGAAGATCTCGCGAGCTTCCTCGACGAGCGCCGCCTCCACGCAACCACCGCCGATCGCACCGACGAGTTCGTCCCGATCGCTGACGGCGAACGCCGCCCCAGGATCGCGCGCCGAGGAGCCGCGCACCGCAACGAGCGTCGCGAGCACCATCCTGCGCCCCTCGTTTTGCAGGCGCACGATACGCGAAAGAATATCAAGCATTGTGAGGTTCAACTAACATCTTTTCGAATCACTCGTGAAAGGAGTTGCTCGGTGCCGATAGCAACCCTTCTTCGTATCTTCACGACGCGCAAACCCTGCGCCGTGCATTCCGCGCATGAGGTGAGCAACGACCGTGTCGGTCCATACGTCGAAAATATTAGCGACCCTGCACGTGAACGGACGCGACGTCACCCTGGCGTTCTCTCCCCACGCGACATT
>JABEUX010000149.1 GCA_013044185.1 Vulcanimicrobiota bacterium | reverse complement strand
CCGACGAAATCGCGATAGAGCGGCGAAGGGCGGTTCGGCCGCGATTTAAATTCCGGATGCGCTTGCGTCCCAACGAACCACGGGTGGCGCTCGGGCGGCAACTCGACGATCTCCACTAAACGCGTCTTTCCAACGACGTGGTGACCGGTGAATCGCAAGCCGTGCTCCTCGAAGATCGGACGATATCTATTGTTGAACTCGTAGCGGTGGCGATGGCGCTCTTGAATCGTTACCGAGCCGTATGCGGCCGCCGCCAAGGAGTCGGGCTCGAGCGTACATTCGTAGGTTCCGAGACGCATCGTTCCGCCGTAGCTCTCCAGGTTGCGCTGGTCGGGCATAAAATCGATGACGGGGTCGGGCGTCGTCTCATCGACTTCGCTCGACTGTGCGTCGGATAGCCCGCAGACGTCGCGAGCGAACTCCACGCACGCGAGTTGCATGCCGTAGCAGATGCCCAGAAACGGAACGCCGTGCTCGCGAGCGTAGCGAATCGCAGTCAGCTTGCCGCTGACGCCGCGCGCGCCGAACCCCGGTGCGACGAGAATACCGGCGGCATCGGCGAGCACGCCGACCCCTTGCCGTTCGATCGCTTCAGAATCGATACGCACGATATCGACGGCGGCATCGTGAAAGATCCCGGCGTGATAGAGCGCCTCGTTGATGGAGATATAGGCGTCTTTGAGTTCGACGTACTTCCCGACGAGCGCGATACGGACGCGATGTGCCGGCTGCAGGATTCGATCGACGATTTTTCCCCATTCGCCGAGATCGGGGACGCCGGGTGGGAGACCGAGTTTTCGTATCGCCGCTTCGGCGAGCCCTTCGCGTTCGAGATTGAGTGGAACCTGATAGATCGTCGGCGCGTCGCCATTCTGCACGACGGCTTGCGGTGCCACGTCGCAAAAGAGCGCAATTTTCTCCTTCAGCTCGGTCGGCATCGGGAGTGCCGATTGCGTGCGGCAGACGATTGCATCGGGGGAGATGCCGATACCGCGCAACTCGCGTACCGAGTGCTGCGTCGGCTTGGTCTTTAGTTCGTCTGCGGCGCCGAGGTGCGGAACCAACGTGAGGTGGACGTACATGACGTTCTCCTCACCGACATCGTAACGCATCTGGCGAATCGCTTCGAGAAACGGGAGCGATTCGATATCGCCGACGGTGCCCCCGACTTCGACGATGCAGACGTCGCAGCGGCTCCCTTCGGCGACGCGCTTGACGTGCGCCTTGATTTCGTTGGTGATATGCGGAATCACCTGAACCGTCGCGCCGAGATATTCGCCTCGCCGCTCCTTTTCGATCACCGAGTTGTAGATCTGACCGGTCGTGACGTTGTTCGCGCGCGATAGCGCTTCGTCGATGAAACGCTCGTAATGCCCGAGATCGAGGTCGGTCTCGGCACCATCTTCGGTTACGAAGACTTCGCCGTGCTGATAGGGGTTCATCGTCCCGGCATCGACGTTGATATACGGGTCGAGCTTCAGAATCGCGACCGAGAGGCCGCGAGCGCGCAACAATCGCCCGAGCGAGGCAGAGGCAATCCCCTTGCCTAAAGAGCTCACGACACCGCCGGTAAAAAATATATACTTCGCCACGACGGAACGCTCTTTTCGCCCCGTCGGGCTCGCCTGCCTTCGACGGGCGGCGGCGCCGCCGCGGCTTTTAGCGCGCTACCAGGATGCGCACGTAGCGCTCGATCCCTGCGAGATCCCGAACGACGAGCAGTTCGTCCTCGGGGAAACTCGTGCGAGCGATCTCGAGGAGTCCGCCGATCGTCGGCGGCGCCGCTTCGAGCAACACCAACGCCCCAGGCTTCAGGAGCGGTGGAAGCATCGGCATGAGGCGGCGATAGAGTGCGAGCCCATCGGCCCCCCCGTCGAGCGCCTCGTGCGGTTCGAACGAGAGCGGATCCGGGCGCGTCGGAATTGCGTCGGTCGGAAGGTAGGGCAAGTTTGCGACGACCGCGTCGAAGTGCCGATCGCCGATACCCGAAGCGAGGTCGCCGAAGCGAAATTTACACTTGGCGAAGACGTTGAATCGGCGCGCGTTATGCTCGGCGACTTTGAGCGCCGCGAGCGAGATATCGACCCCCTCAACGGTGACCGCTGCGAGTTCCGCTGCGAGCGTACAAGCGATTGCACCGCTTCCGGTGCCGATGTCGAGCACCGTCAGTAACTGTTTGGGATAGGCGGGATCGAGTCGGCCGCGGAGATAGACGAGAAGATCGTCAACGAGCACCTCGCTCTCCGGGCGTGGCACCAAAACTTTGTCGTTGACGACGAATTCGCGCCCATAAAAACCTGCGGTTCCTAAAATATAGGCGATCGGTATTCCCGTCGCGCGTTTCTCGCACAACTCGCCGAAGCGCTCGCTCTGCGGTCGCGAAATAAAACTATCGCCATGGGCTAACAGCCACGCGCGATCGCGCCCCAACACACTGCTCAGTAAGAGTTGAGCGTCGGTGCGCGGCGACTCGATGTACTTCGCCAATGCAACGATGCCGCGTGCGAGCACCTCGGAGACGCTTTGCGGACGATACCCTCCCGAGCTACTCATCTTTCGGGGCTATTCGGCACGCTCGCATCGCTCCCCGCCAACAAGCGAGCGCGTTCGTCCTGCAGGAGCGCATCGAGGAGCCGATCCATATCGCCGTCGAGCACGCCGCGGAGATTCCCAAAGTTCTCGTTCACGCGATGGTCGGTAATGCGATCCTGCGGGTAGTTATAGGTTCGGATTTTCTCGGAGCGATCGCCGGTGCCGACCTGGCTGCGACGAATGGAACCGAGCTCTTCTTCTTGCTCGCGGCGCTTGCGTTCGTAGAGCGTCGAGCGGAGCATTTGCATCGCTTTCTCGCGATTCTGTATCTGGGAACGTTCTTGCTGTGAGGCGACCACCACCCCCGTCGGCAGGTGCGTGATACGAATCGCCGATTCGGTTTTATTGACGTACTGGCCGCCGGCGCCGCTGGATTTATAGGTGTCGATCTGCAGATCGGAGGGGCGAATCTCGACGGTGACGTCGTCATCGATCTGCGGCAGCACGGCGACCGTCGCGGTCGACGTGTGGACGCGCCCCTGGCTCTCGGTCTGCGGCACGCGCTGCACGCGATGCACCCCCGATTCGTATTTGAAGCGCCGATACGCACCCGCGCCCTTGATCGAGAAAACGATCTCTTTGTAGCCGCCGGCGTCGCTGGTACTCTCGGCGAGCAACTCCACCCTCATACGGTGCGATTCGGCATAACGCATGTACATACGCGCGAGATCGCCGGCGAAGATGGCGGCCTCATCGCCACCCGCACCACCGCGAATTTCGATAAAGACGTCGCGATCGTCATCGGGGTCGCGCGGCAACATCAGCTCCTGCAAGGCTAGGTCCAGCTCGGCGAACTGCCCGCGGAGCGATTCAATCTCCTCCTCCGCAAGCGCGCGCAATTCGGGCTCGCCAGCGGATCGAGCGAGGAACTCCGCATCGCGAAGTTCATGCTCCAGTCGCTCGCGTTGACGGAACGCAGTAACGGTCGGTTCCAAGGTCGCCCGCTCCTTCGAGAGCGCGGCGAAGCGCGCCTGATCGAACGTGCCGCTTGGATTCCCCAGGTCGCGTTCGATCTCGTCAAAACGCCGCGTTGCGGAGCGCAGACGTTCGATCATTGCGTGGTTCAGTTCTGCCATCGTAAAAACGCAAGCGAGCCGCGACGGCGGCTCGCTTGCGTTTCCCTTACCGTTCTACGGCGTGGCGGCGGAGCTCTTCGACTCGCGCGCAGCTTTGCGCGCGGCGGCCTCGGCCTTCTTCTGTTCGGCAGCGGCAGCGCGCTGGTTGAATTTATCGACGCGTCCGGCGGTATCGATCAGCTTCTGCTGCCCCGTAAAGAGCGGATGACAAGCGGAGCAGATCTCGACGCTGATCTTCTGATGCGTCGAGCCGGTAGTAAACGTGCTCCCGCAGGCGCAATGAACGAGCGCGTCGGGATACCAGGTGGGATGAATCTTAGGTTTCACAGCCCTCGTAGTATAGCAGCCTATGCAAGAGACCTCAGGGGCACCCCCGAGGTCTCTTGCCATCCCCTCCCCCAGAAGGGGAATGCTCCTAGTTGACGGGGGTCTTGGTGATCGCCGTGATCAGCCGCCCCGTCATTGGGACGCCGAGGCCGGTCACGAGGTCGTACCCCGGGGTCGAGAAGCAGCAGCCCGTGATCGGGGCGCCACTCCCGTTCTGATTTGCCTCGTTCTCGCCGTACTGAACGTCGTCGAAGACCGAAGCGTAGTTTGCCGGTGTGGAGGCGATCTGGTAGAAGAGCGGCGCTGGGTTCCCCAAACGATAGCTGTAGGGCCCCGTGGAGCCGTTCCCGCAGGTCGCCGACTCCTTGCAGGCCTGCAAGACGAGCGCCCACTGCGCCGCCGCCTGTGGCGCGGCGAGCGAGGTGCCCCCGACGGCGCCGATCGTGCCGCCGTAGGCGATATACTCCCCAAATCCCTGGCCGGTGAGCGGATCGGCATCCATCGCGATATCGGGGATGCCGCGGAAGCCACCAAGTTGCGGATTCCCACCGGTAAGCGTGAGCCCGGCCTGCCAGGCCGGCGCCGGGATCAGTACCGAGACGCCGCCGCCGGAGCCGATGTTATTTCCAAAGGTTCCGTCACCGCCGAGCGTCGTCTGGTCGGCCCAGGCGGTGATCTGGCCGAGGAGGTTGCCCCCACCATCGACGGGGAGGTTCACGCCGCCGACCGCGACGACGTTGGTATCGGTCGCCGGATAAGAAACGCAGGGCGTTGTTGGGTAGAACCCCGCAGCGGGATTAGCGCATGCGGCATTGCCGGTATCGCCCGATGAAACGAAGACCGCGATGCCCTCCGCTGCGAGGGCGGCGAATTCGCTGGGGCCGAGGCCGGTGCCGCCCGGTCCGACATACGCCGCACCGAAGTTCGTCTCGCCGCCGCCGTAACTCAAGCTGAGCACGTCGGAGCGATTATCGGCGATCGCCTGCTGGATCTCGAAATCGGCGATGGAAATACCCTCGGTGTCGACGAGCGTTTCGCCGGCGGGGCAGCTCGTTACGCCAGCGTTGGCGTTATCGAACGTGGCGGTCGATGTGTTGAAGCAGATGGAATAATACGCAAGATAAAAATTCTCGTTCACGCCGGGAGCGAGGCTCGCCGTCGTCTCGGTATCGAGCTGCGCTTCACCGTCCTCGAGATTGCAGGTTTGGTAGTTCGGAACGCCCGTTCCGCTACTGTTGCAGGCTGCGAAGTTCGGGCTCGCCGGGGTTGTATCGGGCGGCGGCAGCGTGAATCCCGTCGCTGGCAATCCGGGGGCGAGCAGCGCCGGTAGCGTCGCCGGATTAATAAAGAGCGGCGAGGTTGGGATCAAGCTCACCGTCGCGACCCGCGTGTGAAACGCGGCACCGTAGTACGGAACGTCGGTCGGGTCGATCGGCCCGGTCCCGATGATGCCTAAGCCAATGCCGTTGCCGTAGAGCCCGGCATTATAGGCGCCGGTGAAGTCGAGGGCGCGTGCGACCTGCTGCGGCGAGAGACCCGGCCCGAAGGACGCGGTCGACGGCCGAATCAGGTAATTATGAACCTGCGACGCGATGGGAACGAGTGCGTTGATCGCTGCAAGGGGAATGCTCGCGTCGACATGCGGCGTTCCGATCGGAGCGATAAAACGCTCCTTCCCATACTGATAGTATCCGAACTTCACTCCTAACGCGGCGGTGAATTGCGTGCTGCTGCCGACGAGCGAGAGCACGAGATTCTGCGGCCAGGAGCCGACACCGATGCCGTATTGCTGAAAATACGCGGCGACCTTCGCCTGATTTGCAGGCGCGGCCCCATAGAGCTGCCCGATCTGTTGCGGCGTCAGGAAGTGGCGATAGTTCGGATTTCCGGGCGTGCTCGCTTGTTGTGCGTAGGTAACCAAACCGGCTTCATTTTGTAGCTGCGGCTGCGCCAACATTGCCAGCGCGACGGGTTTCGTGAGCGGCCCAACGTAGGTCGCCTGCTGCAGCATCCGTTGCCCCCAGCGAATCGACGAGGGGCCCGCCGAGCCAGTTGAGGGAGTATTGCCGCCGGTATTGGTGGTGGGGAGCGGCGAGCTGGCGCTGCCGCCGCCTCCACCGCACGCTGCGAGTAGGGACGCCGCGACGAGTGCTGCGGCGGCCGATCGAATGCGCTGTATGCGGTACATCAGCGGTTACCTCCGAAAAAGAGCGCGGGAGCGGAGCGCACGAGCATCTTGGCAAACGCCGTTCGAGCTTGCGCGCGTTCTCGTGCGATATGCATGCGGAAGTTCGTTCGATCGGCGGCAAAGAGCGCCGGTGAAATCGGAGCAATGCCGAGGCTCTTCGTGGAGCGCCCGCTGCTCTGAATCGCGGTTCCCGCTGTTTGCAGGGTAAGTGTCTGCGCGTACGTCTTCGTCAACTGCGGCGTTCCGACGTATGCGGCGAGCCCCGCCGAACCGGCGGTATCGTTCAGGTAATCATAGTAATAGGTCTGCACGTCGTTCATCGCCACGCAGACCGGGCCGAATCCCTGTGCGGTATAGGTCGTCGTCGTCGTCACTTCGTCGAGCCCGAAAATCGGATCGATTTTATTGATGACCTGCACGATGGAATTGCCGCTCGCTCCGAAGGCACTCGGAACGGCGCAGGATGCCGGGAAGGTCACGCCGGTGCTCACCGTATCGCTCTCTTGGTAGAGCTTCGGCGAGGGCGAGAACCAGGCAGCGGGCGTCGCAATGACGATCGGCGGGTTCGGTGCCGGCGTTCCGATCGCACCAGGCGACGGCGTCGGCGTCGGATTAAGAACCGAGACCGCAATCGTTCCTGCCGTAGGCGCGGTATAACTCACGATCGATGGATAGGGATACCCGACGAATGTGATCGCCCACGTTCCCGAGCCATCGGGCTGAACGCTAAACGCCATCGATTGAATAGCACCGGTCGGAAGGCTATCGCTCTCGGTATAGGTGCCATCGGCGTTGGTCGTGCGGGAGATCGTCGCTCGGTCGGCATCGGTTTCGTTATAGGTTCCAGCGGGTGAGTTCGTCCACGTCGCTCCCGCACTCTCGGGAAGCTCGTCGAGAATCTGCGGCGTCGTATAGGTCCAGGCATAACTATTCTTCGTGTCGTCGACGCTCTGTTGAGCGTTTAAGACGAAATTCGTGCCGCTACCGGCGCTGAGCGTCGAGTAGTACGAATCGCCGGTCGCCGTGCGCGTAGCGCTCGTGCCGACGGTTGTGGTGGTCGAGTGAAAATCGGTTCCACCGGCGCCGAGCGGATCGGCGCTCGCCGTTACGATGACGTTTTCGGAGATTTTCGCCGCCGTCGAGGTGTTGGGAAACGGACTCCCAACCGGATAGGTATAGACGTCGTTCTCGAGCGAGCTTCCCGAGAACGCAAAGGTATCGCCGACCATCGCGGGTCGCGCGGAGCTCGAGACAGCCGGGTTTCCAGGACCGCCTACGGGTGGCGGGTTCGTTGGGAGCGCGGGCGCACCGCCGCCGCCGCAAGCCGCTAAAAGCGCCGCCGCAGCGACCGCTCCAAAGAGCATCGCAGGTATTTTCACAGATTTATAGACCTCTCTCGAGGAGGAGCAGCAAAATGGGCTTCGATCCGGGCCCTTACTCGCGATCTTCCCGCGAATCCTGTGACACTTTCCATCTAGCGAGCGTTTTTCGAACATGCACTTTCGATATCGATTTCAATCAACGGTCGCGGCGCTTGCGCTGCTCACCATCGCCGCCGCTCCCTGCCGCCTCGACGGAGCGCGGATATTCGACACCGGCTCGACCAACGCGCAGGGATACACGATTGCGCTTCACTCCGACGGCACCGGATGGTGGCGTCCGTCAAGCCGCATGGGGCAGCCCACGGCGCCGGAACACACCTTCACGATCGCTCAAGGTATCGCGCGGCGATTTCTCGATGCGCTATCCGACGGACGGGCGCAGCACGTTCGCAGCGTCCCCTGCATGAAATCGGCGTCGTTCGGCCACAGCGTGTTCGCGATCTGGCACGGCTGGCGCTCGCCGGATATTACCTGCCCGCTCGATAGTGCGGGGGCGCAGAGGATCGCCGCGGGTATCCATGCCGTAATCGCAGCCTCGGGAATGCCCGCGCCGACGGTCGGGCGCCGGATTGGGCTCCCCGGTAACGAGCCTCGGCGTCAGCCAAGCGAACCGTCGCCCGCAGGGTCGGCGACGCCGCAACCGCGAAGCACGCCCACGTGAAGTCACAACGTATCGCCCTCGGCTGCGCGTTAGCAGCCCTCCTCGCCATGCCCGCCGTCGTGCAAGCACAGCAAGCACTCCCAACGGCGTCGCCGACGCCAGCAGCGAGCCCCGCGCCGGTTAAGCCGGCGGCGAAGCCGGTCGTCAAACCGACCCCGAAGCCCCCGCCGCCGCAACGGATCGGCATCAGCGGCGTCTGGGAGATTCAGATTCAGTATCCCAATAAGACGATCTACGCGCACTTCAGCATGCATCAACATGGCGATGCGCTCGAAGGAACCTATTTGAGCCCCCACGGAAAGAAATCGCGCCTCGCCGGCAGCGTTTCGGGGGAGAACATGGTCGTCGTCGTCACGCTCGCCGACGGGAAGGTGCTACGCTTCGAATCGCAATTGAACGGCACGACCGATATGGTCGGCATGTTCACCAAAGCCGATGGCAAGCGCGTCGTCTTCACCGCCTCCTATCGCCCGAAAGAGAAGTTCTTCGATTCCTTGAGCCCCGTACCGGGCGGACTCGGCACCGGCGGCACCGGCGGCATCGGCACCGGCGGCGGGTACAACCCGCCCCGGTAGTCCTCAGCGCGTCGTCGACCCGAGTAGGGCGTTCTCGGCGAGACGGCGCTCGACGTAGGGAATCAATCCGCCCGCTTCGATCAGCGAACGCATGAAGGGCGGAAACTCTGCGGCCTTAAAGCTCGTGCCTTTCGTAACGTTGCGAATCGATCCGGCGGCGGGATCGATCTCGATTTCATCACCGGCGGCAATCGCATCGACGGCCTCGGGACATTCGAGAATCGGCAACCCGATATTGATGGCGTTGCGATAGAAAATCCGCGCGAACGATTTCGCGATGACCGCCGAGACGCCGGCGCCCTTAATCGCAATCGGGGCGACTTCTCGGCTCGACCCACAACCAAAATTGGTGTCGGCGACGATGATATCGCCGGCTTTCACACGCACGGAAAACTCCGGATCGATGCCCTCCATCGCATGTTTACCGAGTTCGGCCTGCTCGACGATATTACAATACTTCCCGGGGATAATGACGTCGGTATCGACGTTTTTTCCGAAGGTGTGAGCGCGTCCGCGCAGCGTCGTTTCCATCAGTTGTCGTTCCTCGTTCTTTCCGTACGCGATCGTTATGAATAGGCCGGCGCGAGTTCGACGACGCGCGGGTCGGTGATGTGGCCGGTGAGTGCCGATGCCGCGCAGGTCGCCGGGGAGGCGAGATAGACCTCGGCTTTCGGCGATCCCATGCGCCCCACGTAATTGCGATTCGTTGTCGATAGACAGCGTTCGCCGTCCCCGAGCGTCCCCATATGCCCGCCGAAGCATGCCCCGCAACCCGGCGTATTCACGACGCAACCGGCGCTCGCCAGCGTTTTGAGAATGCCTTCGTCGGCGGCCTGCATCCAGACTTTCTGCGAGCCGGGATT
>JABEUX010000148.1 GCA_013044185.1 Vulcanimicrobiota bacterium | reverse complement strand
CGAGATTCATATCACCGGGAGCGACGCCACCCACGACGCAATCGTCTTTGGGATCGGCGAGGAGGGCGCGGCACGAAAGCGCGCCGGGACGCCGTTGTTGCGCAAACCGATTACCAGCGAGCTCGGCAACGTGAGCCCAACCATCGTGGTTCCCGGCGATTGGAGCGAGGCCGACTTTCGATTTCAAGCCGAAAATATCGTTACCCAGAAGCTCCACAACAACGGCTTCAACTGCATCGCCTCACAGGTGTTGGTGCTCCCGGAGGACTGGGCCGGGACGCCGCGCCTCATCGCTGCGATCGAGGGAGTCCTGCGCGCGCTCCCGGATCGACCGGCCTACTATCCCGGCGCGTCGTCGCGCTGCGAGCGCCTCTCGCAGGTCGGCGAGAGCCTCGCGCTCGGACGCACGGGCGAGGGCTATACCGCACGTACGATCCGTCACGCCGAGCAGGGCGATTCGGCGGATCCGGCCTTTAGCGTCGAGGCCTTCTCGAGCTTTCTCGCCTACGTCACGATTCCCGGCGAACCGGAACGCTATCTGAGCGAGGCCGTTGCATTTGCAAACGATCGTCTGCGCGGCACGCTCGGCGCGAATATCATCGTGCATCCGCGCAGCGAACGCGCGCACGCAGCGGCGCTCGATCGCGCGGTCGCCGATCTTCGCTATGGCTGCATCGCGATCAACGCGTGGACCGGGGTCGGTTTCTTGCTCACCGAGAGCACGTGGGGTGCCTTCCCGGGACACACGCTCGCCGACGTGGGGAGCGGCATCGGCGTCGTCCACAACAGCTTCTTCTTTTCGCGCGCACAGAAGAGCGTCATTCGCGCGCCCTTTGCGCCCTTTCCGCGCAGCCTCTTCGGCTACGGAGCGGCGCTTCTTCCGAAGCCGCCATGGTTCGTCACCAATAAAACCGGGGCGAGCATCGGCCCGGCACTCTGCGAATTTGAGTACCGCCCCTCACCGATCAACGCGCTGCGCGTCGCGCTCTTAGCGATGCGCGGATAGCTTCACGCCCGCCGCTTGCAACATGCGCAGAACCGGCGCATGCGGCAAGCCGTAGACGGTGATGCCGCGGCGCCCGACCATCGTCGTCGAGGACCAGAGCGCATCGTCGATCGAGGCTTCGACCGCATCGCTCGTCGCGCGGTAGAGCGTATCGAGCACGCGGTCGCTCTCGACCGTCGCCAGCCTGGGCGCGTGAACGCGAAAATCTCCGGTGCGCCGATAGACGTAGCGCGTGGAGAACGCGACGAAGAGATCGCCGCTCCCCACGGAGGATATCAGTCCGGTTCGCGCCATTCCCATCCCCGCACGGAGCGCGAGCGCGCGCAACTGCCGACTATCCAATGGGGCGTCGGTCGCGATGACGATAATGATACTTCCCGAACTCATCCGTCCGTGCAGCGCGAGGGGTTGCGGGAACTTCGGTAGATAAAGATGCTGCAGTGCGCGCCCAACCGGAACGCCCGCGATCTTTAAATGCGCGTGCGACATCCCGGTGTTATCGTTTACGAGCACGCCGACGCGATAGCCGCCCATCGAGGCCGGAAGCACGCGCGAGGCCGAACCGATCCCCGCCTTAAAACCGAACGCTTTCATTCCGGTACCCGCACCGACGCTGCCACGCTGAAATTGCCCGGTATGAGCGCGATTTAAGAGCGCGACGACATCGCTCGGTCGCACCGCGCGCGCCTGAATATCGTTGAGGAGTTGATCGTCACATTCGGCGACGACGGGAAGGGGAACGTCGTCGGTAATGCCGAGCTGTGGGTGCTTGGAGATCATCCAACTCACGACGCCGTCGTCGGCGAGACCGATATCGAGCGTATCGGTTAGCACGATCGGCTCTTCGAGATATCCGGACTCATCGATCCAATGCGTTCCGGTCATCTCGCCGTTGCCGTTAAAGCGGAGGAAGGCTGCAGCGAGTTTTCGATCCCAGGGATCGGCATCGGGAAGAATCGCCGTCGCGCCGGTGCGAATCGCGCTCCCGCGCTCGATCGTCAGGTTGGCTACGCGGACGCCGGCAACATCGGTGATGCCGTCGAGCGGCCCCGACGGCAGCGATCCGACGTGAAATGGCAGGGCCGCAGCGGCGGGCGCGGCGAGCAGGGCCGCGAGCAATGCGGCGAGTGCAATCGTGCGAGAACTCATGGCGATTCCTGCGACTTCGCCCCTCCGGCGGCCTGCAGGCACGACCGCAAAACCCGAGAAATGAAGCGATGAGATCCATTGACGCAGGGGGTAGCAGCCATTCTCACCGTATCCGAACGCCTTAAGGGCAAAGCCCAGTACGACAACCTCACCGCCGCCGAGCTCGTCGAGCATATCGTTCGCCGCGGCGAGGGTCTCCTTGGCGGCGACGGGCAGGTCATCGTCGATACGCGCCCCCATACCGGCCGTTCGCCAAAGGACAAGTTCTTCGTTCGCGAGCCCGAGAGCGAGCAGCATATCGATTGGAGCGACGCCAATCAAGGTATCGCCCCCGAGATCTTCGATGCGCTCTTCGAACGGGTCGCCGAGTTTCTCGCGCAGCGCGATCTCTATAGCCTCGATTGCTATGTGGGCGCCGACGAACGGTATCGCGTACCGGTCCGCGTCTATACCGAGTTTGCGTGGCATAGCCTCTTCGCGCGCCATCTCTTCATCACTCCGGAGAGCCCCGATCCCGGTTTCGTCCCGGAGTTTACGGTCGTCGACGCGGCGACCTTCGAAGCCGATCCCAAACGCGACGGTACCCGCAGCGGCACCTTCGTCATCGTCAATTTCAAACGTCGAATCATTCTTATCGGCGGAACGAAGTACGCCGGTGAGATTAAAAAATCGATATTTACGGTGATGAACTATCTCCTCCCGTTGCGATCGACACTGCCGATGCACTGCTCAGCAAACGTCGGAGGCGAGGGAGATACCGCGATCTTCTTCGGACTCTCCGGAACCGGCAAAACGACGCTCTCCTCCGATCCCAATCGTCCGCTGATCGGCGACGACGAGCACGGATGGTCCGATGACGGGGTCTTTAATTTCGAGGGTGGTTGCTACGCGAAGGTCATCCGTCTCTCG
>JABEUX010000147.1 GCA_013044185.1 Vulcanimicrobiota bacterium | reverse complement strand
TTCCAGGAGTGGACAAGAATACCGTTCCCCATGAATACGTCGAAGTGATTATCAACAGTCAAAAAACCATCTTCGAATACGGCCCTTCGGGAACGTGGCTCAAAGGGGAGGGGTCCCCGATTGCCGAGGATTATTCAAAGTACCACGATTCAAATCGGAATGCCGGCGCCCTGTTTTCGTTGACGCCGCCCTCGGGTGAATCCCTCGCTCAATTCGAGGAGCGGACGCGCGCGCTGGGCAAGGCCATGGATGCGGCGATTGCGAACGGTTCCATAAAGTACGACGTCGCGGGGCAAGGCGGCCCGAACTGCTACACCGCTGCCGACGCAATTCTCCTCAACGATGGGGTCTCTATACCGGCGATTTTCGCGATTGGGCAACAGGCGTCGTTGAGCGTGCCCGGCCTCGACTCATCGGTCAAAGGCCCCCTTAACGCCGCGTTTACCGCGTTCGCTGGGTTATCGCCATTTGTCACTCCGTCAAACGCCGCGGATCTTGTCGTGAAGGACGCGATCAATGCGGGCATACTCAATAACGACTGGCTCGGTAACGATTATGTCACGCAAATGCAGCGAAACGCGGCTGGGCAATGGGAAGTGCCACAGCCGTACTCGATTCCGTCTCCAACGGGGCCACTCACGCCTTCGCCCCCGCCGGAGCCGCCGACGCCGAGTCCGATACCAGAGCCGACTGCAGGCCCATGCTGCGACCCGAGGCAGCTCCGGTTTGAGGCAGCCATGCAGAGCTATATGGGGACTACCCAGCTTGCGGGCCTAATTGGTTCGACGCTGACGACTATTCTCGGATTTTCCGGCGGTGCCATCGACTTTAACCAGCCGATTCCAAGCACGGATTCCGCGCTCCAAGTTACGCTGACGCAGATCGATCAAATTCTCGGAGCGCTTGAGAATGCCGTTCACGGCGGCAACATTACCCAAGATATTCTTCAAATCGCGCAAGCATTGTACGCGCGTAACGTATCGGTCGAGGACCAACTGAACTCGGCACAAAAAATCTACAGCGACTTCCAGCAGATCGGAAAAGGGCCGCAGCAAACCATCGACGGCATTCTCTCGATGGGGCGCGATATTCTCGATTTCGGACAAGCCAACGGCAGCGGCCTTACGGGGGCAAATGCCTTGCTCTACAAGGACAAAGTTTTGCTCTCTAAGGACTTGGGGAATGCCGAAAACCTAGTTGATTCGGGGTTTGCGGCGCTCGGTGCGTTGGGAGCCCTTTCTCAAGGCGGAAGCGCGGCCGCCGTCGCCGCCGATGCGGCGCGACTCGGCCTCGATCTTCATCTTCATGGGGCCGTGGGAAAAGACTGCTATGATGTTCTCAGCGGGATCAGCGACCTTTCGCAAATCTCCCGCGGTGGCTTTATGAACGTAGCCGAGGGGTCGATCAATCTTGGTGAAACGTTTGTCTCGTCATCCTCGGAATTCGGGCAGTGGCTGCATAATCATGGTCAGGACGTTCTGGGTGCCGCGTCGGCATTTGAGGAAATTCTTGGTGGCGGTGTTCTGAACATTGCGCAGGGCACCGTAAATCTCGGCGAAGATCTCGTCAAGCTTAACGTCGTGAGTGCAAAATCAGCGCTTGGCTCGTGGCTCACAAGCAACGGTCTTCGATTCACGGGAATCGTCGGGGGTATTTCGTCGATCGTCTCGGGCTTCGAAGAGGGGGGCGTTGCGGGAGGGGCACAAGCCGGAATTGGTGCCGATGTTCTGCTTACATCAATCGGCGCGACGGGCGGCCTCGCCACACCGATAGCGATCGTCATCGGAATTCTCACCATCGCCTTCGGTGGACACCATGACAATCCGGCGACGATGCCCGATAAGTACGACACCCAGCGCTACGGGCAGATGGACGCCGCTATAACGGGATCTTCCAATCCTAGCGGACAGAGTTTCACAGAAGATCCCACGTTGCGGAAACTTTTCGGCGGGCGCACGGGGATTCAGGCGATCGAGGAAACCTTGGCCTTCTACAAGACGAAGGCAAATGCGCCGGGATGGCTCCAGCCGCTCTGGCATCAGCTCTCTGCGATGTTTGGCGAAACCGCGCAGGGCACCGGACATCTATCGATCGGAATTAACGGCACGGGAAAGGATTGCAATAACCAAGAGGTCACCGGTGCCACAGGCACTGATGGGAAGGTCTATCAATATACACAACTCGGAGGAATGGTGTATGCGTTCGCTGCGGCGCTCGCCGAGGGTACACGCGGCGAAGGGCTTGCGCCGGCGGTAAGCTATTCGGGGCCATACCCCACAATCGCGGGCCTCGATTGGCATGCTGCACAAACTCCTTCCGGATACGGATTTTACGCCGAGGATACGAGCAATTTCGGGAGTTTCTATTCCTACGATCCCGCAAACAACAACCTCTACTACAGCACGACGCTCGGTACGATTGGCGGAACGTGGGTCGGCGATGTGCGCACCTACGACTTCAAGAATCACAGCGCGATTGTTGGTGAGGCCCCGCCGACACCGACCTACGGTCACGTCTTGTGGCACGGGTTTACGCTGCCGCAGGGCGGCATCGGTTACTGGGGCGCCGTAACGACGAAAAAAATCGTCGGCGATCCTGGATTGAGTGGTCTGAACGACCCCGGGCTTCTCGGGGTCAAAGGCCCTCGTGGTCCCCATATCATCGTCGAGGAACAGACAACCTATTATTTCTTCGGTCCTAACGGTAACCTCTACGTTGGTTCGGGTCCTGGAACGCTCGCCGAGGGGACGTTGATCGGCGACGCTTCAAACTATGATTTCAAGAAAGGCGGAAACCAGATCTCATCGCCTGCGCCCATCAAGCCGCCCAAACCAATCTCGACGCCGCCGCCGGCGGCGAACGGAGAGGGGTCGGTCTCAACCGCCTCACCATCTCCGTCGAAGAAGCCGATCGTTCACACCCCACCGTACAATCCGGTGACACCACCGACGATCCCTAAATCAATCGTCACTCGGCTGTTGTCGTCGGCGAACGCTTCGACTACACCGTCGAAGGTCTTGACAGGCCACGCGCGCCTTTCCACTATCAGCACGACAGGCGTCAATGCTGAGAAACCTCGCGTATCGGTGGTTGCTTAGGCGATCGTGCTACGTACTAAAGCTTACCCGGTTCCGCGAACACTTACCACTTAGTCTCGCAAGGCTAATAATCCCTGGCACCCACCTGAATTTCGCCGAAAATACCGGTCCCGTGCGACCGGTATTTTCGGCACACACTCGCGCATCAGACCGTCTCTTGCGCCGCAAACGGGGCCTAAACCCTGAAACTCATCTCGGAGCCGCGCCCTGCAAGACCGGAAGCCGGCAATCTACTATTGAAAGGACTTCATGTTTCGCACCGCGCTCCAACTCTCAGTGGTCGTCGCGTTCGTTATCTCACTCTCGATCCCGGGCTATGCGTCGGCGCGACCCGCCCCAGTACCAAGCCCTGCTCCGAAATCCACTGCGACACGTCTTCTCCTCGTTCCTTACCAAGAGCCGGGGAGTACCGATCCTCATGCTGCAGCGGTAACGGCAGATATCGCGACCGATCTTGCGGCCGTGGGAATCAGAGCAGTCGTTAGTACTCCAATGAATCATCTCCGCGCCGTCGCTGATGCCGCGCGACTCTGCAGTACACACCATACCGTGGGACTTTTGATCCCAGATGGGCGCTACGAGCAAACGATGAAACGTTTTAGCGTCACGTTCTTTCTCACGATTCTGCGCTACCCCACCCATGCAGCCCTTCGTTTGGATGAGATCCGCTGTTCGGGACGCGTCCATTCGAGTGAGGTCGCTACCGGTGACGATGCGCCGTCGGGCGTTGATTCCGTCGGCAATCTCGGCGCTGCCGTCGATTCCGCGTTCCGCATTGCGGCAAAACGCGTCGTACGCAAAATCATCGGCGCCGGAATATCGACCACGGCTTCGCAGCCGAACAGCTTGCCCTCACCAACCACGAATATCGCGCCTTCTGCGGGCACGCACTCGTATTTGGTGCTTCCATTCGGGCAGCCGGGAATCGCCGACCCGCGAGCAAGCGATATCAGCAACGCCTTCATCAAGCGCCTAAAACGGCTCGGCTTCACGGTCACGCTCGCGCCGCGTACCGACGACCTTCGCGTTATCGCCCGGGCCGCCCGGCTCTGCGCGAGCGATGCCGTTAACGACATCGTCGTACCAACGATTCGCGTCGAACAATCCGAAGATACTGGAAGTTCGTTCGCTTCGCTGCGCCTCTCCCTTGTGGGCTGTAGGGGCACGATCCGCAGGCAAGCCGAGGCGCATGCGCGGATTGGAAGTGCGTTGATCGTGAACTTTGGTGCAAAAGCGGTTGCCGTTGCCGAGCGAAGCATGAAACCGGCGATCGCCCAGCTCTTCCCAAATTCGCCGTCTACAATACCAACCGGAAGCACCCCTTAACGCGATCGTTCCCGGTGTTTTGGGTAGTATTATTTCGGCAACAACGCTCTAACGCGAGCGTAACGCGCGTCGCCTAGGATTCCCGCATGACGGGAATCCAATGGGCGGCCGAGGCGATGGCCGCCGCACAACAGCGGCTCGATATCGCGACGAGCAATCTCGCAAACGCATCGAGCGATGCATTCCAGCGGCTCCGCGCGCGCGGCACGATCGATCGCTCCGGCGTTCGCATTCGCGCCGTCGCCGACACGCGCCCCGGCGCACTCCGCCCGACCGGGCGCCCCTTCGACCTCGCCGTCAGCGGCGGCGCGCTGCAACTGCGCGACGCACGCGGTGCGACCGTACGCCTTACGAACGCGCGCCTCGTGCGCGATCGTTTCGGTGCCTTGCGCGACGAGAGCGGCCGCGTGCTGCTCGATGCATCGCAGCGGCCGCTCCGCGTTCCTCCGGGAGCGCGCTTCTCCAGCGACGGCACGCTACGGATCGGCGAGCGCCTCTGCGGGAGCATCGCGATCGGCGCGCGCGCCACGCTCGACGTCGGCTATGCGATGGCGGCGAACGTCGATGCGATCTCCGAGATGGTCGACGT
>JABEUX010000024.1 GCA_013044185.1 Vulcanimicrobiota bacterium | reverse complement strand
ATCGGCGGCCAGATGGCGTGGGAGCCGATCTGGAGGGGCTCAACGGTGCGGGGCATAGCGCTGCCTACTATACCGGGTTTTCGCCCGGGAGGGAAATGCGCCCGGAGGGGGCCTCTCTGTCCCCTACCGGTATTCGATGCCGTTGATGACGACGAAGCCCGGGGTGCTCCACGAACTATGCGTTCCGCTGACGCGATGCGTCCAATCGATGCCGTCGAAGCCGTCGCGATCGCGGAAGAATCGCCCTTGCACCTCCACCTTATCGCCGACGCGAACGAGCAGCGGGCCGAGCACGCTCTCATCGGCGATGACGCGCGCGTTGACGTGCGGTGCGACGCGCACGTAAAACCACAGATGGAGGCCGCTTCGCGTGCGGTGCGCCGCACGAACGCGTGCGACGGAACCGCAGATCGTTACCTCGGTGCGCGCGCGTGCGATCTTGCGCGCAGCGAGATAGCCTGCATTATCGCAGAGCCCGCTCTTGCCGTTGCCGATTCGTCCCGCGCATGCAGCGAGCAGCGCGAGTGCGAGCAAGGCGGCAACCGCGCGGAGAGTGGGTCGGCAGGAACGCAACATCCCGCAGGCTTCCGCACGCGCGCTCGCCGATACCTCGTTCGCGCGACGAATTTCGCGGATCGGCACAACGACGAGGGCCGGGAAAACCCGACCCTCGTGGCGCTGCGCTGCGCTGCCTCGATACGGCACCTTCGGTGCCTACTCGGCATGAGAGAACCCTAGCTTACCAGTACTTCACGCAGGTATTGGCGCTCGAGTTGCAGACGGCGACGTAGCCGATATAGGGCCACGAACCGGTGTCGTCTTCGGTCCAATCGATGCCTTGGCTGCTCGAGTTGTCGTAGTAGTAGCGCCCCTGCACGTAGACGTAGTTGCCGGTGGCGACCCACGGCCAGCTCGGCGGATTGTTGCTCGGTGCCTGCGCCATCGCGTCGAGATTCGAGACGATCTCGATGGTGCCGCCGTTGGGGATCTGCACGTAGAAATACCCGTGGTTGCCGCTCGCCGTCACCTTCGAAGGCAAGACTTGCGTCACTTGGCCGCAGATATCGACGAGCTGGTCGCCCGAGATCGTTCCCGCGCCGAACTCGGCTTGGTCGTTCAGGAACTGCGCGTCGTCGCAGGCATACGCACTCGGTACCGGCGTTGCCGTCGGAACCGGGCTCGGCGTTGCCGTCGGGACCGGGCTCGGCGAGGGGCTCGGAGTCACGCCGCCCGCCGTGAGGCTGACGTCATCGAGGTACTGGTAGATGTATCCGCTATTCCAACCGTTGCCGTAGACGCCGAAGAAGAGCCAGTAGCTCTGCCCCGCATATTGGCTCAGGTTGTAACTCCGTTCGACCCAACCGTGGGTGTTCGCGGCTTCGCTGAAGATCGTGTCCACGACGTTGCCGTAGGAATCGAGAAGATCGGCTTCCTGGTCGGCGTAGGCGAGCGTATCGTTCGTGCCTTCGTCGACCCAGATCGTCAGCACGCCGTTACTCGGAATCGTCACTTGCTGGCAGACGCCGGCGTAACCGTTGACTTCGGGCGATGAGGTCGAACCACTGAATTCGCTGTAGCTCCCGCTATGCACCGGGCTCGTGACGATGCTGGCGTTCACGCTCCCGCATTGCTGCCAAACGGAGAAACCGCCGCTCTCGAAGCCGCCGTCGGCGACGGCGTTCCCGGAACCTACCGCGCTCATTTTCCGCACGGTGCTTGCCTTCGGAAGGGCGATCTGTCGCGCGGTAGTTGGGCGTGCTACCCGCGACGAGCCGGCTGGAAGCGAGGAGGGCGTCGTACCGCCCCCACCGCAGGCCGCCAAAGAGAGCGCCATCAGTAAACCGAGAGCGCTGAAACGTTTCTGCAAAATAGTTCTCCTAGGTGATAGAAGTGAATTCGCGCGCGGCCCCCCGACCCCGCGCATGAGCCATTCTACCCCAGAAAAGTTAAATAAACGTAAAGTATTTTAAGATTTAAACGCGGCGACGCCTTAAGCCCCTTAAGGGCGCGGGCCGCTACGCCGTGCGGATCGCGTTGGCGAAGAGATAGAGCCCGAGCATGCTCAGGTGCGGATCCACGATATCGATCGCGGGGCACGAACGGGCGACGACCTCGGCGAGCCCCCCGGTCGCGATGACGCGGGTGCGACCGCCCAACTCCTCGCTGAAGCGTTCGACGAGCAGCCGCGTCGCGCCGACGACCCCGAGCATGATGCCGGCCTGCAGTGCCTCGACGGTATTGCGACCGATCGCGCGCTGCGGCGGATCGAACGCAATCTGGGGGAGTTTCGCCGTGCGCCCGACGAGCGCGTCGATCGAGACGTTGATCCCCGGCGCGATCGCCGCACCCAAAAATGCGCCCGCTCGCGAGATCGCGGTAAAGACCGTCGCGGTACCGTACGACGCGATGATGAGTGGCGTCCCGTAGCGCGCGGCTCCGCCGATCGCCGCGGCAACGAGATCGGCACCGACCTCGGCGGCACGCTCGCTCTCGATCTGGATGAGTCGCTGCTTCTCGGGCGCGAGCATCGTGGGCGTGAGACTGAAGAAGCGCTTGCAGGCCCCGAGGAGTGCAAAATCGAGTTTCGGCACCACGCTGGCAATGACGATGCGATCGATCGTTCGTAACTCGAGTTTCGCCACGGCAAAGAGTTGCGTGATGAAGACGCCGAGTTCGTCGGGGGTACGGTCGATCAACGTTCGCACGCGCCACATTTGCAGCACCCCACCATCTTCATCGAGGATGCCGAACTTCGTTTCGGTATTACCAACGTCGATCGCCAGCAGCACTACGTTCTTTCCTTCAGCAATGGTTCGAGCGCGTCGAAGAGACGCCCGGCGAGCGTGCGTTTACTCGCGCGCCCAAGATCGATTCGAGCGCCGGAACGTACGAGCAGCACCAAGCCGTTTTCCTGCAAGCCGAAGCCCGCTCCCGCGCGTACGTCGTTGACCACGATCGCATCGAGCGATTTGCGCTCCATCTTCTCGCGCGCGTGCGCTTCGTGATCGTTGGTCTCGGCGGCGAAGCCGACGATACACTTCGAACCGCCTGCAGCGGCAATCGCCGCGAGCACATCGGGGGTGCGCTCCAAATCGACGTGCAGCGTTTCGTCGCTCTTCTTGCGTTTCTCTGCCGATCTCTCGCTCGGGCGCCAATCGGCGACCGCGGCGGCGGCGATCGTTAGGTCGATCTCGCGGCTCTCGCGCAACGCGAGATCGAGCAACTCTTGCGCGGTCGCAAAACGTTCGGTCCGCACGCCATAGGGCGGCGCGAGCAGGGTCGGCCCGAGCAGCAACGTCACCTCTGCGCC
Organism: Vulcanimicrobiota bacterium; assembly: GCA_013044185.1. GTDB lineage: Bacteria > Vulcanimicrobiota > Vulcanimicrobiia > Vulcanimicrobiales > Vulcanimicrobiaceae > JABEUX01. Next base: position 7,004 of record JABEUX010000024.1, on the reverse strand, counting down.
GCGCCGCGCCGCCTCGTCGGCGAGTGCGATCCCCGTCGCGCCGGTCGAGGCGTTGCCGATAAAGCGCACCGGATCGAACGGCTCTTGGCTCGGGCCCGCAGTGATCAACACGCGTTTTCCGAGCAGCGAACGGCGACGCGCACGCGCGCCTTCGATCGCTTCGAGCAAGCGTTCCTCCGATGCGAGCCGCCCCACGCCATGCTCGCGCTCGGCGAGGAAGCCCGAATCGGGTTCGATCATTTCGTAGCCGCGCGCTTTTAACGTTGCGATGTTCTCAACGGTCACTTCGTTTTCGTACATCGCGGCGTTCATCGCCGGCGCGATCAAAACCGGGATACGTGCGGCGAGCAACGCCGTGGTTGCGAGATCGTCGGCGATGCCGGCGCGCAGCTTTGCAATGATATTCGCCGTGGCGGGGGCGACGATCGCCACCTCGGCCTCGCGCACGAGCCGAATGTGGGGAATCCGCTCGGGGGCGTCCCAGAGCGAACTATAGACCGGGCGTGCGGTGAGCGCGGCGAAGGTAAGCGGCGCGATGAAACGCTCGGCGTCGGCGGTGAGGATAACGTCGACGCTCGCGCCCTTCTGCACCAACGTGCTCGTCAACGCCGCCGCTTTATACGCCGCAATGCCGCCGCTCACCACCAATAGGACGCGCGCTCCGTTCATTGTGGGAACCAGAGGTTATCGAGCAAGCGCGTGCGGCCAAACCGTGCGGCGGCGATAACGAACGCATTCGATCGCAACGCCTGTAACGGCTCGAAACTCTCCGCGTCGACGCAGGCGAGATAATCGAGTGCTCCCGGCGCTTCAAGCACGGTCGAAGCTTTGGTACGGGCGATCTCGAGGGGTTCGCCGGTCTTTACGAGTTCCAGGAAACGGCGCAGCATGCGGTGCAACGAAGGAGCGGCGTGCCGCTCCCGTTCGTCGAGATAGATATTTCGCGAGGACATTGCGAGCCCATCGGTTTCGCGCACCGTCGGCACGATGGTGACGGTGCAATCGTATGCGAGATCGCGCACGAGTTTGCGGAGCACCGCGCTCTGCTGCGCATCCTTCTGCCCGACGTAGAGCCGGTGCGGTGCGACGAGGTGCAGCAGCTTCCCAACCACGGTCGCAACGCCGCGGAAATGCCCCGGGCGAAGCGCGCCTTCGTAGCCCTCGCCGACCGAGCCGACATCGATCGTGGTGCTGAAGCCGTGGGGATAGATCTCCTGAGCCTCCGGGGCAAAGAGTAGGTCGACGCCGGTCGCGGCGAGTTTCTCGCGGTCGCCGGCGAGATCGCGCGGGTAGCGCGCGAGATCTTCACCCTCGCCGAACTGCAACGGATTGACGAAGACCGAGGCAACGACGGCGGCATTCTGCGAACGAGCGAAGCGGGCGAGATCGAGATGCCCCTCGTGGAGCGCGCCCATCGTCGGCACGAAGCCTAACGTCGGGGGTGCCCCGCGGCGCCAGGCACGGAGTTCCTCGATCGACGTTGCGAGTTGCACGTTAGGGACGCACGAGAACGCGCAACGCAGTACGCCCGACGATAAACGCCGTTCCGGGTGCGATCCGTACCGTCCCCACGATCTTCGCCCCCTCCACCCGGGTGCCGTTCCGGCTCTCGAGATCCGAGAGCACGAGGGAGCTGCCGTCGAGCCGAACGCGGGCGTGGGCACGCGAGACGTAACGGTCGAGCGCGAGGCAGGCCTGAGCCGCCGCATCGTCGCGACCGATCGTAATTTCGGATTCAAATTCCCAGCGTTGGCCGTCGAGCGGCCCGCTTACAACTTCTAACACCAACATCGTTCTTGCCGCAGGCGCTTCTCGCTCGGGGCCGCGCGCTCCCCGTACCGACCGAGCGACCCTTCACCGTAGCCTAACAAATCCGGCCGCCGGGCCGATGATTGGAGAAGAGTGACGATGAGCGACCGAATCGACGAACTGATGCAGTTGGTCGACGTAGAGCCCGACGCCCTGCGCGAAGCTGAATTCGCACAGGCGCAGGCGATTTTAGAGAACTTGGTCGGCAAGACGATCGCCGATATCGAGGTGGGAGAGACGCGCATCGTGCTCACCACCACCGAAGGCAACCGTTTCTTTTTCTACGGTTTTCTCGGCGGCTCCGAAGAGGACGCCACGTAGCGCGCGATCTCCGTTCCATCTTGCGCCGAATATTGGGTGAAGGCGATGCCGTGGGCGTAGAGCTGCGCCGTCGCATCGTAAAACGAGAGCACGACGCGGCCGCGCACGAGCAATTGACGCTCTTCGTCACCCGGGAGCGAAAAACGCAACACGACGTGCTGCCCCGCCGGCAGATCGGCGCGCGTCGAAACGCGCATGCCGCCGCCGCCTAAATCGAGCGCATTTGCAGGCACGACCAGCTCCAACCCCGGGACGATCAGCGTCACCGGTAACGCAATCTCGACGCGGGCGTGGCGCCGCTGTTGGGCGTGGCTGCCTTGTATGTTCACGGAGGCCCATTCGCTTCTGCGTCGGAGGCGTCGGGCCTCTATTCCAATGTCGCGCGCGCCGCGGCGAGCGCCCCAAGATAACCGTGGATCGCGTTGACGCCGCCCTGAAAATAGAGTTCGAACGGTTCGCGCAGCGGCGCGTCGCACGAGAGCTCGATGGTCGCGCCGGAGACGAAGGCTCCCCCCGACATCACGACCGGATCGCGATAGCCCGGCACGGGGCCCGGTTCCGGGCGAAAACGCGCGTTGATCGGCAGAACGCTCTGCAGCCCGCGCGCGAATTGCAGCACGCGCTCGCGGCTTCCCAGCGCGATCGCCTGCACGATGTCGGTGCGCCGCGCACCCGGTGCCGGATCGACGCGATAGCCGAGCTCCGAGAAGAGCGCGGCCGCAAAATCAAGCGTTCGTAAAGATTCCGCCACGACGCTCGGCGCCTGGAAAAGCCCTTGAATAAAGGCTTTCCCGAAACCGAGCGTCGGCCCCAACGCATCGCCGAGCCCCGGCGCGTAGAGCGTCGAGGCGATGCGCTCGACGAGATCTGCGCGCCCCACGCAATAGCCGCCGGTCGGCGCGAGCGCGCCACCGAGATTTTTGATGAGCGATCCCATCACGAGATCGGCGCCGACGTGCGTCGGTTCGCGCTCTTCCACGAGTTCGCCGTAGCAATTATCGACGAGAATCGGAAGATCGTCGCGTACCGCACGCAACGCCGCGAAGGCTCGCTCGAGTTCGGCGATCGGCAAACTCGGCCGGCTCGCGTAGCCGCGCGAACGTTGCACGAAGATCGCACCGCATTCGACGGCACGCATTTCGCGTTCGAGCGCACTGATATCGATGCTTCCGTCGGGGAGCAACGCGATTTCACAATACGCAAAACCACCCGTAACGGCGAGCGAATCGGGGGCATCGTAGATCGCATTGCGCAACGTATCGTAGGGGCGACCCGCGACGGCAAAAAGCGTACCGCCGCGCGGCACGCAGGCCCGTAGGGCGAGGGCGATGGCGTGCGTTCCGCTGGCGATCGTGATGCGCGCCAGCGCGCGTTCGGCGCCGAAGATGCGCCGCAGCAACGATTCGTACGCGCCGCGCGCCGCATCGTCGTAGCCGTAACCGCTGCTTCCCGCAAGATCGCTCTCGGCGATGCCTTCTTCAAGAAAAGCCTGCAGCACGTTCATGGTAACCGCTCGTTGCGCCGGGTACTCCAACGTACCGACGCGCTTCCAGGCACGTTCGGCCGCGCGCGCGAGCGCCCCGGTAAAGCCGAAACGCTCGCAAAGTTCGACGATCATGATAGCCCAACTTCGTGACGTTCGTAGGCGCGTACTGCCGGCAACCACAGTGCCGTTGCGAGCAGCAGATTCGCGAGCAAGAGGATCGGCGCGCGCCAATCCAGGGTCGCGAGATAGACCGAGATCGGTGCCGGAATCGAGGAGGGCACGTAAAAAGCGGCGCGCGCGACCCAACCCGCGGCGACGACGGCATAGGTGATGCTCGCCAAAAGCATCGGAATGCCGATAAACGGCAGCGCGAGAAAGGGATTGGCGACGATCGGCAGCGTGAAGAGCAACGGTTCGTTCGCATTGATGAGCGCGAAGGGAAGCGTCGCACGGCCGATGCGCCGCAAACGCGGCACTTTCGAGAGTGCCAGCAACGCGGCGAGCGGAAGCGTCGCGCCGGCTCCGCCGGGAAAAACGAAGAGAAAGAGCGAGACGACGACGATGTGCGGGAGCGGTTGATGTGCGACGAATGCATGCGTGTTGAGCGCCTGCAACGAGAGATAGACCGGCGTGACGACGCCGGCGAGCAGCGCGGGGCCATGAATGCCGATGCACCAGAGCGCGGTTTCGAGAAAGACGATCGCGAGCAACGCAAGGTAGGTATCGCCGAGATGCGCGAGCGGTGCGAGCGCGGCAACGACATACGCGCTGAGATCGATCCCCGCCGCGTGCAGCGCGACGAAGGGCAGCAGCGCGAGCGGGGCACCGAGGTAGCGCCCCGCGGGCAGGAAGCGCACCGCCGCCCGCACCAGCAACGCGCAGAGCATCCCCACGAGAATCGCGAGTAATAACCCGCTCGCGCCGACGCTGCGGAGATAGGCGAGCGGCGCGATCCCCGGCTTCCATGCAGGCAACGCCAGCGCGAAGGCGATCGCGCTTGCGAGCACCTGCGGAAGGATCGGTAACGCGCGGCGCAGGGCGAGCTGCCACGCAAGAGCGATCGCCGTCACGCAGGACATCGCACCGAACGCCGGCAGCATCGCTCCGGCGATCGCGGCGAGCGGAAAATTCGGCTGCGGTGCAACGCGCCAGCCGTTCGGTTCGAGAAAAAGGATTGCCAAGAGCGCCGCAACGAGCCCGCCGAATCCGATCGGCAACGCGGTGTTGAGCGCGCGCATCTCCGCCGAAGCGGCGAATCCGGTGACGGCGCGCGAGAAGTTAGAGGCGGCGAATAACGGCTTCGACGCGCCCGACGATAACGACATCGTCGGCATAGATTGGCTGCATTCGTGCGTTCTCCGGCTGCAAGCGCACGCGCCCCGCTTCACGGAAGAAGCGCTTCACGGTGGCATCGCCTTCGAGCATCGCGACGACGATCTCGCCGTTGCGCGCATCGCTCTGCGGGCGCACCACCACCAAGTCGCCGTCGAGAATCGCCGCATCGACCATCGAGTCGCCCTTCACCCGGAGCATAAACGCATCGGAGCCCTTCGGCAGAAAATCGGCGGCGACGAGAAACTCGCCCTCGCGCTCTTCCTGGGCGGCGATGGGCACGCCCGCGGCGACGCGGCCGAGAATCGGCAGCACCATCCCCTCGGGGATTCCCGACCGCTCGGAGCGCATCGCGCGCGGCTTCGTGGCGTCCCGCGTGAGTAGGCCGCGCTTCTCGAGCGTCTTGAGGTGGGCATGGATGGTCGAGGAGGATGAAAGGCCGACGATCTCGCCGATCTCGCGCACCGAGGGTGGGTAGCCGTGTTCGGTCGCAAAACGCTCGATCGCCGTGAGGATCTGCCGCTGCCGCTCGCTCGGAGGGCGTTCGCGCATGCCTACATCCTTTCTCTTTCGCTCGCATCGGCTGCGCAATGCCAGGCGTATGGCACAGCCGTTCGATAGAACCGTATCATAGAGTTCGAAAAATCGCAAACATACGTTCGAGACTCTTGACACCCCGCGGAGCGGGCATGCTAGAATCTAGTGGACGAACAGCCGTTCGGCCCAAGATATGGAGGGTTATCCACAATGACTTCCCGCAAACGAATGAGCCTGATGCCCGCGGTGGCGCTTGCCGCGCTGAGCGCGCTCGTCGCCGTTCCCACCCTCTCGATGGGCCGCCTCCATGCGGCGCCGGTCACCCGGTACGCGCACGTCACCGTTCAATCGGGCGACACCCTCTGGTCGATCGCCTCGGCGCACCTCGCAAGCGGCAGCATCCAGGAGCGGATCGACGAGATCGTCCGCGTTAATCACCTTCAGGGCGCCTCCCTGGTTCCCGGCGAGCATATCCGCGTCCCCGAATAGCCCCGTCACCCCCGAGTACAGCCGCTCCTTGTCACCCCGAGTAGATGGCGAAGCCATCGTATCGATGTGTTACTCGGGGTGACAAAGAGATGTGCTACTCGGGGTGACAGGGAACCAGAGCTACGCAAGAACGCTAACGCCGTGCTCGCCGTGCTCTTCAAGAAATGCGAGCGACTCCATCATCCAGCTATCGAGCCCGTCGTTGGAGTGGCGCAACACCTCGCGAGCGAGGTGCGCTCGATCTTTGATCCAGCGGAGGTTACTGCGCGTGGTAAGCGGCGCGATCTCGCGGTCGCATTCATCACAACGTAAACGTGGCACCAACGCTTGATTCCGGCGCACGAAGAACAAACCCCGCCGCTTTCGCGACGGGGTTTGTTCTTCCAAGCGCTTCTAGCGAGAAGCGTCGCGCTCGTTAGAGGTTGACGTTCAGCTGGAAGTACGCCTGGATCGGAAGGCCGTTGCTGACCGGCAGGTAGGGCTGATTCAGCCACGGGAGATACGAGCCGCCCGCGCCTGAATAGTTCGAAGCCTGCGAAGGCGAGCTTCCGTAGTAGTAGTTGGAGATGTAGGCGCCGTTGGAGCCCCAACCGCAGTTGATCGTTCCAGGCGTGTAGAGACTGCCCGGGGGCGTATTACCGCCGAAGCAGCGGTTGACGAGGTTCGCAAGCGTCACCGTAGCCGAGACGCGCTTACTGAATTCGTACGAAATATTCGCGCCGATATTCAGCTGCCAAGGGTTACGGTACTGGCCGAGCCCGTTAAACGAGCCGGACAATGGATTGGGAACCGCCAACATCGAGGCCAGCGCTGGGTTGTTCGAGCAGCTCTGGTAGTTCGCGTTGCCGGGAGTATCGCTCCCAGTGACCGCAGCCTGGTTCGCGCCGCAGTAGCGCGGATCGTACCCGATGAAATCGAGCGGCGAACCGTAGCGAGCACCCTCTTGAAGAATGCCGTCGATCGCAATGTCGAAGCGTTTCTTCCGATAGTTCACAAAACCCGCGAACTGGTTCGGCGCGTTTTGCGTGGT
>JABEUX010000146.1 GCA_013044185.1 Vulcanimicrobiota bacterium | reverse complement strand
GCGCCTCGATAATACGCCGGTCGCGCGAGCGAACGAGATTCTCTGCGAAGTCGAAGTCCTCAATATCGATTCCGCATCGTTCAAGCAGATCGCCGACGCAGAAGAGGGCGACGAAGCGCGCATCGGCGCGCACGTTACGAAGATCGTCGCGACGCGCGGCAAGCAACATAACCCCGTCACCGGCAGCGGCGGCATGTTTATCGGGCGCGTCGCCGAGATCGGCGAGGCCCTTCGCGATAGCATTTCGTTGAAGGTCGGCGATCGGATCGCCTCGCTCGTCTCGCTGACGCTCACGCCGCTGCACCTTCGTCGTATCACGCGCGTCTGCACGAAGACCGGGCGTATCTGGATCGAGGGGAGCGCCGTTCTTTTCGAGCGCAGCCTTTGGTCGAAGCTTCCGGAGGATATCGATGAGAACGTCGCGCTTGCGGTGCTCGATGTTGCCGGCGCGCCGGCCCAGGTCGCGCGACTCTGCAAACCGGGGCAGAGCGTCGTCGTCATCGGTGCCGACGGCAAGAGCGGCATGCTTTCGTGCGCGCACGCCAAGCGCGCCGTCGGGGCGAGCGGGCGCGTGATCGGCATCGCGCCGAGCGCGGAGACCGAGGCCGCCAAACTGCTTCAGCGCGAAGGCTACGTCGATGCCTTCGTCGTCGCCGATGCGCGCGATACGCTCGGAGTCAGCGGGCAGGTCGAAGCAATGCTTCCCGAACTCGCCGACGTCGTGATTAACTGCGTGAACGTTCCCGGAACCGAGCTCGCTTCGATCCTCTCCACGAAAGAGGACGGCACGCTCTACTTCTTCTCGATGTCGACATCGTTCACCGCGGCGGCACTCGGTGCCGAAGGCGCGGCGAAAGATATTACGATGATCGTCGGCAACGGGTACGCCCGCAACCACGCCGAGATCGCGTTGCAGACGCTCCGCGATTTCCCGGCCATTCATTCCTATTTCAACGCGAAATACGCGCGTTCGTAATCCACCCACCTATCGGAGGCAGCGACCATGAGCGAGATCGTCCATAAAAAGCCGGCGGCGGCAGCATCGCAATACGCATACAAGAATCTCAAGCAGGGAGAGTTCTGGCGCCACGTTCCGGCGTATCGTGAGGTCGATGAAGCGACCTTCCTCGATCATCTCTGGCAGCAAAAGCATTCGATCAAAACGCCGGAAGAATTGATCGGTACCATTCGCGACCTCGCGCCCTCGGAGTTCGTCGCCGATATCGAAGCGGGCTTCGCCCACGCGCCGATGGCCGTGCGCGTCTCGCCCTACGCGCTCTCGCTGATCGATTGGAACGACCCGCATAACGATCCGATCCGTCGGCAATTTATTCCGATGGCGAGCTCGTTGCTCCCCGATCACCCGCGCCTCACGCTCGATTCGCTGCACGAACAGGACGACTCTCCGGTTCCGGGGCTCGTGCACCGGTACGTCGATAAGGCGCTCTTTCTGCCGCTCAACGTCTGCCCGGTCTATTGCCGCTTCTGCACGCGCAGTTACGCGATCGGCCCCGATACCGAAGAAGTCGATAAAGTCTCGCTCGCCAAGACTCCCGCGCAGTGGCAGCAGGCGTTTCAGTATATCAGCGAGCGCCCGGAGCTCGAAGATATCGTGGTCTCCGGCGGCGACACCTATCAATTGCCGCCGAAGAACATCGAACTCATCGGGAACGCGCTACTCGATATTCCGCACGTGCGCCGCATGCGCTTTGCCACCAAAGGCCCGGCGATTATGCCGATGAAGATCATCACGCACACCGAGTGGCTCGATGCGATTACCGCCATCGTCGATCGCGGCCGCAAGCTCGGCAAGGACGTCGTACTGCACACGCACTTTAACGCCCCCGAAGAGATCACGTGGATCACGCAAAAAGCGATGGGTATGCTCTTCGAGCGCGGCATCTTTACCCGCAATCAATCGGTGTTGATCCGCGGCGTCAACGACAGCCCGGAGCGGATGGCGATGCTCGTAAAGCGACTCGGACACGTCAACGTGCATCCGTATTACGTGTACATGCACGATATGGTGAAGGGCGTCGAGGAACTGCGCACGACGATTCAGACCGCAACCGAGACCGAGAAATTCGTGCGCGGAAGCACCGCCGGCTTCAACACGCCGACCTTCGTTTGCGACGCGCCGGGCGGCGGCGGTAAGCGCGACGTTCATTCCTACGAATACTACGACCGCGAGAACGGGATCGCCGTCTACGCGGCTCCGAGCGTCAAGCCGGGCAAAGCGTTTCTCTACTTCGACCCGATCGACAAGCTCTCGCCCGACGCGCAAGCTCGCTGGATCGTGCCGGAGCTTCAGGAGCAGATGATCGCCGAAGCGCTTCGGAAAGCTGGCGCGCAGAACGAGCAGCTCGTCCTTGCGTAGCATCGAGCGCACGGGGGCGCGGCACTTGTCCGTGACACGCCCCCGTGTTACAATCACATAGCGATGGCCGATACGCTAACGATCAGGCTCGACCCGAAGGATCGTGAGACGCTCCAGGAGCTCGCGCGCGCTCGCGGGCTCGGCATCAGCGCCCTGGTGCGCGATCTCGCAGAGGCCGAAGCGCGGCGCGTACGACATGCGGCGATTCGCGCGGAGGGCGAGCGCATCGCTGAATACCTCGCCAAGCATCCGGAAGCGCGCGAAGAACTCGAATCCTACGGCGTCCCGGCGGGAGAGCCGCGCTGACCCCCGACGCCGGCTCGATCGTCCTCGTCGATTGGCGAAGCGGCGCCCTTGCGCAAGAGCCCAATAAGATACGCCCGGCCGTCGTCATCAGTAATGCGGAGTTATTTCCGGAGAGCTACCCCAATGTTATCGTCGTGCCGTTAACATCCGACCAGAATATCGCGCACCCCACCTTCTCCCAACGTATCGAGCCGACGTCGGGCAACGGCGCCACGCGCGTCTCGTGGGCATTAGCGCACCACGTCACGAGTGTTGCAAAGCAACGCATTGCTGCAACCACATCGCGGGTTGACGAACGACAGCTACAGGCTATCCGGGAGCAAGTCGCGTTAGCGATCGGCCGCTAGCGGCGCGTAACGCGCATCGCGACGGGCCCTTTCGGGCGTAACGTCACCAGCGCGACCGTTTCGATCTCGCGCTCGTCGCACATCTCGAAATGGAATGCGCGGGCAAGCCTCGCCAGTACGAGCACGCCCTCGCTCCAGGCGAACTCTTCGCCGATGCAACGGCGCGCGCCGCCGCCGAAGGGGACGTACGCAAACTGCGGTGTATCGCCGCGCAGCCAACGCTCGGGATCGAAGCGCTCGGGATCGGGGAAGAGATCCGGGCGGCGGTGCAGCACCAGCGGCGCGATCAGCACGGTCGTTCCCGCCTCGATCTCGTAACCACCGGCGAGCATTACTCGTTCGCGCGCCTCGCGTCCGAATATCCACGCTGGCGGATAGAGCCGCATCGATTCACGAAAAACGCGGCGCGTGTACTCTAGGCTCGCCGAGATTTCCATTGGGTCGCGCGAAAAATCCGCGCCATCAACTTCGTCGTGCAACCGCCGCTCCACCTCGGGATGGCGCGCGAGCAGATACCAGGTCCAGAGCAGCGCATTCGCCGTCGTTTCGTGCCCGGCGAGAAAGAGCGTCAGCGCTTCGTCGCGCACCTGTCGATCGGAGGAACGATAGCCATCCTCCGCATCCTCGGCGGCGATCAAGAGCGAGAGCGCGTCGCCGCCGGTTTCCGCGCTCGCTCGTCGTTGCGCGATGAGGCCATAGACGATCTCATCGAGCCGCGCTCGAGCTTCGTTGAAGCGTCGCGTTACGGGCAGAAAGCCGAGCCTCGATCGAATCTGCCCGAGCGGACCAATCCCCGAAGGATAACTCTCCATCGTCGCCCGCAGTGCGGCGCGAACCTCACTCGCCTGCTCGCCGGCATCGACGCCGAAGAGCGTCTCGCTTGCGATGCGTAACGTCAACTCACTCATCGAGGCGTGCATCTCGATCGTCGCCGCATCGGCGTGCTCCTCGCACCAGCGCCGCGCATGCTCGAGCATCGCGCGAGCGTACGCAGCGATTCGTTCGCGATGGAATGCCGGCTGGACGATCCGGCGCATCTGGCGGTGCTCCGGCTCCTCGCTGGTGAGGAGACCGTTGCCGAGCAGGCGACGCAGCGCGCGCCCGCCCTCGGATTTCACGAACGCATGCTGTTGGGTTACGAGCACGTCTTTGATTTGCGATGGGTCGTTGAGAAAGAGAAAGCGTCGGAACGGAAGTTGGAACGCTGCGATCGCACCGTAGCGCTCGGAAACCTCGGCTAAAAACGTCGGTAACCGAAGGAACGGCTGCATGCCGAGTTTGGCAAACGTTTCTCTGCGGCTCGGCCCCGGTATCCTCGCACCCATGCTCGGCTCTTTCGCTCGTTAGGTTCCCTTTTCAGCCCCGGCATAGAAGATCCACTTAAAGAAAACGGCGGGCGTCGTCGTGAGGGCGTTCGGATCGCCGTAGACGAGATAGAACTCGTTGTGCCCGTGGAGGTAGTGAAACGCCGCACTGAGGTTGTCGGCGAAGATCGGCGTGAACGTCGGCGTGTAGTACGAAGTGGGAAGGCTCGTACCGTTGATGCGTCGCGCACCGAGCGAGAACGACGCATCGCGCGAAAACTGCCAATTCAAGCTCGCCGAGTTCAACCATTGTTTGAACGAGGGCTCGGTCGCTCGGCGAGACGCGTAGATGTTTTCGTTGACATTGAGCGAGAGACTCAGGTTGCGTCGAACGGGAAGCGTATCGAAAAATTGTTCTGTCGCGGCATGTCCGTGATAGTAGGGGCCATCCCCAAATAATATACCGACGGGGTAATTAGAATTTAAGTCGTATCCGAGAAATGCACCATTCCCGACGTTAAACGGCAAGAACTCTCCATCCGACGCACGTACGAACGTTGAGTTTTGGAACACGTTTACCGTCCAAAGATTTCTAAGGTCTAGGCCGACTTGCCAGTTCGCTTCCTCCTGTGCGATCTGGGAAGCGTTATTCCAGAAACGCGTATCAAATGCAGAGACCTGTATGTCGAGCAATCTGGACCTCGGTGCCATATGGAATACGTGACGTCCTCCGGCTTCGTAGCCGGCCGTGTTATTTTGCTGTATGTATGCGTCGACGGGACTGAATTGTGCTCCGGTGAACTGACGCGCTACTCCAGCGAAGGTATTTGCCGTTTGGTACACGGCGCCAAGCTCCCCGTATCGCGCTTGAGATGCATCGGTAATAAAGGTTCCGTTTTCGCGCGCGTAGTTTCCGTAGATTCCTATATGGCTCCGATTATCCAGGAATCCTCCGTTGAGCGAAGCGGTGGTATCGACGAACGTTGGTGTCGAGACCGATACTCCTTGCGCGTTTATGCCGTAGGAATTGCGCGAATTTTGTTCCCCAAAGTCGAGCGCTTCAGCGAGATCGGTCCGCCGCGCCCCGACGGCATCGAACCCGGAAAAGGAAAATGGCCCTTGAGTCCCCTCGACGCCGTACCCTTGGCGAAAGCTTGGGATCGCGGGCGTATAGAGGAGCGACGGGCACGAAAGTGCACAGGAAAAAACGGCATTAAACGCATTCCCCACCTGCGTGAAAAATGGGCGAACTTCCTGATATTGGCGCGGG
>JABEUX010000145.1 GCA_013044185.1 Vulcanimicrobiota bacterium | reverse complement strand
GAGTGGGATCGTTCCAGGTGGTGGCCGTATCATTAAAAAAAAAAACAGATGCTCATCAACGCCCGCCGCGCCATGTTTTTCGACCGGTGGCGGGACGCAAGTGCTGCCGTCGAGCTCCGGGTTTTCCGGTACGCTCAGCGTGCCGGCGGGGCAGAGCGCGGCAATCGCGATCACCGCCGCGCTCTCCGCGCTCCCCCCGAGCGGCTTTTCATGGGCGCGTCCGGCCCCATTTGCACCGCCGACGCTCTATCTGCGTTTGGCAAAAACGAGCGGCCCCGGCGTGCTTAGCGGGGACGCGAGTCTATCGATCGCCGGATCCTCGTTTCCCGCTGGAACGAGGGCTCTCCAAGTGCTCTTTTTCCCGGATGGAGCGAGCGGTGCGGCGCCGCTTTCGGCAAGCGGGGCTCCGATCGTGATAGCGATACCGATAACCAACGCTGCTTTTACCGTGAATATTCCGTTCGGTGCATACTCGGGCACCTTCGCGATCGCACCAATTTCGGCGACGGCTCCCGCAGATTGCACCGCAATGAGTTTCGGTGAAATGTGTTCGACCCCGACGTCGAACGCGGGAACCGAACTCGCGGTCGCCATCAGTGTCAACGATCCGACCGCCACCACGCCCGTCGGCAGCGCGGCGACGATTCAAACGTCATGCAGCCCCGGTACGCACGTAACGTTCTCAAATGCCGTCGAGCCGACGCAACCGAATGTCTTGGCCATATCGACGAACGGCAGCCCCCAGGGGCAAAAAACGTTTACGACCTTCGTGTCCTTCTCGACGCCGGTTCAGTGCGATTACCTCGCTCCGGCAGTGCTTTTCGGGGCGCCCTTCATGTTTGCAGGCTCGGTGGATGCAAGCGTCCCGCTCGCATCGCCGCCGGCGCTCAACGATGACTGGACGACGTACGCTCACGACGATGGGCGAACGGGCCTCGAACTCCACTCGACGATCGACACGGGAAATATTTCTCAGCTCACGCTGGCGTGGCGTCAAAGCGGAGTGAATCTCGATCCCTCATGCCTCGCGGCAGCGCAGACGGCGAAAGTTTTTGTGGACGAGGCGAGCCCGATCGTCTCGGGTGGACTCGTTTATACCGCCGATGTCTGTGGCGTGGTGAGCGCCCTTCGCCGCGATACGGGGGACATCGCGTGGCAGGTTCATCTGCCGCTGACGAAGGATTTGGGATCTACCGTCACGCCGATCGCCGCCATCTCCGGGGTGTACGGCACGCCGACACTCGATAGCGCGACGAATACACTGCTGGTTCCGGTTGAAGGCATTCAGTCTGCCTGCGCGATCAACGGTCCGCCGCCGACCTGCGTCGATTACGCGCACGGTGGTTATATAGCCGCACTCGACGCAACGACCGGCGCGACAAAATGGATGGAACCCTCCCAGTTGAATGGAGCTCCCGGGCTCGCCTACGGAAATATGCGAGGAGAGCCGATCGTCGTTCATGGCCAGGTTATTGAGGGGGTCGCCGGCGGAGATCCGAATTCCGGCGACATCAATGGTGGACTGATCGCACTCGATGAAGCGACTGGTTCGATCCTCGCGCAATACCAAATCGCCCCTCTCGGAGGAGCGTATGGCGATGGTGGGAGTAGTTGGTCGCCGATCTCGTACGACGGAAGCGCGCTCTATGCGGGAACCGGGAATACGCTCCACGATGATGGGTACTTCGACGGCGTCGTGCAATTTGTGCCGACGACGTTGCAACCGACCTCGAGTTTTATCCCGACATACGCGACGAACCCACTGGAAGCGAGCCAGGATTCCGATGTTGGCGGCGGGGTATTGCTGTGGAACGGCGATCTCTATTTTACCGGAAAGAGCGGCTATTATTACGGCTACCCGATCTATCAGCCGAACGTCCCGCTCTTTTCGCCGGTCCTCATCACGACGCATACCCCACCCGACGGGTTCGGAGGGATCGGAACGCCGACGACCGATGGCAACGTGATTGCCGTCTCCTCGGGGCGAAATGGCGCCGGGTTCGCCAGCAATTTGGATGTTTTTCCCGTAGGGAGCGGTACCGAACGTTGCTCGATCACCGCGACGAACTCGATGCTCTTTTCGTACGTTGCGTGGGTTCCGGGTATCGGCTTCACGCCGTTGGATAACCAGGTACCAAACGGTCAATCCACGGCGGCACCTGCGTTCGTTGCCTTCGACGACAACTGTAACGTGCTCTGGGAAGCAAACCCAACCGATGTTTTGCAGTTTTTCTATGGGGGCCCGGCCGTCGTAGCGAGCGGCGTCTACGCCATCGATGTTGCCCAGAACGTCTATGCGTGGAAGCTCCCGAGTATGGTCGGCATCGAGAGCGCGAGGCGCACTGGACTCATTCGTCCGGCGACCCGCGCAACGTTTGTTTTCCACCACTTCCTTCCGAAAGCGCTGACGAGGCTCTCGCCCTGAGATATGGTGCGAGACGCCGCGTTAAAAATATGTAAAGTCACCTTTCACGGCCTTAAAACACCGCCTGCATGCTCCGATGCTGTGAGGAGAGGGTCGTTGAAAGATGCAAGTGATACTGCGAGCGTTGAACCGGTGGACCGTCCTGGCGGCGATATTGCTGGGGACGCTCTTTGCCATTAACTCGCGCGTCGATCAGATAGCCTCGACCGGCGCGAATCCGACGATCTTTGCCGCTGCGAGTATGCCCGCTTCGGCGAGCCATCCGGCGCACGGAAAAAATACCCCGCACTAACGAGCTTCGATCCTTGGTGGGGAAGGTGGGACTCGAACCCACATGAGTTGCCTCGGCCGCTTTTGAGGCGGCTGCGTCTGCCATTCCGCCACTTCCCCGCGTGAATCGGCAGGGCCCAGGGTTCGCGCCGCGCTACGGGGCTCCTGGAAGGCCGATATCGATCTCGGCGTGCCTCCGGTACTGCACCTCGATGAGTCGGCTGCCAGGCGGGCTCGCGACCGAGCGCAGTCGACCCCCAAAGACGCGCACGCGCTCCTTGCCGCCGGCAGCGAAGGCATCGATCGACACGCAGGTGGACGTGCATTGCAGTAATACGCGAAGCACGCCGCCTTGCGGGTCGAGGACGAACGTTTTCGTAAATGCGACCGGTCGTGCCGCGAGATCGGGAGCGAGATAGCGGCAGCTCAGCACCTGCGCTGCGGCGCTACTGCGGTCGAGGCAACGATATCGCCGGTTGAAGGTGCCGGCTTCAAAAGGGTGCGTGAATGCAGCGATATAGTCGCGCTTCGAGGGAGCCGGCGGTCGCGCGACGTCGTCACGAAAGAGCCCGATGCTCGTCGCCAGATTGCGGTGCAGCCGACGATCCTCAAGGACGAAGGAACGTGCACCGGCGTCGGCACTGACGATCAAACGCAGTCGCGCGTTACGGAGAACGTAGGTCGGCGTTCCATCGGAGCGTATTGCGGTGATGAGCGCGTGAAGATCGCCGTCGGCGTTCATCGGCGCATTCGTTGGAAGTGGCGGTGTGCAGCGCGTCCAGGCGATCCGTGCCTTCGTTTCCGAGATTCGATCGAGACGCCAATCGCATGCGCCGCCGGGCGGGAGCGTCGTTGGCGGAAGTTCGACGCGCGCGGAACCCAGATGGATCGTCGTCGCCGCAACCGTGCGCGGCGTGCTCGCGAGGTTGAAGAGATCGAGGAGCGCGGAGCGCTGATGGGGGCTAAGTAACAATGTCGCATCTTTGAGGGCGCCGTTGGTCGGTGCGATACCATGAGCGAGCGCGGCCTGCGGCGATGAGAGGATCGCACCGTAATGCCGGTAGCGATCGAGGCGCGCACGGACAGCGGGGAGCATACGCGCTTCGTCGGCGACTCGCGGAAGAACGAGAGCGCGATAGCGTGCGAGCGTTCCCGGCGCGGCGAAACGAAGATCGACAGCGCGACAGGTCAACGCCAGGGCGCGGCAACGCATGAACGCGCGAATCGTCGATGCGGCGAATGCGGCGACGTGGGCGTTCGTCACCTCGTGCGATGGATACGCGCTGACCGGCCACGCGATGGCGAGGTTGGCATCGGGATGGAGCCGAGCGAGCCAGTGCGCGCCGGCCGCGCGCACGAGCGCCCCGAAATCCGCCGTCGGTGCGTAGCGCGCCTGGTGCGTGCCGTCGAGGGCGAGTGCGGCGTCCCAGGAGTAGAGTGCGTTGGCCCAGGGAGCCTCCCACCCTGCGGGGTTCATCGTGTCCTGAACCGGGAAATTGACGATCGCATGGGCGCCGAGTTGTAAGAGTTGATGGAGCGCGATCGTCGTGTTCTCCGGCGCCGCCGGGCGCGGCGTGGTTTCGTTCGCCGCTTGCAGCCACCCGGCTTGAAATTCGCTCTGCATCACCGCGCGATGAGGCTGCGTCTGCAAAAGTGCGGTTGAAAAAATCAACTGCGCGAGATCGTGCGTCCCGATGCGATACGCATCGCTCTGGTACCAATTACCCCAGGCCCAGACGCCGACCGCCGCCGGAACCTTCGTTTGGTAGGTATTGATAAAAAGCGGAACGTTCGCCCCGATCTCTCGGCGCACGGCGGCTGCGAGCCAACGAATATACGCATGCCAGTGAGGTGCCGGCCAGGTGTCGTTGTCGATATAGGCTCCTTCGTCGTCGTCGAGAGCGACCGCTTCGACGATATTCGACCAAGGAGCGATCGCGGCGAAAAGCGCCCGATACCAGCGATGGACCTCGCTGCGATGCGGGCGATTCGCTAACCATT
Organism: Vulcanimicrobiota bacterium; assembly: GCA_013044185.1. Lineage (GTDB taxonomy): Bacteria > Vulcanimicrobiota > Vulcanimicrobiia > Vulcanimicrobiales > Vulcanimicrobiaceae > JABEUX01. Next base: position 8,424 of record JABEUX010000145.1, on the reverse strand, counting down.
CCTTCGCTGCTTCATCGGCGTGCGCGTTCTGCAACGTCGCGGTCGCCGGGTAGCGCCCTTGGAGAATATCGTGCAGCGGCATATCGTAACTCTTGCGCACGAGCAACCATGCCGGATAGCCGCCGTTGCGCCATTCGTTACGAATCATCGGCCCGGGGCGAAGGATAACGCGAAATCCATCGGCAGCGATGAGCGCGAAAAGCCCCCGCACGTCGCGGCGCGGGTTACTACGTCCGGTGAAATCGAAAGCGCCGGCATGCGGCTCCTGAAAATTCCACGGAATGTAGAGATCGATGGTGTTGATCCCCATCGCTCGATAGGCGTTGAGGTCGGCGGCCCACTGCGTGCGTGGAATGCGCTCGTAGAAGAAGGAGGCGGCATAAAGAAAATGGTGGATGCCGCGCCGATGCTCGCGCCAAGGAGTCGGCGCGGGGTGGATCGCCCCCAGCAGAGCGATAACGAGCGCGAGCGTTGCCGAGCGGTGCGGCGATGGCATGCCCCGCATCTTCGGGTGAGGAAGCCGCGTACCTCGCGCGAAAGGTGCCTCGGTGTCCTTTCGAATCTGGAGCGATCTGCTCGGCCTTCGCGGCACGCTCGAACTCCACCGTCTACGTTCGGCAGCGTTGGCAACCAATGCGTTCGGCGACCCCTGCGACCGTATCGTCGGTGTCTATCTGCCGCCGGGGTACGACCCGACCGGTTCGCAGCGCTACGATACGATCTATTGCTTGCACGGGCATGGATCGAACTTGGCAAAGGTGCTCTCGGCTGCCCCATGGGAGCGCAACCTGGTGCAGATGGCCGACGACGCCATGGAACGCGGGACATTGCGCCGAGCGATCCTCGTGCTGGTCGATGGCGCGACCCGTCTCGGTGGTTCGCAATACGTCGATTCTCTTCAGAATGGGAGCGTGGCGCAGTATATTGCGATGGAGATTGTCGATGAGATCGATCGCAGGTATCGCAGTATCCGGCGAAGCAGCGCGCGGGCGATCGTGGGAAAATCGTCGGGGGGAATCGGTGCGATCCATCTCGCCGCGCATTTTCCGGAACGATTCTCTGCCGTTGCATCGATCGCCGGGGACGGCTATTTCCGCCTTACGATGCCCTCGCTCTTCCCATCGGCGCAGCGAGCGTTCGAACGGAGCGGCGGCGACCTTGCAGCGTTCGTTGGTGCGATCGAGAGCGCTCCCGTGCGGGGCGCGGAGGATTTCTCCGCGCTCTTTATCCTGGCGTGTGCGGCGGCATACTCACCGCGCTCGGCGAGAGCGTTCGACCTCGACGTTCCGTTCGATCTGCAGACCGGGGAGATCGACGACGCCGTGTTCGCTCGCTGGCTCGCCTACGACCCAACCGAATACGACGCGCCGCGCCTCTCCGCGCTCGCACGGTCGTCGCTGTGCTACCTCGACGCGGGCCGGAGCGACGAATTTGGTCTCGATATTGCCGCTCGTACGCTCGCCGGGCGTCTCCGCGAGAGCGGGGTCCCCGTACGGAGCGAGGAGTTTGTCGGCGGCCACCGCAACACTACCGGGCGTTATATCGGCGCATTCTCCGCACTTCTCGAGGTACTCGATCGTTGACGATTCGCAGATCTTTTTTCGCCCTGGTTGCGCTCCTCGCACTCGCCGTTCCACCGGCAGGTGCGACGACGGCGCCCCCGCTAGCAACGACGGCGCAGCGAACCTACAACGATCCGGCGATGCATTACGTCGCACCCAAAGGCGTGGTACTGATCGGCATGCGTCAGGTGCCCTACCAAGCTGCCTCTCATATGACTCCGGTTGCAATTTGGGGCATCGATGTCGGCAAGCGCGAAGGACGCGTCATCTCGCTCTCCTACCAGCGTTTTTCGCATGGCTCGCTGCGCGGTTTCTATACCACGTACGTGAACGATCTCCGGAGCGCGTCGAAGGGCGGTACCTTCGTGAAGCGCGAGCACGCCATTCTCGTCAACGGAATGCCAGCATACTGGTTGAAAGTGAGTACGGGCGAGGGGCTCGGACAGATGCGATCCTACGCGTACGTCTGGTATGACGGCGTTCGGGGCGTCGTACTCTCGGAGGAAGCGCGCGCCGGCAACCTCAGCGGACGTCAGGCCAAGCACGATCTTGCCGGTGCGAGCGCCGTTGCCTATCCGGTCGGTCGCTCCTATTAGCTTAGCCCCGAGCGCTGCGCTCGATTGCCTGGCGCAGATCGGCGATGAGATCGTCGCAGTCCTCGATGCCGACGGAGAGCCGTAAGAGCCCGTCGGTGACGCCGCGCCGCTCGCGATCCTCCTTGGGAATCGATCCATGCGTCATGCGCGCGGGGTGACAGAGCAGCGATTCCACACCTCCGAGGGACTCCGCAAGACTGAAGAGCTTGGTTTCGCGCGCGAAGGCAAACGCTCGCTCGGCGGGGCCCTGTAACACGAAACTCACCATTCCCCCGAACCCGCTCATCTGCGACTTGGCGATCTCGTGCTGCGGATGGCTCGTAAGACCGGGATAGTAAACGCGTGCGATATCGTCGTGATTCTCGAGAAATTCGGCAATACGAGCGGCGTTCGCCGCATGTTCGCGCATACGAATCGCGAGCGTTTTCGCTCCCCGCATCGTCAACCACGCATCGTGCGGACCGGGAACTCCGCCGACGGCATTCTGGTGAAACTTGATCGTCTCGTAAAGATCCGCACGATCGGTGATCGCCGCTCCGCCGACGACGTCGGAGTGTCCGCCGATATACTTCGTCGTCGAGTGAACGACGACATCGGCTCCGAGCGCGAGCGGCTGTTGAAAGTACGGCGACGCGAAGGTATTATCGACGACGACGAACGTCCGTTGTGAGTTGCGGAGCGCGCAGACCGCTGCGATATCGACGATCTTCAGCAATGGGTTAGTCGGCGTTTCGATCCAAATGAGTTTCGTTTCGGGTTTGATCGCTGCGCGCACTGCTGCGAGATCGCTCATATCGACGTAGGAAAAGCTCATTCCGTAGCGTTGCAAGACGCGCGAAAAAAGCCGATAGGTTCCTCCGTAGAGGTCGTCGGTAACGACGATATGGTCGCCGGCACTGCAGAGGTTGAGAACCGCCGCAGTTGCGGCCATGCCGCTGGAGAAGGCGCTGCAATAGCGTGCGCTTTCCAGCGAGGCCAACTGCGCCTCCAGAGCGCTGCGCGTCGGATTCACGGTGCGGCTGTAATCGAAGCCTTTATGCTCGCCGACGGCGCTCTGCGTGTAGGTCGACGTTTGGTAGATCGGAACGATCGTTGCGCCAGTCGTGGGATCGGCCTCTTGCCCGACGTGAATGGCTCGGGTACTGAACTTCATCTGCGGGCGTTACCCCGCCGCCTCGGGGCTACCCGAGAGGAAGCTGATGATGTCTTGCCGCGTCACCACGCCGACGGGTTCGTCGGCATCGGTGACGACGATGGCGTGATTTGCAAGTGTGAGCAATTTATAGGCACTTTCTAGCGGTTCGCCGCTATCGAGCGAGGGGAATGGGCGACCCATCACTTCACTCACCTGTCGGTGCACGATATCGCTACGGTCGAAGACCGCTTGCATCACCGCTACGTCGTTGACGCTGCCGATCTGTTCTTTGCCGCGCATAATCGGAATCTGCGAAATTTCGTATTTACGCAGAATATCGAGGGCGCGTTGCACCGTCTCGCGCTCGTCGAGCACGATCATCGGCGGGAGCGGCGTCTTGCTGCGCAGGACGTCGGCGACGGTCGCTCGGCGTTTCCCTTCGGCAAGAAAACCGTTCGCGATCATCCACTCATCGTTGAAAATCTTCGACATGTAGCCGCGACCCGAATCGGGGAAGATGACCACGACGACGGCGTTCTCCGGAAGCGTCTGTGCGAGCCGGATCGCGGCGACCGCCGCGGTGCCCGAGGAGCCGCCGACGAGCAGCCCTTCCTCGCGCGTGATGCGGCGCGCCATGAGAAATGAGTCGCGATCGGAGACGCGTACCATTTCATCGATCACTTTGAGATCGACGGTTTCGGGAAGATAGTTCATCCCGATTCCTTCAACCGCGTACGAACGGGGCGTATCGCCCGAGTAGATCGATCCCTCGGGATCGGCCCCAATAACGTGGATCTTCGGATTCCGTTCTTTGAGATAGCGCGCGGTACCCGAGATCGTCCCACCGGTGCCGATACCGGCGACGAAATGCGTTAACGCGCCGTGCGTTTGCTCCCAGATCTCGGGGCCGGTCGTCGCGTAATGTGCGTCGGGATTGTGATGGTTGTGAAATTGATTCGGTTGAAACGCGCCGGCAATCTCGGCGGCTAAGCGGTTGGCGACGCCGTAATACGATTCTGGGGAATCGGAGGGCACGTTGGTCGGGGTGACGACGACCTCGGCGCCGTACGCCTTCAGGAGATCGATCTTCTCGCGCGACATTTTGTCGGGCATCACCAAGATGCAGCGATATCCGCGAATTGCCGCCGCCATCGCGAGGCCGCTCCCCGTATTCCCACTCGTCGGTTCGACGATCGTTCCGCCGGGCTTGAGCAGTCCCGCCTTTTCCGCGGCTTCGAGCATTGCGACGGCGGGGCGGTCTTTGATACTGCCGCCGGGGTTCATGTACTCCACTTTCGCTAACACCAGGCAGCGCGCGCCATCGGTCACGCTATTGAGGCGGACGAGCGGCGTGTTGCCGATGGCGGCGAGGGCATCCCGGCAGTACTCCGGTTGAGCGGAACGTTCGATCGATGGGCTGTGCATAGCGTCCCGGGCTTCTTAGCGCGGTTGCCCACTGCCTGCGTCGGTGCGGCTCGCAGGGGGGCGGCGTGCGGCGCGATAATCAACGTAGGCTATGAAGGCACTCCTGCGCGGGTTCGCGTTGCTCGCAGTCTCGCTGATCCTCGGTGGATGCAACGATGGGGCGTTACCACCCGGGGCGACCTATGCCTCGCTCTCGGGGACGGTGATCGACTCCGCGACGAACCAGCCGATCGCCGGAGCGATCGTTACGCTCGACACCGTGTTGACGGCGACGAGCGATGCCTCGGGGCATTTCGCCTTCGCGAAAGTGCCGACCGGGGATTACGATTACACGGTACAGGTTGCCGGGTACAAAACCTGGAGTTCGAGTGGAAGCGCGACGCCCGGCAAACCGAACGCGATTGTCGTTAGGCTCGTGGTGAAGCCGACGGCTCCCTCCCCCGGAACAACGACGCCCGCCTCGCCACCACCCGATCGATCGTCTCGATAACCGCCTGGGCGAGTCGCGCCGAATCGTGTCGCACGTGCTCGGATTCGCTCATCACCGCAGCGACGATCGGCTCGACGCCGAGCGCGCGAATCGCCGATTCGTCGTTCTCGACGGGGAGTTGCCCCTCGACGGCATAGACGTCGAGTAACCGGCGTGGCCGCTGCGCGTTGATCAGTGCGTAGTTGCAGATTTTTGGTCCGCCGTAGTGTTGCAGCGTACCGACGTGTTGCGATGCGCTCATCGCCGTCGTCTCCCCGGGCTGAGTCATCACGTTGCAAACGTAGATCTTGGCGGCGTGCGATGCGGAGATCTCAGCGGCGATCCGGTCGACGAGTAGATTCGGAAGAATCGATGTAAAGAGCGATCCGGGGCCAAGAATGATGGCGTCGGCATCGCGAATCGCTTCGATGACCTCTTCGAGTGGTTTCACATCGGGAGGTTCGAGAAAGAGCCGCGCGATCGGGCGTGGGCTCGCGCCGACCTCCGATTCCCCGCGCATGATGCTGCCATCCTCGAGCTGCGCGCAGAGCCTCGCAAAGCGAAGCGTTGAGGGAAGGACGCGGCCCACGACGCTCAGGACGCGGCTCGATTCCTTAATCGCGCTATCGAAGTTTCCCGTGATGCCGGTCATCGCGGCGATGAAGAGATTGCCAAACGAATGCCCCTCGAGCCCTTCACCATCGGAGAAACGGTAGCGGAAGAGATCGGTGACCAACGCTTCGTCGTCGGCGAGCGCGACGAGGCAGTTGCGTATATCGCCGGGGGGAAGAACGCCGAGCTCTTTTTGCAGGCGCCCCGACGAGCCGCCATCGTCGCTCACGGTGACGACGGCCGTGAGATTGCTGGTGTGCGCTTTGAGTCCGCGAAGGAGCGTCGATAGTCCGGTTCCGCCGCCGATTGCGACGATCTTGTAGCCCTGCGCGAGTTTAAAGCGACGGAGCCTTCCTAACGGATCGGTGCGCGGTTCGCGTGCCGAACGCGCAACGGCGCGAACGCTGAAGTAGAGCCCGACAGCCATCAGGGCGACGCCGATGGCGATAAATGCCGTGGTCAGAAATGAGGGCGGCAGGACGTCGACGACGAAAGCATCGATGATCTCATCGAGCCGGAAGTGAATCCCCGATGCGACGACGATGCGATTCATCGCGTCGAGGACAAAAAAGAGACCGAGCAGGGCGACGAACATCCAACGTTTGATCCCGAAGCCGGGAAGTATCCATTGTGCGCCGGTGAGGATTCGCGAGCGCATCAGCGGCCGATATCCCGCGCGGCGACGCCGGATTCAATACCGGGAATTTTGGCGCAGGCACCGCTCAAACGGTGCGCGACGTAGAGCGATCGATGGCGCCCGCCGGTACATCCGATGCCGATCGTCACGCGCGTCTTGCCCTCGCGTTTATAGAGTGGAAGGAGAAAGCAAACGAGCTCGCTTGCGCGCACGAGAAAGGGTTCCAGCGTGTCGTCGCGTTCGATAAAGGCGGCGACCGCGGGATCGCTCCCGAGTCGTTCGCGGAGCTCGGGATCGTAATTTGGATTGGCGAGAAAACGCACGTCGAAGAGCAGATCGAGTTCGGGCGGCAGCCCGTACTTGAAACCGAAGGCGAGAAAGGTCACGTCGAGCACGCCGCCGAGGTCGCTGCCGACCGCGCTCGCCACGCGAGCACGTAACTGCGAGAGCGTCATCGCGTCGGTCGCGATGGTCGTCGTCGCAATATCGTGAATCGGCGCGAGCGCCGTCCGTTCGCGTCCGATCGCTTCGGTGAGGGTAACGCCGGGGCTCATGCGGTGGCGCCGCCGCGTCTCGCTGAAGCGACCGACGAGCGCGCTCTCGCCGGCTTCGAGAAAGAGCACGTCGAGTCGCGCAACCTGCGCGCGCAGCGCATCGATGCGCGTAACGAAGCCTGCAGCCTCCCCGTCGGGCAGCGAGAAAGAGAGCGCAACGCGGCGGGTGCCGCGCGCGTGAAAATGTTCGAGGGTGGCGTCGAGGAGTTCGGCGGGAAGTTGCGCCACGCAGGCGAAGCCGATATCCTCGAGGATCTTGAGCGTCTGCGTGACGCCCGCGCCCGAAAGGCCCGCGGCGATGACCAGGTGAATCTCAGGGTACCGTGGTGCAGGAGTCGGCATGTCGTTGTTTTCTCCGCGCGAGGCAAACGCCCTCATCGCTAAAATCGAGCCGCTAGTGGGAGAGCTCTTGCGCTTGCGGCGCGAGCTGGCAATCAACCTGCTCGCGACGAACCCCGAGCTCCGCGTCGGCCGCAGCCGCAGCAGGCTCGCGGGGCCGCATTCGACCCTTCCGACCCCCCGTTTCGGCGAGATGAAGATCGAGATTATTCGGCTCATCCATCGCATCGAACATTTCGGCTGCGTGGTCAAAGATATCGATCTCGGCCTCATCGATTTTCCCAGCGAGCGCGAGGGCGAGCCGATCTGGCTCTGCTGGAAGTTCGGCGAGCCGGTCGTCGCGCACTGGCACGGCGAGAACGAGGGCTTCGAACGGCGCCGCCCGCTCGGCTAGCCGCGCCCCAGGAAGAGAACTAGGCGGTCGCCGCCTCGGCGCTCGCCTCGAAGGGGATGAAATCCTCGGCGAGCCCTTGCAGGCGAACCTCGCCGAACTCAGCGGTGTAGGCTCCGCTCTCCACGCCCACGATGGTGCCGGTCTCGGGAACCTGCGCTAACTGCGGAATCTTGGCGCGCAATTCCGCGGGAATGCGCACCTTATCGCCGATCGCGAGCGCTCCTTGATGCCAGAGCGCGTTGAGCGCATCGAGGAGCATCGGCAAGGGAATGCCGTAATCTTCGCTGACCGCCCCAATGGTATGCGATTCGCTGATCGCGCAATTACTGCAACCGCCGAGGTGGAACCGCGCGAAGACGCGGCGCGCACCGGCGTGCATTTTGAAGGCCTGGTCGACGGTGATATCGGGGGTAAAGGTTTGCTCGCTCATGATGGGTCCTAACGATAAAGGGCGTGGGATGGCGTTCTTTTCGTAGCAACGCTGCGTCGACCCTGGAAAGTTGCATGTGCGGAGGAGTGCCTATAAGCCGGATTCTGTACCTGCAGGTCGTGCAGGCGACGATCATCTCTCTGGGGCACGCGTCGCCGCGTACCTCGATGCAACGTAACTCGAGCCGGGTGGGCGACCCGCCTGCCGCAAGCGACAGGTATCGAGCGGTCTTGCTTCGGATGGGGTTTACCGCGAGGCTACGTCACCGTAG